>CAZOJZ010000160.1:0-11811 GCA_964580205.1 uncultured Roseivirgaceae bacterium
CGAGATAAGATTGGAAACCGAAATTACAGAATCCAGAAACAAAAACCGAAACCAAAAGTTTGAGATCAACTATACGGTGAAGATGCCTAAAAATAATCCCCTGAGTGTAGACCACAGACACGGTGATGTTTATATAGACAATCTTGATGGGCCGCTTGATCTGGAACTTGCCCATGGTCAGATTGTTGCTGAAGAGTTAAACGGAAAGTCTCGTATCAGCCTTCAGCACGGAAACGGTGGACGCATTGCTGCTATTGGTTCCGGATCTTTGGAAATTCAACACTATCAGCGACTGAGGATCGGCCGAATGGGCTCGTTGGATGTGGATATCGCCCATGCCAGCATTGAGGTCGAGCAAGCCGGGGATCTTGATATCGAGGTAAGGCATAGTAATATAGAGCTGGGCAATGCCGGAGTATTGAACCTGGATATGCAACACAGTAAGTTTGAAGCCGAGTCACTGCGAAGTGTTAGCAGTGATATGCAACATTCGACAATGGAAGTTGAAAAGCTAGAACGGTTGCTGGAAGTTGATTGTAACCACAGCCATGTAGAGGTGGGTCGTTTGTCAAATAATTTCACCAGCGTGATTTTCGACGGAAATCACAGCTACCTGGGACTTGAACTGGAATCAGGTACCAATGCCACAGTTGAGGTCGATTTAAATCATGGCAAACTCAATTACCCGGAGTCGGGAATCAACATGAGTCATATTAAATTAGAGAACAATAGCCGTGAGTATAAAGGAAAAATCGGAAACGGCAGCGGTGGTCAGATAAAGGTGGATGGCAATTTTACGGACGTGAGTATAGAGCTGGGCGCTGGGCGTTAAGCGCCAGGCACATGGAACATAGGGCATAGAGTAAAACGCTCTGCCCTATGCGCCTGCCCCATGCTAAAACACGTCGTTTAGCTCAAACTCATGAAGATCCGAATCCAACAGCCTTCCCTGTTCGCATTTCAATATGCGCGCAGGGTATTTTTTTATAATGTTATAATTGTGTGTGGCCATAAGGATAGCGGTTCCACTGTTGTTGATATCCAAAAAGAGCTTGAAAACGCCTTCAGAAACCTTAGGGTCAAGATTGCCCGTGGGCTCGTCGGCGATTAGAAGTTCCGGTTCGTTTACCAAAGCACGGGCGATCACCACCCGTTGCTGCTCACCACCGGAAAGCTGATGAGGGAACTTAGTTTCGATAGACCCCAAACCTACTTTCATCAATACCTCGGCCAATCTTTTTTTCATTTTGGCCTTATCTTTCCACCCGGTAGCTTGCATGATAAAAAAAATATTATCGGCCACTGACCTGTCTTGAAATAACTGAAAATCCTGGAAAACAATACCCAACTTACGTCTGAGGTAGGGTACCTGAGAACGTTTCATATCTTTGATTTTGTAGCCAGCCACGGTAATTGCACCCAAATGGAGTTGTAGGTCACAGTAAAGGGTCTTAAGCAAGGATGTTTTCCCCGAACCTGTACTCCCTACCAGGTAAACGAATTCACCTTTACCAATCTCAAATGACAGCTCATTAAGAATGGTGTTATGGTCCTGAAAAATAGTTGCGTCCTTGACTGCAACTACCGGAGCATCGGAGAATGTCATACAAATTCCAGCTTTTTTAGTTTACTAAAGGGCAGTTGTTCAATTATTTGTTTCAATTCATCTTCTCTGCCTTCCAGCCCGTATTTTTCCAGATTTTTAAGTGGCCGATCAGCTCTGAAGTAAGCGATCAGTACAAAAGAATCGTCGCGTAACTGGATATAATCGGGAATTCTAACTTTACCTTTTACTTTAATAAT
The DNA here is from genome assembly GCA_964580205.1 of uncultured Roseivirgaceae bacterium. Lineage (GTDB taxonomy): Bacteria > Bacteroidota > Bacteroidia > Cytophagales > Cyclobacteriaceae > SZUA-3. Next base: position 1,804 of record CAZOJZ010000160.1, read on the forward strand.
GTACATATCTGCCGATAATTCAGCTCAATACCTGGGCTGCGGCTTCCTGGGCCTTTTTGTGATCGGCCAGAAATTGTGCCAAACCTTTGTCAGTCAATGGGTGATTCAACAGCTCCATAATAACCTTGGCAGGGCAGGTAACCACGTCTGCACCAACTTCCGCACATTGAATCAAGTGCATGGTGTGCCGAATACTGGTAGCCAGGACTTCCGTTTCGAAATCGTAATTAGTATAGATGTGGACAATTTGCTGGATCAAGGCTACTCCATCGGTAGAGATATCGTCCAAACGGCCAATAAATGGCGATACATAACTGGCGCCTGCTTTTGCCGCCAATAAAGCTTGTCCGGCACTAAAGATCAGCGTACAATTAACCCTGATACCTTGAGTGCTGAGGTGTTTAATGGCTTTGACCCCATCTTTGATCATGGGTATTTTCACTACGATCTTATCGTCAATAGTTGCCAGCGATTCACCTTCCCGGATCATCTCGCTGAACTTCGTGGAAATTACTTCCGCACTTACATTATCGTCTACAATATTACAGATGGCCTTGTAATGAGCCCGAACGTTATGGTCACCGATGATGCCCTCTTTGGCCATTAGTGAAGGATTGGTAGTTACTCCATCAAGCACACCCAGGTCTTGTGCTTCTTTAATTTCTTCCAGGCTTGCAGTATCAACAAAAAATTTCATGTTTTAATGTTTGTGTAAAAAGATCAATAAATATAATAGTTTATTAAACCAGTAATGGCAATTAATAACAAAAAAGGCAAATCAGATATCGCACCGCTACAACTATCTACCCTTGCTTCCTTCCGGACCTGGGGGATTTGACAGGAGCTGGTCGTATCGATTTGCCGATACAAATTTAATAATAAAAAGTACAAAGCAGAGTCCACCTAATCATTTAATGTTTGGCAATGTGCGAAAAATTCCGATTTTTGTAGCTGAACTTAAAAATTTCCAATGGGAAAAGGTGATAGAAAAACCAGAAGGGGTAAGATAACCAAGGGAACGTTTGGCGTTAGTCGTCGAAGACGGCCTGCCAGTCCTCAAATGATTGTTAAGGGTAAGTCAAAAGCCAAAGCATCAGCCAGTGCCAAAAGAACAAGCACCCGTGCTGTCAAAAAGCCGGCAGCAGTAAAAGTGGATAAAACTGCAGCAGCTGTTGAAGTAGTAGAAGTTGTTGAAACAGCGGAAGTAGTAACGAAAGTAGTAGAGGAGCAGGCGCCAAAGGTTGAAGAAACACCAAAGGTAGATAAGAAATCCAAAACCCCAGACGCCAAGTCTGAAGATAAAAAGCCGGATGTTGAAGAAAAACCTAAAAAGGCAGCTGCCAAAGTACCTAAGACGGTAGAAAAAGTAGAGGACAAGGAGGAAAGTAAACCCAAGGCCACCCGGAAGCCCACTGTTAAGAAAAGTGTTGCTGCTAAGTCAACGGCATCTGCTAAGTCTGCCACAGCAGCCAAGTCAAGCGCGAAAACTGCCAAAGCGACTCCGAAAGCTAAGAGTACCGCAAAAACAACGGCAAAATCCAAGATAGATGACAAAAAAAGTAAAGAATAATTTCATTATTTTCAATTGAGCTGCTATATTTATGTTTTCTTATGAATACAACATTGCACATATCAATTTGGTGGCACTTCAGAGTCTTCTATAATCACTGAACAGCTTCCTTATTGTTAAGATATTTCCATGAACCCGCTGTTTGGCGGGTTTTTTTATGTGATATAAATTTTTGGACCATTGAACAAATACCAACTTACTACCACCTACCGTAGCCGCCTTGCGGATACTCAAACTCCGGTGAGTATCTTCCTAAAGTTGAGGGATAATTTTGCCAACAGCATGCTTATGGAAAGTTCGGATTACCACGGCAACGAAAACAGTGTTTCATATATATGCTGCCAACCAATAGCAGGTATTGAAGTTGCTCATGGCTTGATCAAACAGCATTTTCCGGACGGGAGAATCGAAAAGATGGAAGCCAATAGAGCGTCAGTGATCCCGGCTTTAATTTCGTTTGCACAGTCTTTTGAACTGGAAACTACTGATCATAAGTTTACCAGCAACGGTTTGTTTGGCTATATAGCCTATGATGCGGTAAAGTATTTTGAAGATGTGGATCTTCAAAATAAAAATAGTGACTTCGATATACCAGAAATATTATACAGAGTGTACCGGTATGTGATTGCCATAGACCACTTTAAAAACCAAATGCATCTGTTTGAATACAGTTGGGACCCCAAACTCCCAAGTGAACTCGATGCCCTAATCGCTCTTATTGACAACAAGAATTACTCTGATTTTCACTTTAAATGTGTAGGAGAAGAGCTGTCCAACTACTCCGATGAGCAGTTCATGGATATTTTATCAAAAGGTAAGCAGCACTGTTTGAGAGGGGACGTCTTTCAGATAGTATTGTCACGCAGATTCAGCAATAAATATATGGGTGATGACTTTAACGTGTACCGTGCCTTGCGATCCATTAATCCTTCTCCTTATCTGTTCTATTTTGACTATGGCAGCTTCCGGGTATTTGGATCATCACCAGAGGCGCAAATTGTTATCAAGGATAGAAAAGCGGTGATCCACCCCATCGCGGGCACTTTCGCCAGGACCGGGAATGATCAGGCAGACTCTGAACTGGCCAAGAAACTTTTAGCAGACAGCAAAGAAAATTCAGAGCACGTAATGTTGGTGGATCTGGCCCGCAATGATTTAAGTAGAAACAGCGATCAGGTACAAGTCGATACCTTCAAAGAGGTCCAGTATTTCTCTCATGTCATTCATTTGGTCTCCAAGGTGAGTGGTGACTTAACCGGGGACACCTCACCGTTGATTGTAGTGGCTGATACTTTTCCGGCAGGTACGTTATCAGGCGCACCCAAACATATGGCGATGACATTGATTGATAAATATGAAAACCAGGCACGTGGATACTACGGAGGCGCCATTGGATTTATGGGATTCAATGGAGATTTCAATCATGCCATCATGATCAGGTCCTTTTTAAGTAAGGACAGCACTTTGTATTATCAAGCTGGAGCAGGTGTGGTGGCCAAGTCAGTGATTGAGAGTGAATTACAAGAGGTAAATAATAAACTTGCGGCGTTGAGACAAGCCATGGAGCTGGCTTCAACTATATAGAAAGGAAGTGATGAAGATATTAGTATTTGACAATTACGACTCTTTTACCTATAACCTGGTACATATTCTGCGGGAACTGGGATATTCTTCGGAGGTAGATGTGTATCGCAATGACAAGATCTCATTAGATAGGGTGGAACAGTACCATAAAATATTGTTGTCACCTGGCCCGGGGATCCCTTCGGAGGCGGGCATAATGCTTGAGTTGATTGAACGTTACGGTCCCACTAAAAGTATATTGGGTGTTTGTTTGGGCCACCAGGGAATAGCAGAAGTCTACGGCGCCTCACTATACAATATGAAAGAGGTACTTCACGGTATTTCTTCTGGTATCCGCATCCTGGATCAGGATGAGGTGGTTTTCAGGGGGGTACCAAAAGAAATAGAAGTCGGTCGGTACCATAGTTGGTCGGTTATTCCAGGTACCGTCAACGGTGATCTAAAAATAACTGCCTGTGATAAGGAGCAGGAGATCATGGCAATAAGACACAATCAATACGATGTGGTGGGATTGCAATTTCACCCGGAGTCGGTATTGACGGACAACGGTAAACAAATGATCCGGAATTGGGTCGAAAATTGAAGAGAATGAAAGAGATACTTAATCATCTTACCGCATATAAGTCTCTGGATCGTGGCTGGGCCAAAGAGGTCTTGATCAATCTGGCCAAAGGTGAGTACAACCACAGCCAGATCGCAGCATTTCTCACGGTGTTTACCATGCGCTCGGTGACAGTGGATGAACTAGGCGGGTTTAAAGATGCCATGTTGGAGCTCTGTATACAGTTACCTTTGGACGGCTATGACGCAATTGATCTTTGCGGGACCGGAGGCGATAGTAAGGACTCTTTTAATATTTCAACCCTGTCATCTTTTGTAGTGGCAGGGGCCGGGCAGAATGTAGCCAAACATGGGAACTACGGGGTGTCATCGGTTTGTGGTTCTTCTAACCTGATGACTTACTTTGGCTATGAGTTTACCAATGAGCGGGACCGGCTATTGCGTGACCTTGATCAAGCGGGGATCTGCTTTTTACATGCTCCCTTGTTTCATCCAGCCATGAAAAATGTAGCACCCATCCGCAAAGAACTGGGGGTAAAGACCTTTTTTAACATGCTGGGTCCTATGGTCAACCCCAGCCAGCCCAAAAATCAGCTGGTTGGCGTTTTCAGTCTTGAACTGGCACGCCTGTATGGTTATTTATATCAACAGACTGACAAAAAATACAGCATAATACATTCGTTGGATGGGTATGATGAAGTGAGCCTTACCGGCCCCTTTAAGTGGATCAGCAATGACCAGGAATCTTTGGTTGATCCTGTGGAGTGGGGGTTTAGTATTTGTAAACCAGAAGATCTTTTCGGAGGATCAACGGTGGAGGAGGCTGCTAAAATATTCTGGAAGGTATTAAATGGCCAAGGTACTCCCGCACAAAACGAGGTGGTAGTAGCTAATGCCGGGTTGGCATTGCATTGTGCCCGCCCCGAATTAAACCGTTCCCTGGCTTTTGAAGAAGCAAGGGAGTCATTAATGCAAGGGAAAGCGCTTAAAAGCTTCAAGAGGTTAATAGGGGATGGGATCACAAATATTTAGAGGTATGCATATTCTAGATAAGATAATACAACACAAGCTTCAGGAAGTTGAGCAAAGGAAAAGCCTCTTTCCAGTGAAATTGTTAAAACAGAGCATTTACTTTGAAACCCCATCAGTGTCTATGAAGAAGTATTTGCTTCGTGAGGACAGATGGGGAGTAATTGCGGAATTCAAAAGAAAGTCACCCAGCAAGGGGCCAATAAATGCGTATGCTTCGGTAGAACGGGTATCAATTGGCTATATGCAAGCCGGAGCATCGGCACTTTCTGTGCTCACTGATGAGCATTTTTTCGGCGGCAAAAATGAGGACTTGATTACGGCCAGAAAGTTCAATTTTTGCCCCATACTAAGAAAGGACTTTATAATTGATGAATATCAGATCCTGGAAGCTAAATCAATTGGAGCTGATGTTATTTTATTGATCGCTGCAGCCCTGGAGCAGGACTCTACCAAAGCCCTTGCAGCCTTTGCCAAATCATTGGGACTTGAAGTATTATTGGAAGTGCACAACCTGCCTGAATTGGAGCAGCATATTAGCAAGCATGTGGATTTGGTAGGGGTCAATAACCGGGACCTTAAAACTTTTGAGGTAAATGTGGCCACTTCAAAGCAATTGGCAGCACACATTCCTGATGATTTTATCAAGGTTTCCGAGAGTGGTATTCAAGATCCTGAAACCATAGTGGAATTGCGGGAATTTGGATTTAAAGGATTCCTGATTGGACAGAATTTTATGGCACATAGTCGCCCCGAAAAGAAATGCAGGGAATTTATTAACCGGCTTAAAGCTCTGAGCCCATCAAAAGACCTGGATAAATGAGTTTGAAATGGAAAGTATGTGGAATGAAGCATGCAGAAAACATTCAAAAGGTGCTGGAGTTAAAACCTGACTATATGGGATTTATATTCTATAAAGAGTCTCCCCGGTATGTTGGAGATAGGTGGAGTGGACCGGGCAAGGATTTCCCAGTGACTACCAAGAAGGTCGGAGTTTTTGTCAATGAATCACTCAAGAATTTAAGAACATTGAATGAACGTTTTCAGTTTGACTACCTTCAACTGCACGGGCATGAATCTCCGCAATATTGCAAAGAACTTTGTCAGGACAACCTCGCCTTAATCAAAGCGGTGAGCTTAAAAACAGATGAAGAACTAAAAAACTTGGCGGATTTCAAACCATGGGTAAGGTACTTTTTGTTTGACACCCCCAGTAGTAAGTATGGTGGTACCGGAACCTCTTTTAACTGGTCTGTGCTTAAGGAATACGACAACGAAGTACCCATATTTCTCAGTGGTGGAATCTCTTTGGATAACTTCATGGATGTAAAAGAACTCAAGGGATTGAATCTGGAAGCAATTGATGTAAACAGCAAATTTGAAACACATCCGGGTTGGAAAGACCCCCTTAAGTTGGAACGATTAAAGAATAAAATAAAGGAGTTATGAGTTTCCCAATTGATACCTCTGGTTACTACGGACCATACGGCGGGGCCTTTATCCCAGAGATGCTATTTCCTAATGTCGATGAGTTGAGAAACCGGTACCTGGACATCATCCAGGATACAAATTTTCAGGCCCGGTTCAATCAACTATTACGAGATTATGTAGGAAGACCATCGCCATTATTTTTGGCCCAAAGACTTTCAGATGCCAATGGATGTAAAATTTATCTCAAACGGGAGGACTTAAACCATACAGGAGCGCACAAAATAAATAACACCATTGGTCAGATTTTGGTGGCTCAGCAATTGGGTAAAGAGAAGATCATAGCCGAAACCGGCGCCGGTCAGCATGGTGTAGCTACTGCTACCGTCTGCGCGCTCATGGGGATGGAGTGCATAGTCTATATGGGTGAAGTGGACATGAAAAGACAACGGCCCAATGTTGAACGCATGAAACTGCTGGGTGCGCAGGTACGACCGGCAACCAGCGGTAGCCGCACACTGAAGGATGCCACCAATGAAGCCTTAAGACATTGGATCAATCACCCGGTGGACACCCATTACATTATAGGATCTGTGGTAGGACCTCATCCTTATCCCGATATGGTGACCCGCTTTCAATCAGTGATCAGTGAAGAGATCAAAATTCAGCTAAAGCAACAGGAAGGACGACCCAATCCGGATTATGTGATTGCCTGTGTGGGAGGAGGAAGTAATGCAGCCGGTGCTTTTTATCACTTTAATCAGGAGAAAAATGTGCAGTTGGTAGCGGTAGAGGCTGCCGGTCAAGGTTTGGAAAGCGGTTATTCTGCTGCTACCACCTCATTGGGAAGGCCAGGAGTCCTGCATGGTAGTAAGACCATCCTGATGCAAACCGACGACGGGCAGGTAGTGGAACCATACTCCATTTCAGCGGGATTGGACTACCCTGGGATAGGTCCATTGCATGCCTATCTGTTTGAAACCGGAAGAGCAAGATTCCTGAGCGCCACTGATCAACAAGCTCTTGATGCAGGTATCAAACTAAGCAAATTGGAAGGAATTATTCCGGCGTTGGAAACGGCACATGCCTTGGCCGCACTGGACCAAATTAGTTTCAATAGTGATGATGTAGTGGTAGTTAATCTCTCAGGAAGGGGAGACAAGGACCTTGAAATCTATATCGAAAAAGGTAAATATTAGGGCTATGGAAAAATTAGCGAAGCATCGAATCACTGATTTAATAGAAAAGAATAATCGGGGTATACTTTCCATTTACTTTACCGCTGGCTATCCAAATCTGGAAGATACCATGGCAATAGCCCTCCATTTGAAAAAGTCAGGCGCTGACTTGATCGAAATCGGCATACCGTATTCTGATCCGGTAGCAGACGGTCCGACTATTCAGGAAAGCAATCAGAGGGCCCTTGAAAATGGAATGGATCTGGAACTGTTAATGGCCCAGCTAAAATCCACACGCGCGGATATAGATATTCCAATTATTTTGATGGGCTATTTCAACCCGATACTGCAATACGGAGTGGAGCGGTTCTGTGCTGATTGTCAGCAAAGGGGTATTGATGGCCTGATCATACCCGATCTTCCGGTTCAAGAGTATCTGACTCACTATCAACATATTTTCAAACAGCATGATCTTCATAACATCTTTTTGATCACCCCTCAAACCAGTGAAGACCGAATTCGATGGATCGACGCAAACAGCGAGAGTTTTATCTATGCGGTGTCTGATTCAAGTATTACCGGAGCGAAAAGGGGCATCAATGATAGGCAGATAGCGTATTTTGAACGACTCCAATCCATGAAGCTAAAACATCCGTTTATTATTGGATTTGGAATTTCGGATCACCATACGTTTAATCTTGCCTGCAAGTTCGCTAAGGGCGCTATTATTGGAAGCGCTTTTATCAATGTGCTTAGGGAGGCAACAAATCTGGAGCCAGCAATCCATCAATTCGTTCAATCTGTAAAAAACCACTAACAATGATCATTCAATTAAAACCGGAAGTGCAGAACCAACAGGTGGAAGACCTGATAAATTATTTGAACGGAATCAGGTTCACCACCAAAGAAGTAAAGACGCAGCAAGGAGCTTATTTGATTGCTATCGGCGAGGGGGAATTTGACATTAGGGCCATCGGTTTTATGGATGCTGTATCAGATATTCATGTAGTTTCCGATGATTACAAGCTGGTTTCAGGGAAGTGGAAAGTAGATGCCACAGAAATTGATCTTGGCGATGGGGTAACCATAAAGCAGGGTGATTTGGCATTAATGGCAGGACCTTGTTCTATTGAAGGAGAGGAACAGATCATTAATACCGTGCAGCATTTAAAGGATGCAGGTATCCGCATCATGCGGGGAGGAGTGTACAAACCTCGAAGTTCACCTTATTCTTTTAGAGGAATGGGCATCGAAGGTCTGCGACTATGGCATAATATTGCCCGACAAAACGGCATTAAGATCATTAGCGAGGTGATGCAAGTTTCTCAGATTGAAGAGATGTACGACTACATAGACATCTTTCAGGTAGGGGCCAGGAATACCCAAAACTATAACCTATTGGATGAACTGGGAAAGGTTGATAAACCGGTAATGATCAAAAGGGGGATCTCAGGTACCATCGATGAGCTGTTGTACTCAGCTGAATACGTATTTTCAGGTGGTAACGAGAAACTTCTTTTATGTGAAAGAGGTATTCGGACCTATGAAAAGGCCAGTCGCAATACTTTTGATATCAACGCCATACCAATTTTGAAGGAAAAAAGCCATTTGCCGGTGATTGCTGACCCTTCTCATGGAATTGGGATTAGAGACCATGTGCCTCCGATCGCACTAGCCAGCGTGCTTGCAGGAGCGGATGGCATTATTTATGAAGCACACCGGGATCCCAGGAAAGCATTTTCCGACGGACAACAGACACTCAATTTCAATCAATCTTTGGACTTGGCAAATAACTTAAGGCAGGTTATGAAAATGAGGCGGAAAATGCAGTAAATTTATAATGACAATTCTGGGTTTATAGTACAAACAACACGAGCTAATGTTAGTTGACCAAGCTCCTACGGCGGTGATGATGGTGCGCCCCGATTACTTTGGGTACAATCAAGAAACTGCAGCTTCCAATTCATTCCAACAAACGGATGGTAAGGAAAACCTGAAAGAAATAGCAGCAAAGGCAGCAACGGAGTTTGATGGCTGGTCGTTGGCCCTGAAAACAACTGGGATTGAGGTGATTGAATTCAGTTCTGTTGATAGAGAAGATACCCCCGATGCGATTTTTCCCAATAATTGGGTCAGTTTTCATCCTGATGGCAAGGTTATAATTTATCCCATGATGGCTCCGAGTCGACGCTGGGAGCGGAATTTAGATTTTATAACTGCTTTGGAAAAAATGCATTTATTTGAAGTAAGTGAGATCATCGATATTTCTTATTACGAAGAGGAAGGCGAGTACCTGGAAGGAACCGGAAGCCTAGTGCTGGACTATGTTAACAAAATAGTTTATGCCAATAATTCACCGCGTACAAGTTCCATGTTGGTAAAAAAAGTAACGGATCTTTTGGGTTATGAAGTGTGTCAATTCAGAGCAGTGGATGATGCCGGGGAGGATATCTATCACACCAACGTATTGATGGGCGTGGCAGGATCATTTGCGATAGTTTGTCTGGATGCCCTGAAAACCCCGGACCATCGGAATCGGCTGGTAAGGTCACTTTCAGAGAGCGGTCATGATTTGATTGAGATTTCAAGAGAGCAGATGAACCGGTTCGCCGGAAATGCCATAGAACTGCGCAACGATAAGGGTAAATCAGTTCTGGC
>CAZOJZ010000161.1:0-6830 GCA_964580205.1 uncultured Roseivirgaceae bacterium
CCCTTCTGGAATATGATCAACGGCCCCATTGCAGACGCCATATGGCATACCGGTCAGGTGGTTTTGATGAGAAGGGCTGCTGGGAATCCGATTAATCCGAAGGTTAGTTTTTTTACTGGTAGGCTAAGGGAGTAAATGAGCTGAGAGTAGAATTCCATGTAGCTTTCCGCAGCTTGAAGCTACGGAAGACATTTGAAGCTACGGAAGACATATTTCATCTTGGGACAAAGTGCAATTGACCCATTATTTTCGGTAAGAAGATGATCAAACCTATGACTAGGGCGGTGATGGAGGCTACCAATACTGCACCGGCGGCCAGGTCCTTAATCTTTTTAATTTTTGGGTTTAACTCCCTACTGTACAAATCAGCAAGATTCTCAATACTGGTGTTGATCAATTCCATGGCAAACACTCCTCCCATCACCAGAACCAAAATTATCCATTCAAACCAGGCAACTTTCAAAACAATCCCCAACACGATTGCTACCATGGCGGCCAACAGATGGACCCTGGCATTAAACTCTTCATTGAATACCGTACCTATTCCTCTCAGGGCATAAGAAAAGCTTCTAAAAAATTTACTGGTGTTCATATTGTTTCTTGCCTATCAGAGACAAAATTTAGTGTGTCCATTGACCTTTTGTGCTATCACAAAACGCAATTCACCAGGACACTTCACCCATGAAGACAAAAGTTACTGAATAATACCGTTTATAATATTATAATTAGCTTTTGAGATATCATAAAGTTTCCTTTGTTCATGGTAGATCTTGTTTTTTACATGATTTGAGTCAATGATTTTAAAGAATAGATTGGTAATTCGTTCGCTAAGCGTTGGAATATCCTCCCTAAGATTTACCAACCAATCTAATGAATCTATATCTTCAAGAAACCATTTTAATTTGTTATGAGAACCCAGGGAAATGATTTTGGTATTCAATCCAAAGGGTATCATTTGCGAATGCCCTCGTGTCCCCATTACTAATTCCATATTGCAATATGTCTCGTACGTTTGTTTTGGTAGAGAATATTGAAGATTAATACTTTTATAATCCACTCCATGGGCGTCTAGAGTTAATTCAAATTTTTTATCATTCTCAAGGTGACATAAATTATTAATTGTATAGCCTCTCGAGCAGATCTGTTTTAGAGCAAAGGCCACCTGATTGAGAATTTCATAGATATCTGCTCCATACCTAAGGTGATACCTGTCGAATGCGATATTAACGCCGACATTTTTTGTTTTTCGCTTAACAGGTGCTGATTTATCTACGTTACGAATTATAGTTGTTGGACAGGGTTGATATAGAATTTTAGAGCATAACTCATCTCCTACTAGTTCTTTAACAGCTCGGATACTCCCTGAATTGCGAAGGCTAAAAAAGGAAGATTTCTCAATAACCTTCTTCAAGCTGCGAATGAAGAGTTCTTCTGGTTTTTGGCCAATAAAGAAATTATATCCAATTGCGTATACTATGATCGGGACCTCAATTTTGTCCAGCAACTCTTCTGATATAGCCCACTGCCATCCTGAAATTGTGTTAGCATTAGAGTCAGGTAGCAGTAGCCCTCCTCCACCAATAACCATATAATCTTTTTTATTAATCAGCACTATGGTCTTTTCAGTAATAGTGCTTGTAACTTTTTCCAGTGTCCAGGAGGTTGGGTTGATTATATTAAAATTATCCCTAACTGCTTTGGATAAAACAGTGTCCCCAGCATTTTCCCATCCGCTGTAGTAGGAAAAATGAGTGGCTGTTTTCCCTCCACTTCCTGTTTCTGAGTTCAGATAAATTTTATTGCGGATAGCAAAAATGCCAAGATTTATAAACCGGTTAATCAGTTTACATCTGTTATTATGAAAAAAAGCAGATTGCATCACAAGTTGTTTCGCGGAAATACCCGAAGTCTTAATAGGTATTTTCGGGAATAACTGTACCAATGTAAAGACGAATTTGGCCTTCCTCTTTTGCTTGAGGAATACGCTGTTTTGGAAGGTTGATGCATTACTTTTTTCTGCATAAACATATAAAGCAGATCCATAATAACCGACCGAAACTATCTTAAAATATTGTGAAAATAAATAGTACAAACTAGCTCTTGTAAAGTAATGAAAGTGTGGCTTCCATATTGTCTGTTTCATGGAGCCATACATATGAAGTTCAAGAGAGGGGAATTCAAAAAGTAACTTACCATCTAGTTTTAGAAGGTTGCAGCACTTTTTTAGAAAAGCGTGTGGATCTCGTACATGTTCTAGTACGTGAAAGCTGCAGATGGCCCTATATTTTCTACCTGCATTGAAATCTTCCAACAGGCCGTTATGCTGCTCAAATCCATATTGTGTTTTTGAGTAATGAGCATAATCAGGATCCGGCTCTAATCCAAAAGCTGTTTTTCCGGATAGTTTTAATACATGGACAAAGCTTCCGATCGAACTTCCAATTTCAAGGAACTCGTCCATTTGGGTAATATACTCCTGGTAGTAATTAATCCTTTTTAAGGCTATTTTATCAAGATCTTTAATTTTTGAATGATTTGGGGTTCTTTTGCTTTGCCTGGCGATTTGTGTAAATTCACCTGTGGTGTAGATTTCTTGGTAGTTCCTATCTGGTTGTGAAAAATGACCACAGTTTTTGCATTCAGTAACTTCAATTTCAAAATTTTCTCTTGATATTTTGAAGGTGGTTCTAATATTGTCAGAATAACAAACCGGACAATTCATATACTTTTGCTAATACGTAGATTGCGAGAAAATTAATGAGTGATTATTCCCCAATCAACTTCACAATCTCCTCCTTAATAGATTTCACATCATTAGTGAAATTTGACAACAAAATGATGGTATTTTTGTTTTCAGTGTCCCGGTAGAAAAAAGAGCGAAACCCGGCCAGGCTTCCGGAATGTTGGACAACCTTAGGGTTCTTTGCTTCCAAGACCCAACCAAATCCATAGTAAGACAGCTCACCGGAGGTCAGTCTGGCCGGTGTAAATGCCTGTTCCAAATTTTCGTCCTTAATCAAATTATTATCATACAAGGCTTGATCCCATATAAAAAGGTCATCAATTTGGGAATAGACACCCCCTGCACCTGTGGTGCGTGCCTGATAATCGTTCCGTTCACCGCTTTGGGAATGTCCCCTGGCACGTCTGGACATTTTTGGCTGCGTACCATCAAATATCTCTGAATACTCCATACCTAAAGGGTCAAAAATTTTCCAATTCAGGAATTTGCGGTATGACTCTTTGGCGACGCGCTCGATTAGCATGGACAAAAGGACGTATCCGGTATTACTGTAGGAGTATTTCTCTCCGGGAGGAAATTCAAGACTTTTTAGGTCCAGGATTACCTCCATTACCATCTCGTTGGTCATACTGTCCACATACTTACCCATCGCGTAATAGTCAGGAATGCCAGAAGTGTGATTTAACAAATGGCGAACTGTAATCTCTCCCATAAATTCAGGTAATTCCGAAAAATAATCAACTATCTTATCATCATATCCTAGCTTCTTTTTCTCAACCATCATCATGACACCCATGCCCGTAAAAGATTGTGCTAATGAACCCAGGTAGAAGGGAGTATCGGCTTTCAAGTCCCGGTCCTTCTCAGCCACTCCAAATGCTTTACGGTATTTTATTTTACCCCCCAAAGCAACCAATATGGTCCCGTTAAATTCGCCGGCTTCATGTTTTGCTTTCATCAATGAATCCAGTCGATCAGCCCTTGAGGATTGAGCCCGGACATCTAACTGAATTAAAATTAGGCTTACAAAATAAATCAGTAACCGAAAATTTTTCATATTATGCATTATTGATCTAACACAAACCGCTCACCAAACAAAAAGCTAGAACTATGATACAGAGTAACATTAAGAAATCAAAAGTATCCCGCCGGAAGTTTGTGAAAAGCCTGGCAATTTCCACCACTGCATTTACCATCATTCCCCGCCATGTATTGGGGGGCACAGGATTTATTGCCCCCAGCGATAAGGTGAATATAGGGGTGGTAGGAGTAGGAGGCCGAGGCAAACAAAACATAGCGGATTTGCTCAAACTGAGTGATGTACAGGTCACTGCAATTGCGGATCCGGCAGAATATTGGAACCTGGACAAATTTTATTATAAAACCGAGGCTGGCCGGGGCCCGGTAAAGAAGTTTGTAGAAGATCACTATTCTGCAGCCACTCCCAATTTCAAAGTAGCCGTATACTCGGACTTCCGGAAAATGTTGGAAAATGAACAGGCCATGGATGCTGTACTTTGTGGTACTCCCGATCATACCCATGCCTATGTGTCGTTATTATCAATGAATGCAGGAAAACATGTGTATTGCGAGAAACCACTAACCCATAACATCTGGGAGGCCCGTCAGGTACAAAAAGTCGCCAGGGAAAAGGGCCTGGCCACTCAGATGGGCAATCAACTTCATAGCACAGATGCATTAAGGCAAAGTGTGGAGTACCTGCGGGCAGGCGCCATTGGAGCAGTTAAAGAAGTACATGTCTGGGTGCCGGCTACCAGACGGACCATAGAATTAAAGGGGGTTCCGGAAGGTAAATCACCGGTGCCCGAAGGCCTGGACTGGGACCTCTGGCTGGGACCTCGTGGTATGCGTGATTTTAATGATGTCTATGCACCGGTAAATTGGCGTGACTTCTGGGATTTCGGCTGTGGAACTATGGGTGATTTTGGCTGCCATGAATTAGATGTAGCTGTGTGGGGTCTTGATCTGCCAGTTCCGGAAAGCGTAGAGTTATTTCCAGCTGGCTATAGCGATCAAGACATTGCCCCTTATGGAGAGCTTGGATATTATCAATTTCCTGCCGGTGAAGATCGAGGACCACTAAACATTACCTGGTATTCAGGAGGAATACGGCCGCCACACCCGGAACTGCTGCCTGATGGTGAAAGGCTTCCCCAAAGAGGATCCATGTATGTAGGCGAAAAAGGGATCATGGTATACCAACCTTACCAGCCTCCCAGGCTGTTTCCCGAAAGCCTGAATCAAGAAATGAATCTTTCACAACCAACCCTGAAACCAACCAATGGCCATCACCGTGATTGGGTTGATGCCATAAAAGGTGGCCCGGCAGCTAGTTCTAATTTCGAATATGCTGCTCGACTGACTGAAATTGCACTCCTGGGAGTACTTTCATTGCGTATGGGAGGAAAGAAAATACACTGGGATGCTGAAAATATGAAAGCCAAAGGACTGCCTGAAGCAGACCAGTTTATTCGTGAATCTGTAAGGGAAGGTTGGGAAATGGGGTGAGATTAGTAACACCCAACATCGAACAAGGAATAAGGAACGCCCAGGTACAGATGCCACATTAAGTTTATGAAAGACAAATTTCTTCTGTATGGCGCCACAGGATTTGTGGGCGAGGCTACCGCACGGCTAGCTATTCAATCGGGTCTCACCCCCATTCTAGGGGGGCGAAACGGGCCCGAAATTAAGCGTCTGGCGGCTAAACTGGGTGTCGACTATCGTGTTTTTGACCTGGATGATTCAATATTAATAGACAGGTCATTAAAAGATGTACCCGTGGTGTTGAACTGCGCTGGTCCGTTTATTTATACCTACAAGTCAATGGTGGCTGCTTGTTTGAGAACAGGCACCCACTACCTGGACATAACTGGTGAAATACCTGTTTATCAGGCTCTTGCGGACAAAGATGATGAGGCCAAATCTAATGAAGTCATGCTTCTGCCGGGCATTGGCTTTGATGTGGTTCCAACAGATTGCCTGGCGGTGCACCTTAAAAACAGGCTGCCCTCCGCGACGCACCTGACGCTGGCTTTTCATAGTGTAGGTCCGGCAGGACTTCCGCCGGGAACTCAGCGCACCATGATAGAAATGATTCCTTTCGGTAACAGAGTGCGTCGCGATGGTCATTTACTGGTTCCGAAAAGGGCAATAAAAACCCGTGAAATTGATTTTGGTAATGGTGTCCAGACAGCCACCAGAATAACCTGGGGTGATGTTTTCACGGCTTACCATAGTACGGGCATCCCGAATATCGAAGACTATGCGGTACTGCCTAAGTCAGTACATAAGAAAATGAAAATGCTAAACCGATGGAGGCCCCTTTTCAGACTGCCCTTTGTGCGTAGTTATTTAAAACGTAAAGTAAAGCCAGGACCAGATACTCAAACTCGTGCTCAAACCCACACTTACATTTGGGGCGAAGTGACAGACGACCAAAATCGAAAAGTGGTGTCACGTTTACACGGCCCCGAAGCAGGAGTTATCTGGACCGCCAGAGCCGCAATTGCAGCAGTTCGGAAAATCTTGGGAGGGAATTTTACCGCAGGATACCAGACTCCTGCAACGGCCTTTGGGGCTGATTTTGTCCTGGAGTGCGAGGGTGTTATCAGGGAGGATGTGGTTTGAATGCGGAATGTCGAACCAGCCTGCCCGGCTGGCAGGCGCCGAACATCGAATGTCCATGTTTACGTTACAGGTAACTCAGCCACCATTGTTCCTTGTGGCTTAGCTTATAGCTATCAAATTTCTTACACAACGGATAAATAAGCACTATCACTAACACCCATACCAGCCCTTTTAGCAAATCAAGGGATTCAATTCTTTTTAGAGGGGTTGACAAGTGTGGATCATTAGTTAGTCTTGTTAAATTAAACCTATCCTGATGATTTCAGGAAGTAACAAAAACAAACTAAGAAATGCTAATTGTGGTGATGCTACTTGCGGAGGAGTTGGTAAGGAGGTTTACCAGGAGTTTGGGTTGAGTAGAATCAGTAAATAAGGCCTTGGTTAATCATAGTGGAACCGACATTTAACAATCATAATTTCTTCACCTTTGATTTTG
>CAZOJZ010000162.1:0-12517 GCA_964580205.1 uncultured Roseivirgaceae bacterium
CAGGTAGTGATTTCCCTGATCTCAGCGGACGCTAATGCCAAACCAGATGCTTTGGCTGCTTTAGCCGCCTCCAGCGCCCTGGCGGTATCGGACATACCATTTAACGGGCCAATTTCCGAGGTAAGAGTGGCACGGGTGGAGGGAAAGTTCATTATCAACCCTAATTCTGATGAATGCAAACAGGCTGATATTGACATGATCGTGGCTGGGACTCTGGACAATATTTTAATGGTTGAGGGTGAGATGAGCGAAGTGTCAGAATCTGATATGATCGCTGCCATAAAAGAAGGACATGAAGCTGTTAAGCTACAGTGCAAGGTACAGCTTGAGTTGATGGAAGAAGCTGGTAAAACTGAGAAAAGAGCATATAGCCACGAGGATTCAGATGAAGATCTCCAAAAGGAACTACACCAGCAGTACTACAGCCAATATTATGAGGTAGCACTGAAACAACTAGCCTCCAAAACGGATAGAAAAGCCCAATTTGGTGCCATTAAGGAGTCCTACCTGGAATCGTTGCCAGAAGAACATGAGATCAATCTGGACCTGGTAAACAAATACTTTCATGGTATTGAGAAAGAGGCATGTAGAAACCTGGTGCTTAATAAAAACAGTCGTATTGATGGCCGTGAGCTGGACGAGATACGACCTATTTGGAGCGAAGTAGACTATCTGCCATCCGCTCATGGTTCTGCAATATTTACCAGGGGTGAAACGCAATCCCTAACCTCTGTGACCTTGGGCACTAAACTGGATGAGCAGATGATCGATAATGCCCTGGAGAAAAGTTTCAAAAAATTCATCCTGCACTATAATTTCCCCGGCTTTTCCACCGGAGAAGTAAAACCCAATAGAGGACCGGCCCGAAGGGAAATAGGACATGGAAACCTCGCTGCCAGATCTTTAAAGAAAGTATTGCCAAGTGATGAGGACAATCCATATACCATCAGGATTGTGTCAGACATTCTGGAGTCCAACGGTTCCAGTTCTATGGCTACTGTGTGTGCAGGTACGCTAGGACTTATGGATGCCGGAATCAAAATTAAAGCGCCGGTATCAGGGATTGCTATGGGTATGATATCCGATCCGGAGACCGGCAAATACGCCATATTATCAGATATATTAGGAGATGAGGACCATCTGGGAGATATGGACTTTAAGGTTACCGGAACAGAACAAGGAATTTGTGCTTGTCAAATGGATATTAAGGTGGACGGATTGTCCTACGATGTGCTTGAAGCTGCACTGGACCAGGCCAAAAAGGGACGTCTTCATATCCTGGATGAAATGAAAAAGACCTTAAGCGCCTCCAGAGAGGACCTGAAACCACATGCTCCCAGAAATGTTACCATAAAAATTGAAAGAGACATGATAGGCGCCGTGATCGGACCAGGTGGTAAAGTGGTTCAGGAGATACAAAAGGTAACGGGCGCTACGGTAATTATCGAAGAAGTAGAAGATGGTGGCCGGGTCAACGTCTTTGCAGTAAATAAGGAGGCCATGGATGACGCAGTAGGCCGCATTAAAACCATTGTAGCTGTTCCGGAAGTAGGCGAGACCTACACAGGGATGGTAAAATCCATTATGCCATTTGGGGCATTTATTGAGTTTATGCCAGGAAAGGACGGATTACTCCATATCTCTGAGATCAAATGGGAGCGAGTTGAAAACATGGACGGAGTAATGGAAGTAGGCGAGGAAGTAACGGTGAAACTAACAGATGTAGATAGGAAAACCGGCAAATTCCGCTTGTCTCGCAAAGTTTTGCTTCCCAGACCGGATAAAAAACCAGTTTCGGACAACTAGTGTTAAGTTATTTTGATACCTGTTGGACATGGATCATACATTAGACTTCATAGTGATTTCTTGTGCATAATCCGGGTTAATCATTGAATTGTCATCTATTTTAAGGAACTTTAGTCTGTGCATCGTGAACTAAAGTGATCTGAATGAGACAACTTAAAATTAGCAAGCAGATTACCAACCGGGAAAGTCAGTCTCTTGATAAGTACTTACAAGAGATAGGCAAGGTTGACTTACTTACTCCTGATGAGGAAGTTACTCTTGCCCAAAAGATCCGGGAAGGTGATCAAATGGCTCTGGAAAAACTAACAAAAGCTAATTTGCGCTTTGTAGTATCTGTGGCCAAGCAATATCAAAATCAGGGACTATCCTTGGGTGACTTAATCAACGAAGGTAATCTTGGCCTTATCAAAGCAGCACAAAGATTTGACGAAACAAGAGGCTTTAAATTTATCTCATATGCAGTTTGGTGGATAAGACAGTCCATCTTGCAGGCATTAGCAGAGCAATCCCGCATCGTACGATTACCCCTAAACAGAGTTGGATCTTTAAATAAGATCTCTAAAACTTTTTCAGAACTGGAACAAAAATTTGAACGTGAGCCTTCTCCGGATGAGTTGGCAGAAGTTCTGGAGGTAACTACTTCCGAGGTGGTTGATACCATGAAAATATCAGGAAGACATGTTTCTATGGATGCCCCATTTGTTCAGGGCGAAGAAAATAGTCTGCTGGATGTTCTGGAAAATGATGGTGAGGAAACTCCGGATAATGAGTTAATGAATGATAGCCTCCGTCGGGAGGTTCAGCGAGCATTATCTACATTGACCCAGAGAGAAGCGGATGTGATCAAATTATACTTTGGCCTAAATGGGGAACACAGCATGACTTTGGAGGAAATTGGGGAAAAGTTTAATTTGACTCGTGAAAGGGTAAGACAGATAAAAGAAAAAGCCATTCGAAGGCTTCGCCATACCTCTAGAAGTAAAACACTAAAACCTTATCTTGGATGATATAACTCTACTATTAAATTACAAAGGAAGCCACGCTCTAAGCGTGGTTTTTTTTATGAAATAATTACTAAATTAGGGCGTTTATTGGAGAACCAAAATATAAACCTAATGCCTGAAGAAGTGAATGTCCTGATACTAGGCTCCGGACCTGCTGGCTATACTGCCGCTATCTATGCTGCACGTGCTGGCTTGAATCCTATAATGTACCAGGGAGGGCAACCCGGCGGTCAATTGACCATCACCAGTGATGTAGAGAATTATCCCGGTTATCCGGAAGGAGTGATGGGCCCTGAAATGATGGTAGACTTTCAAAAACAGGCTGAACGATTCGGTACTGACAATCGATACGGACTGGCAACTTCCGTAGATTTTTCAGCTTACCCATTGAAGGTTACCATAGATGATAAACACCAGATAGTTGCCAATTCAGTAATCATAAGCACCGGTGCATCTGCAAAATGGCTGGGAATTCCATCCGAAACACGCCTTAACGGAAAAGGTGTATCCGCCTGCGCCGTATGTGACGGATTTTTCTTTAAGGGACAAGAAGTTGCAGTTGTGGGTGGAGGTGATACTGCAGCAGAAGAAGCTCTTTATTTGGCTAAACTGTGCTCAAAGGTTTACTTGTTAGTTCGCAGGGATGAGTTGAGGGCCTCAAATATTATGCAGCAAAGAGTAATAAATACCCCTAACCTTGAGATCCTATGGAATACTGAAACTGATGAGATTCTGGGAGAAGAAGAAGTAGAAGCAGTAAGGGTTTTCAATAATAAGACTGGAGAAAAAAAGGAAATTCCCATAGGAGGGTTTTTTGTAGCTATTGGGCATCAACCAAACACAGAAATCTTTAGGGATTACCTGGACATGGATGAAAATGACTATATTAAAACCGTACCCGGTTCTACTGTAACTAATGTGGAAGGAGTATTCGCCTCAGGAGATGCCCAGGATCACATTTATCGGCAGGCGGTTACCGCAGCGGGCACTGGTTGTATGGCTGCATTGGATGCGGAAAGATTCCTCAGCACCAAAGAATTGGAAGCCGTTTAGTATGCAAATATCTATTCTTTCAATACTATTGACTTTGTTGTTAGTGCCTGCTGTGGCCCAGGTTGCCGGACCATTACAACAAGTTTCCATGAATTCAGAAATAGAAACTTGGGAGTATATAGAAGATACCACATTGGTTGAACATATTGTCGAGGAGTGGATCGAAAACCTGGTAATCGATCCTAAATTGACAATTAATGAAGGACTCAGCATTGATTGTGTTTGGGTTAACCAACATTCCTATTTTTCACACTGGAATTCGGGTAAGATCAACCCCTATAAACTAGATGGGGCAAATTACAAGGACACTTTGAGTGTACACATCAATGATTCGGTGGCCACTGTCAACTGGTCATTTCCGGTTACCGATACCCGTATTACTTCTCCATTTGGTTTTCGAAGATATCGCTGGCATTATGGAACTGATCTAAAGGTATACTATGGCGACTCGGTTGCAGCCGCTTTTGACGGGATTGTTCGCATTGTAGATTATGAACGTTACGGTTACGGGCGTTATGTAGTCTTAAGACATTTGAATGGCTTCGAAACCCTGTATGGTCATTTGTCAAAGGCCAAAGTTAAAGTAGGTGAAACTGTAAAAGCAGGTGAGTTGGTGGGGTTAGGAGGAAGTACCGGTCGCAGCACCGGCACCCATTTGCATTTTGAGATAAGGTATCAGGGGAACGCTATTGATCCCAGTACCATCTATGATTTCACATCCGACTGTCTGTTAACGGATACATATTTAATCACTCCTGCAAGTTTTCAGTACCTGGTTGATGCGCGAAAAGTAAGGTATCACCGTATCAGGAGTGGGGACACTCTTGGACATATTAGCCAGCGCTATGGTGTCTCAATAAGCCGATTATGCCGGTTGAATAGAATTAGCAGACAAACCATGCTGCGCATTGGTCGCAGACTACGAATTAGCTAATATGAAATTAGATATACTGGTGGTTTCGGCCCATCCGGATGATGCAGAATTGGGCTGTGGAGGCACTATGATTCAGGCAGCTGCCAAAGGCCGGCAGGTAGGTATTGTGGATTTAACCAAAGGTGAACTTGGTACCAGAGGTAGTGTGGAGATTCGCAAAAATGAGGCAAGCAAAGCCTTGGAGATCATGGGTTTAGCAGTGAGGGAAAATCTGGATTTCCGCGATGGATTTTTTATCAATGATGAGACCCATCAAATGGCCATTATCCAGGTAATTCGCAAGTATCAACCGGATGTAGTGCTGGCGGCAGCGCCTAATGATCGTCACCCGGATCATCCCAGGGCCTCGGCTTTAATCGTAACCGCCTGTTTTTTGTCAGGACTTGCACGCATTAAAACGGGAAATGATGAGGAACCTCAATCATCCTGGCGACCAAAGGCATTATATCATTATATGCAATCCATTTTTTTAAATCCAGATTTTGTAATTGACGTATCGGATTATTGGGAGACTAAAATGAAAGCCATCAGTGCTTACCGCTCTCAATTTTTTAGTGGGGGAGATGACCCGGAAACCTATATCAGCAATCCAAACTTCTTAAAAATGGTCGAAGCCAGAGGAATCGAAACCGGGCACTCAATAGGTGTGAATTACGGTGAGGGTTTCCTTACCGACCGCACACTGGGTGTTAAAGACCTTTTTGATCTGATGTAGATTCCGTAGCTACGAACCAGTACAGAGCAGAAAGCCAATGTTCTATTGCTTGTCCAGTAGCCGAAACTGATGAAGTAAAGTCTTTGAATCTTTCATTGCTGGTTGCAGGTGGTACATTTCTTTCAGCAACCACGCCGCAGCCTCCGATATATCAACCTTTGGGTAGTGGTTGTCAGCTGCATAATTGGCGTATTTGAATGCAAAGAATCCATCAATCCATTGAAAAAAACGCTTTGCGAATGAGCTAAGTGTTCTGGTTGCCTGATTGAGGTCCAGTATTTTTTTATTGAATTTTTCTTTTTGTATATACTCCTGAAAACAAGGAGACAAACCATCCCATATTTTATTAATGCTTGAATGAGTAGCCCGGTGTAATGCCTCCACGTTTGAAGCAATGGATCTCAAGTCCGAAAATGTTTTTGGACTATAAGTAAGATATGGGTCCCCATCAGCATTTACTGAATCGATCATTGCTTTTCCAGTACCAAAGGGTACCCGGTCCGACAACCTGGAAGATGGGAAAACTGCAGTGGAATTTAATTCAGTGAATCCACCCAATTTCATGATTTTCTGTAGAAAATAGAAATCTTCTCCTGCCTGCCGCTTGTTCATACCACCTTGCTTTTCATAAGCTGATGATCTCACCGCCATACTGGATCCTACAGTTTGAAAAGCGCACGGTAGTCTGCTATACTTTAGACCATGTGTGTAATATCTCAAATGTAACTCATAGGCAGCTATCGCCCGGTAAATATGAGGTGGAAGAGGACCGCTAAGTGGATGCTCAAAATATATAGAACAGCCAGGTGTATTTCTGTTGACCTCAAAGTGGTCCCTCAGGGCCTTTAGATAATTGGCACTACAAATACAATCGGCATCCAGACAAATGATAAGCCCGTCCTTCTTGAGATAACGAAAACGTCTTATTGCTTCATCCATGCCAATTTTACGGGCTAAGCCTACCCCGGCATGTTTTTCCGGAAGTTCCTGATGGAATATATTAAAGGACAGATCTGTGCATTGTGACGAGATCCACTGGTTAGTTATCTCAACAGTTTGTTTATTAAAATTTTTGACCTGATCAGTATCCTCAACACTTTGGTTGACGATTACAAAGACTTCCACTTTACCAGCTATAGGAGCACAGTTTGTCAGTGATTGCAAGGTTGAAATGAGATCAGGTTCAAAATAACAGGGAATAACCACCACCATCTCCAAATCCGGATCCGGAGGTTTATTCATCAATTCATGTCCATAGCTGTATCGTTCCAGGTATATAGATCGATTCATATCAGGGTGCAAGACGCCGCAGGTCCCATTGCTCATTACATAGTGAGTATTGGATGCGATCGTGCAATCTATGAGGTCCACCTTGCCAAAATTCAACCCTGGTTGGTATAAGATGGTAACCGCCCCAGTGAGGTGGCCGGGGAATATCCTGGTCCTTGAATTGGGATTCACAAACCTTCAATTGTTCCTCAAGGTATTCACGTGAGGAGATATCTTCACTTTGTTGAGAAACCCATGCACCCAACTGGCTACCCCGTGGTCTTGTTTGAAAATATTGAGTCGACTGCTCATCCGGAATTTTTGTTACCGGGCCGTCAAACCTAACTTGTCGTTCCAAATCTTGCCAATAAAAATTTAGCGCTACTTTTGGGTGTTTCTCTATTTCATTACCCTTACGGCTCTTAAAATTAGTATAGAAAACCAGGCCCTGATTGGTAATTTCTTTCATTAACATCACCCTGATAGTAGGTTGTCCCTGCTTATTCACAGTAGCAAGGGTCATGGTGTTGGGCTCTGTTACCCCTGCCAGTTCAGCCTCCTTAAACCAATGTCTGAATTGCTCGATAGGGTCCTGCAGCATTTTCTCCTTATCGAGTCTTTTTCTCCCGTATTCTTCGCGATATTTAATGAGGTTCTTATTTGCCATCTGTCCGGGTAACTACATTGAATTAATTTTAAAGCTTGAAATCCAACTAAAACCTATTAAATTCCGTCTATTAAATAGGTGTATGATCCAATTCCTAAATATAATCTTTTTAGTTAATATTACGACGGAGCGGTTACCTAAGTAGCCCTCAGATCAATGCTGGAATTGACCCTGGATTATGAAGGCTAGCATAGCACTGGAATGCGCCAGTAGTCCTCAGTGGATTGCTGCGGTTATGAATGACTTTGACGGATTCCTGCAGGACCATGCCAACTGTGAGCGGAAAGCCTCAGCCATGGCAATGAGTTTTGTGGCGAAATTTCCCGATAGGGTGGAGATCATACCTGAACTTATTGAAACGGCGATTGAGGAGCTTGAACACTTTCAGTCGGTGTATGAGATTATGATGCGCAGGGGCGTATTGTTACCTGCACAGATGGGAAAAGACCATTATGTTCAACAGCTGGTAGATCAATGCCGGTCAGGCCGGGAGGAGCGATTTTTAGACAGACTGTTGTTGGCATCTATTGTTGAATGTAGGGGAGCCGAAAGGTTTAAACTGGTGTATGAAACCCTGGAAGACAAAGAGTTAAAGATATTTTATAATCAATTATGGGCCTCTGAAGCCAAGCATGGAAATATTTTTGTTAACATGGC
Source organism: uncultured Roseivirgaceae bacterium (assembly GCA_964580205.1). Classification (GTDB taxonomy): domain Bacteria; phylum Bacteroidota; class Bacteroidia; order Cytophagales; family Cyclobacteriaceae; genus SZUA-3. The sequence continues at coordinate 8,106 of CAZOJZ010000162.1, forward strand.
ACTAAATTATTTTGATAAAAATTGTGTTTATAATAGACTGGAAGAGTTAAACCTGGCAGAGGCCAAAGTGCTTCAGTCATTACCGATTAGATCTGCTTTGCATTGAAAAATTTAGAAGACATGGCTAGCTATTTTCACAATGGGGTGAGTGTAACCCCCCGGCAGGGAGATTTGCTCATTTCGGAACCTTTTTTACCTGATGCTAATTTTGAAAGGACAGTGGTGCTGATTTGTGAGAATAACCAGGATGGAGCTATTGGTTTTGTTTTAAACAAGCCATCGATGGTTAGCGTGGGGGATGTATTTGAAGAGCTTGACTCTTTAGAAAAGAAAATGTTGGTGGGAGGCCCGGTTCAACAAGACAGCATGCATTTCTTGCACCGCAATTTATTGGATATCGGAAGCGGGACTAAAATTGGAGAAGGAATATACTGGGGTGGAAATTTTGAACAATTAAAGATATTGATGCAGGGCAACATGGTGAACTCAAATGATGTACTCTACTTTCTGGGGTATTCTGGATGGGCGCCGGGACAATTGGAGGAGGAGTTAAATGAAAATTCCTGGATTGTCTCACCCGATGCCACTGCAGCTCAGGTGTTCGATTTAGACCCTGAATTACTATGGCGAGAGGTATTAAAAAACATGGGAGGGAGGTACAGGATGTTTTCAAATTATCCCACTGATCCCCGGTTAAATTAAATCCTTTAGTTAACTTTGATTAAGATGGGCCAGTGGCTCCTGAATTATGTATGTCTAAAGATGGTGAGATATCGAAACACGTAGACCCTAATTTTAACAGTGATGAAAGTGCCGAGGATCAGGTCCAGACCGTGGAAGATGGTATGAATGGTCGTGATCCGGGCTCGGAAAAGAAAGAGGGCTCAACGAAACCAGACAAAGAAGATCAGGTTTCGAATGGGGAAGATACGTCATCTGAGAAAGAAAATGTATCGGACCAACTCACTGAATTGAATGAATCGGATGAGGTTAAGGTCAATGCGTCTCAAGTAGAAGCTGAAGAGGAAGTTCAATTTGATTCAGGTGATGATGCAAAAGTCCCGGAAACAGAACAAACAGAAGTTCCGGAAACAGAACAAGCTCTGGAACAAGCCCCGGAACAAAAGCCAGAGCAAGCCCCAGAAACAGAACAAGAACTAGAACAAGCCCCGGAAACAGAACCAGAGCAAGCACTAGCCTCGGAACAAGCAGAAGCCCCGGAAACAGAGCAAGCCCCGGAAACAGAACAAGCTCTGGAACAAGCCCCGGAACAAGAGCCAGAGCAAGCCCCAGAAACAGAACCAGCCCTAGCCTCGGAACAAGCAGAAGTCCCGGAAACAGAACAAACAGAAGTTCCGGAAACAGAACAAGCCTCGGAACAAAAGCTGCCCCAAGAAAAAGAGAGACCCAAAAAACCCTGGGATGGTGTGGATTTTACCACACTGGATAAAGACGGATTGGTAAAAATGATTGAACTGTTGGTGAAGGAGGAAGATCCTATTCTGGCGGAAAAAGTGTGCCGAAACCTGAAGCAATGTTATGATATCATTCACCAGGCAGAACGAAAAGAAGCATTGAATCGATTTGTGGCAGATGGTAATGATCCGGATCATTTTGCTTATAAATTTGATGAACCCGACAACCGGTTTGATGGTGCCTTTAAGCTCATCAGAGACAAAAAATACCAGTACATTAAGCAATTAGAACGCAACAAGGAGAAAAACTTAACCGAGAAGGTTCGCTTAATGGAAGAGCTAAGGGCGTTGGTGGATGAGGAAGAAACTACATCGAGTATACAGTCTGTCAAAAAAATACAGGATCAATGGCGGGCGATTGGTCAGATTCCTGGACAACATGTCAAAACACTTTGGGCGAATTACCACGCCTTAATGGATCGTTATTATGATCAACGCAGCATATACTTTGAACTTAAAGAACTAGATCGTAAGAAAAACCTGGAGGCGAAACTGGAGCTTTGCGAAAAGGCTGAAAAGTTAATAGGAGTAAAAAACCTAAGAGAGGCTATTGCTGAGCTTAATGAGTTACACGATGACTTTAAACATATTGGACCTGTTCCAAAACTAGATCAACAAGCATTATGGGATCGTTTTAAACATGCTTCGGACCAGGTCTATGCCAGGCGCAAAGAATTTATTAAGCATCTCAAGGAGGACCTTAAAGAAAACCTGAAGAAAAAAGCTGAATTAGCAGAAGAAGTGCAGCAATATTTTCAATTTACTACAGACCGCATCACCGATTGGAATAAAAATACCAAAACAATCTTGGAATTACAGAAGAAATGGGAGGCCATTGGTGGACTTCCCAGGGAAAGCGCAAAAGAAGTAAACAAGAAGTTTTGGGGAGCATTTAAGGGATTTTTTCACAATAAAGGGCTGTTCTTTAAGCAATTAGAAGGTGAACGTATGCTCAATTTGGACAAAAAAAAGGGATTGGTAGAAATGGCGGAGCGATTGAAAGACAATACAGATTGGAATGAAACCGCTGAAAAACTTAAAATCCTTCAAAAGGAGTGGCGAGACATTGGCCCGGTTCCGGAAAAGTACAGGAATTCAATTTACAGCCCATTTAAAGATGCCTGTGATAAGTTTTTTAACAATCGAAGATCTCAGAACCAGGAGCTGGAAAAAGATTTTATAAAGAACCTGAAGAAAAAGCAACAAATCTGTTCAGAAATTGAAACCATGACCTCTACCGGTGACTTTGATCTTGATAAACTTTTGGACCTAAAGCTGAAATTCAATGATATTGGCTATGTTCCTGCTGCTGAGGTGAAAAATATCAGGGCGCAATTTACAAAAGCTGCAAACGATTTTCTGGCCACAGTACCAGAGGAATTGGCAAATGAGGCAAGGCAAATCAAGTACGACATTGAGTTTGAAAAACTCAAGAAAGGACCGCATGCTGATCGAAGAAAGGAACAAAAAGAGCAAGCATTAAGACGGGATATTGGCACCTTAGAAAATGATATTTCTACCTGGACAAACAATCTTGAGTTTTTCGCAAATTCGAAAACTGCTAATAAGGTCAAAGACGAATTTACCGTAAAGATCGATCAGGCAGATAAAATGCTTCAAGAACTCAAGAGCCAACTAAGGGCCATACGCCAACTGTAAGTCCATTGAGTGAATGATTGACGGACTGAAGGATTGTAGGCTAATTCCTGCCACACCCGGCAAGTACCAAAACACAAATTCCGAGTACCAATTAAATTTCAATATCCGAGGACCATATCCCAGCGCCACGCTCCATGCTAATTCTTCATTCCTAATTCCTAATTCCTAATTCATTTATAATCTCTTATTTTTACAATTAGATGAAGGTGAGCTATATCACATTGACGCTAGTGAGTATTTTGATATTGTCATGCACCCATTCAATAGTGGCTCAGAGACAAAAATCTGACGGTAAAAAGAAAATTAAAAAAAAGGAAATTGGCACTGATACATTGTATGTGGAGGCTGGTAAATTGGTTATATTTTCAGATACTTTATTGATCCCGCTCAGGGATACTACCTTTATTTTACCGGCAAATACCAAAGTAAAGGTCAGGGAAAACCCATATGCTCAGTCGGACAAATTTTATGATTCATTGGCGATCCGTTCTGATCGAAGATTAATTACCCGGAAATTATATAAGTTGTTGTTTAGAACTACCGCACAAGAATTATCTGATTCCGTCAATATATTGCGTAGTGAGGCCCCTTTTGAGCCCTTTGAGGGCTATCGAATTGGAAACATTCATATTCGTAATGTGGAGTTTTTAAGTGGTAATATTATTGATACCGCAGAAGTTGTAAAAGGTTCAGTAGCAAAGGCCATTGATGTGATCCATGCTGATACCAAAGAAACAATTATTCAAAAGAGTTTGCTCTTCAAATCGGGAGAAATTGTGTCACCCTTCCGGTTGGCAGATAATGAACGAATCCTGAGAGATCTTCCTTTCATTAGGGATGCCAGGATTTTGCTTTTGCCCCATTTAGATGACGATAATATAGTCGATGTTTATGTGGTGACCCAAGATCGTCTTTCCCTATTTATCGGCGGTGATTTTGGAGGGTTTGATGATTTCACACTGGAAATTGGAAGCCGCAATTTTTTGGGTAGCGGGAATCAATTCTCAGTGGCCTATCAGTACCTTGAGGAGGAGAGTCCTAGCTCCGGTTACGAACTTAAATTTAAGGACTTCAATTTGAGGGGGACCTTCATTTCCAGTGAAATTACTTATAGTAATTTTTGGAACAAAGATGGTCACGAAGTTATCTTCAAAAGAGAATTTTTGACTCCTGAAACCAAGTGGGCAGGTGGTTTGGAGTTCGGAGATCTGAAACAAATCAGATTTGAGGATGACCATTTGGATTCAACTCCTAACGAGGATGATTCCCTTCAGATAC
>CAZOJZ010000163.1:0-11689 GCA_964580205.1 uncultured Roseivirgaceae bacterium
CATCCATTAATCGCTTTAAGTTAGGAATTTCCGCTTCTTCAAACGCATAAGCTCCTAACCCGTCCGATCCGATCAATATAATATGCTTCGCTGATTTGATTTGTGCGGATGATTTCAGGCAAAACAACGCCACAATAGCGACAAATAGAGTTGTTGTAATTCTCATTGATAGTCTGCGAATTTTATTTTATATTTTCTAAAAATGTTTAACTTAAACCAGTAATCTGTCATTAATCAAATGATTAAACCAGAAAAGTAGCATTATTCATGGAAAATAAACAAAAAAAAACTAACAATTTGCCGAATAATTCCCACGAAATAACTGTTGGATTTGGAGGCGCAGCAGGCGACGGTCTTGATAAATCCGGGAACCTGCTGGCAAGAGTAATAAATCGACATGGTTTGCATGCTATTTCCTATAATAGCTTTCAGTCGTTGATCCGCGGAGGTCATACTTTTCTAAAACTGCGTATTAGTGAAAAAAAGGAAATGTGCTATGGTGATCATTTCAAGGTATTGGTAGCTATGAATCAGGATAGCATTGAAAGACATGCACCCGCGGTTGAATCCGGTGGCGTAATAATTTTTAATTCTGATAAAGTTACCTGTGACTCATCTTTTCTTCAAGAAAATGTTCAGATCGTTCCCCTATCATTCAAAGAGTTAACCTCCGAGTTGGGCAAACTAATTCCCATCATGCAAAACACCATGCTTCTTGGATCCTTACTTTATCTGATAAGCCTTGATTTTAAAACATTGGAGCAAGTCTTAGCTGATATTTTTTCTAAAAAAGGTCAGGAAATTATTGATCAGAACATTAGTGTGGCGCGAGTAGGTTACGAGACAGCCCAGGATCATTTTGCTTCTGCAAAAATTAATATCGACTGGAATTTTACTTATATTAGTAAACCATTTTACTCCGGAAATAGTGCCATGGCACTAGGCGCAGTGGCAGCAGGCTTAAAATTTTATGCGGCCTATCCAATGAGCCCCGCAACTAATATTTTACATTGGTTAGTCACAAATAGTGAAAGATGTGGTGTGCTTGTAAAACAAGCGGAAGATGAAATTGCGGTGGTGTGCCTGGCAATTGGTGCTGGACATGCAGGTGTTCGATCGATGTGTGCAACTTCAGGTGGTGGCTTTGCTCTTATGACCGAAGCAATAGGAGAAGCAGCTATGCTCGAGACACCGGTTGTTATCATCAATGTTCAACGTGGAGGCCCATCTACCGGACTACCTACCAAAACCGAGCAAGGCGACCTAAATCAAGCTATTGGAGCATCTCAAGGTGATTTTCCCAGGGTAATACTGGCTCCTAAAAGTACCACAGATTGTTACCATATTGTTGGTGAAGCGCTAAATATCGCAGAACAATATCAACTCCCGGTAATAATTTTATCGGATTTATTAATGGGTGAAAATTATGAAACCATAGAACCGGGATCCTGGTCGCATAAGGTCAATATCAACCGGGGCGATCTCATCGAAGAGATTCCTCAATCCATGAAGGAAAAAGATGGATTTAAACGCTACACATTTACTTCCTCAGGGATATCACCCAGACCGCTCATTGGCAGTGAAGGTATGGCCTACGTAGCTGCTTCTGACGATCATGACGAAGACGGGGTAATAATCAGTGATGAATTTACCAACACCGCAATAAGGCGTAAAATTAATGAAAAGCGTATGCGGAAGTTAGATGGAGTAATTACTGAGTTTAAACCGCCTCAGCTTGAAGGACCTGAGGATGCGGAAGTAACACTGATTGGATGGGGTTCGACCTGGGGGGTAATTCGTGAAGCAATTGAACAATTGCAAGTGAAAGGAATCAAGGCAAACCAGCTCCATTTTAGATACCTGCTGCCGTTCCATTCAAAAGAAGCTTTTCAAATCCTAAATAAGTGCAAAAAAACCATTGTTGTAGAATTGAACGCTACTGGGCAGTTTGCCAGACATTTGAAAGCAGAAGCGGGATTTTCTAGTACGGATGTAATCTTAAAATACGATGGTGAACCATTTGAGCCAAGGATGATTACACAACGGGTTATAGCTATTCTAAATGGTGAACCTCTTGACTTGAACGTAACCCAAGCTGAGGCACGTGAAATGGCTTACCATTATATTCGGGTTCATATCAAGAATAAGCTTCGTCCGTCGAAAATTATTCAAGTTTCACAAAATGGTTACGGAGAACCAGTTTGGGTGTTGGATCTTATTGAAAGGATCAACGGAGAACTGAAAGGAAAACTAACCATTGGAGTAGAAACAGGGTCCACTTATAAATGGGATCCAACTAGCAAGGAACAGAAATAATTAATTATTTATGTAATACAATAAATTAAGGAGGAGTTAACCATGACTACAATAAATGATATAACTGAAAAAACCGTCAAAACTCGTGTAGTGGAAGTTAGTCCGGATTGGTGCCCTGGTTGTGGAGATTTTGGAGTATTGTCATCTCTAAAAAAAGCCACGTTCGAAAAGGGCATAAAATCGCATGAAATGCTGGTAGTATCAGGAATCGGCTGTTCATCAAATCTTCCAGGTTATGTGAATGCCTATGGAATTCACAGCTTACACGGTAGAGCAATACCTACAGCAACAGGGGCCAAATTAGCAAACCACAATTTAAAAGTAGTCGTTACAGGTGGTGATGGTGATGGGTTTGGAATCGGTGTGGGACATTTTATACATGCCATGCGCAGGAATCTGGATTTAACCTATGTAGTGATGGATAATGAAATTTACGGGTTAACCACTGGACAAGCCTCCCCCACAACGATGAAAGATCACAAAACGAAAACCACTCCCAGGGGCAATGTTGAACAACCTATTAATCCCCTAATGTTGGCTCTGGTTTCAGGTGCAACTTTTGTTGCGCGTGCGTTTTCCGGTCAGCCAGCACACTTGAGCTCCCTAATTGAGCAAGGTATAGCTCATAAAGGCTTTGCGTTTATCGATGTATTCAGTCCATGCGTCACTTACAACAAACTCAATACCTATGCTTGGTTTAAAGAACGGATATATAAGTTAGAAGATGAGGCACCAGATAGAGATCCAGCCGATTTTTCGGATGCGATGTCCACTGCAATGGAATTCGATGATCGTATCCCAATAGGATTAGTTTATAAAGTGGAAAAACCAACCTATGAAGATTCAGAAGCTGTTTTATTAAACGGTCCATTAGCAAAGCAACCCCTAGGTATAAGTAAAGAACTTTTTGATCAATTATTGCAGGAAACCATGTAACTGTTCGTTACAAAAGATTAATAGATTTTCAAGATAAAATCATGAAATTGCAAACGGCAAGTCAATTTTTCATCAGATTCAAAACTTCTTGAAAATGCTCTTTAATTCTGATCTGATTTGAAGTTAGTTCATTTTCTTTTAATGAATTTAGCTCCTGAGGGTCACTTTCAACATTATAAAACGCCCCTTCTTCATAGAGTTTCCACTCTGTATTCTGAACATATCGTTTCTTGGGAAATTTCCCCCAACGGGGATCATAGTGACAAAATATCCAATCTCTGGTTTTTGAAGGTTCACCAATAAGTTGAGGGTAAAAACTAACACCATCCATAGTTTCTTCCCATGAATTCTTGGTTCCCGCAATATCCAGTAGCGATGGCAAGAAGTCTGTAAAATCCACCAGGTTTTCATTCTTCAGGCCCGGGACAATAGTCCCTTTCCAGTTGGCAATGAAGGGGACGTGGGTTCCTGCCTCCACCGTGTAGCCCTTGCGACCTTGTATCCTTTGCCCCTTCCAGCTGGATATTACCTTCCGGTCCGTTCCATTGTCACCGATAAAAAGTATTACGGTATTATTTCTTATACCAAGTTCATCTATTTTCTTTACTATTCTACCAATTTGTTGGTCCATGTAGGTCATCATATCATCAAAATAGGTGGTATCATTCACTTTCAGGCCTGGGTCGAACGTCTCGAAGTCCAGAGTATTTGGTGTGGGAACAAAAGGATCATGTACCAGACACATGGGATAATAGACAAAGAAAGGTTGGTCCCGATACTGCGTCATAAACTCTTCCACAAATTCCGTGAACCCATCCGGTCCATAGCCATTTTCGACGGTTTCCAAGCCAGCCTGAAAAGTCTCAAATGTAGGATTTTTATATCTCAAACCCCGATCCTTAACTTGCCATAGTCTGTATGTATCAAAACCGGCATCTTGAGGTAAGGCACCCACATGCCCCCCAGCTAGTTTCTGCTGATGTTCATTACCATACAGTTGCCATTTCCCTGCAATACAGGTTTGATAGCCTGCTTCTTGCATAGCATGACCAATAGTACGTTCATTTGGGTCGAGCAGGCCAAATCCTATGTAATTTCGAAAGTTGTACTTCCCTGTCATCAATTGCACACGGGAGGTAGTGCATAGCGGTGTAGCATAGCAATATTGAAATTGCATACCCGTGGCCGCAAGTTTATCCAAATTTGGAGTATGATAGCTCTCACCTCCATAGGATTTGAGGGTTTCATGACCCAGATCATCTGCCATGATCAAAATGATATTGGGCTTATCAAGCTCCTCGCGGAAGCTTTCGCTACTGATGGTGTCCATCCGGCTAAAGAAGCCTGACTGTAGTCCATGAATTTCATAGCCAGTTACATGAATACCTATAAGCAGGGTACAAATGCAGGAAATTAGTAAGCCGGTATTCATTTTATGGTGAGCCAATATTCTATGTACACATCTCATGGTATGTATTTTTTACCTAACTGTGAGGAAAACAAAGATAGTGGGAAGATGGATTTTAGTGAATACAATTCTGTATTTTAAGTCATGACCAATACCAAAGTGGTTTTGCTGGGTACGGGAACCCCTGCCCTGGCCCCAGGCAGATATCAAAGTGCTACAGCGATAATTGTCGATGACCAACCCTACATTGTAGACTGCGGCAGCGGTTGTTTGGAAAGAATAGTTGAAGCCAGGACTAATGGAATCCAGCAACTTGCCTTTGAAAAGTTAAATAAATTATTTCTGACGCATTTTCACCCGGACCATACTGTGGGACTTCCCGGATTTCTAATTAACCCCTGGATTAGGGGCCGAAAGAAAATAGAAATACATGGTCCATCCGGTACCAGGGAAATGATTGAAGGCATATTGGGGACCTTTCGAAAAGGGATCAATGAACATCTTAATCATGGTCCTAAAAAATTGGATAACCTCAGGGTTGATGCTTATGATTTCAACGAAGGGATCATTTACAGGGATGAGTTAGTTGAAGTTGAGGCAATCAAGGTAATACACGGCACTTTTGACGCTTACGGCTTTAAATTCAAAACCCTTGACAAAACTATTATACTATCCGGAGATACACGACCGGTACCGGAGCTTTACCAAAAAGCATCCAATTGCGATATATTAATCCATGAGGTGTATTGTGAAGCTGAAATTCAGCAATTACCCCTGCGATTTAGGGATTATTTTAAAGAAGTACACACCAGTGGAACAGAGTTGGGCAGGATCGCACATGAAGTAAATCCAGGACTGTTGGTGCTAACTCATCAGATCTTATACAATAGTCCCAAAACAGAATTGATAGCTGAGATCAGGGTTAACTATAAAGGTAAACTGGCCTTTGGAAATGACTTGGACCTTTTTGAATAACCAAATCCCCGTCTCCACTAAAACCCACTGCCTACCAAGGAGTGTTGGCTCCATTGACACACAATGTCTGACCTGAAATGAAAGCTGACTCCTCGCTGGCAAAGTAAACTACAGCTTCTGATACATCCCGAGGAGTGCCCCAGCGACCTGCAGGAATTTTTTCAAAATAGGCATTTTTCATTTCCTGCGAGTCACTTTCATGTCGCTCCACTGGGATCCATCCTGGGTTCACAATGTTGACGGTTATACCGAAGGGGGCCAATTCCTTAGCCATGCTTCGGGTCCATCCAATTTGGCCTCCCTTGGCTGCTACGTAGGCGCTGAAGTTGGGCATCGCCATCTGAAAAACCTCACTGCCTATATTAATAATACGGCCCCATTTATTTTGTTTCATATTCCGTACTACCGCTCTAGTAAGCAGAAACGGGCTTTTTACAAAAAAATCAAGCATTGTTTGATAAAACTCCCATTGGTAATCTTCAATCGGTTTTTGAGGCTGAGCCGGGGTGGCATTTACTACCAAAATATCCACTGTTCCCAATTTTGCTTCCACTTCCTCAACCATTTGCTTGATGGATTGTTCATTTGTTGCATCCGCCTGCACCAAAATACCTTCACATCCTGCCTTCTGGAACTTTGCAAATGTTGATTCAGCTATTTCTTGATTATTGGCATAGTTAATACAAACCTTGGCGCCGGCTTTTCCAAGAGACAAGGCGATTTGCTTTCCCAATCCTTTACTGCTTCCGGTTACTAAGGCCACATGACCAGTTAATGAGAATGGCGTCTTACTCATGATATTATTTTAAAGGCCTTCCACTGATTGGTTTTCCATTGGTAGTTAGAATTTGAAAATGATGCACCCGGAATTCACCTGAATAGCTCCAGACAATTTCCTTTTCTCTAGTTGCTTCGAATAATTTAACTCCTTCATTTGCTCCATAACTGGCAACCACGGTATTTCCGTTTGGAAGCCTCTGTGCTCCACAGGGGTCTTGAAAGATATCACTTCCAACATCATCATTTCCCATTTTCCAAATCACCTCCCCTTTCTCGTTCATTTCAACTATTTTGTTGCCGTGGGTCAAGCTGATCAGGGTGTTGCCGTTATCCAATCGGATGGCAGTAAATGGCCAGTTTTCAGCCTCTCGCCCCCCTATTTCCGGGATGTCTGTTTTAAGGGTTTGCAGTATTTCACCCCGGGGACTGTATTCCTTGACGGCAAAAGCCAGTAGATGCGGTACCAGATAATTACCATTGGTGAGCTTTCTGGCCATACGGGTTTGCATATGAATATTATCTGTCTCTGGAACCAAAGGAATCTCAACCACCATTTCTCCGGATGAATCCACTTCCAGCAGGCGTGGGCGGTCACCCAGTTCAGAAATCAATGTGTTACCATTTTCCAATCTAACCACTGAGCCAAGTTCCTGATTGATGGCAGACTTTTTATAGCTAAATAACACTTCTTTTTTCAGGTCATATTCAACCACTTCATCAGCCCAGCAAATAAGAACATTACCATTGGGTAACACGTAACCATCCCGAGCTCCTGGTCGACCGGCATCCCATTCAATCTCCCCTGCCTCGTTAAGAATACCGGTAAATGTAGGGCCGGCAATGAAGAAAGAATGCGTTATTGAAGGCGGCTGCACGCGGTCTCCTATGGTTTTTGTTGAAGTATCCTGTTGATTACAACTGAAAAGGATTAATAGTACACAACAAAAGCATACATGTTTCATCAGGCTGAAAGATAAGAGTTTCAATTCAAAACTATTGAGTGGTGGGATAAATGGCAAACATGCGGTATCCATATACTGCCACAAACAAAAAACAAACAAATGGGAGAATGAAGGAGAAGTTTACTTCAGGCACCCCCAAGATTAAAACATCGGTATATCCTTTACCGCCAATGTCCAAAATCAGTCCTTGTAAGACAGGCATTAAGGCCCCTCCAACAATGGCCATCACCAAACCAGCGGCTCCGTACTCGATGTCAATGCCTACTCCTTCCAAAGCAATTCCATAAATGGTGGAGAACATCAACGACATGCAAAAGGAAATGGCCACCAGGCTGTATAACCCATTCATCCCTTCAATAAAAATGGCGCCCAATGTACAAATCATGGCAGCAATGGCCAATGTCATTAGCAGCTTGGCTGAATTCACATATTTCAACAAAAATGTACAAGCAAATCGCCCCACAAGAAATATTCCCAAAGCCCAATAAGCATAGTTGACGGCATCCCGGTTATTTATACCCAATGTCTCGGCATACTGATAGATATAGGTCCAGACCATGATTTGCGCCCCCACATAGAATACCTGGGCCGCCACACCTTCTCGATAGCGGGGAATACGGGAGAGTCTTTTAATGGAACTCCAAATATGTACCTTCCCGTTGGTCTGATTATTTTTTGGCATCTTAACCAGGGCGATCAGTACAAACATCAAAATGATGAATAAACCTAAAGCCACATATGGGTCTCTAATGACCATTAGGTCAGCTGTGCGTATGGTCGCTTTAGCTGACTCTGAAAGAGTGTCGTATATAGAGTTCCCCTGGGCATCAAGGTTGTCCGATTGCAATGCGCCCAGCACAAAAGTTTGTGCTACAAATAAACCTGACAAAGCACCCATGGGATTGAATGATTGAGCCAGATTAAGTCTTTGGATGGCCGTTTCCTTAGCGCCCATGGCCAGGATATACGGATTGGCGGTAGTTTCCAGAAATGCCAATCCAAAAGTTAGAATATACAGGGCCATCAAGAAAAAATAGTACTCTTCAAAAGCGGTAGCTGGATAAAAAAGCAAAGCCCCGACAGCATACAGGGCCAGACCAATCAAAACGCCCACCTTATAGGAGTATTTGTTCACAAAAACAGCCGCTGGCAAGGCCATGGTAAAATACCCGCCATAAAAAGCCATCTGAACCAGCGAGGCTTGAAAGTTGTCTAGTTCCAGAATTTTCTTGAATGCCGAAACCATGGGATTTGTAATATCGTTGGCGAATCCCCACAGTGCAAACAGTGAAGTGATCAAAACAAAGGGGATCAAAATTTTTGATTCCACCACTTTGGGTTTAGTACTCAATTGAATCTCCCTTCCATATTTTATATATTGTGAACTACCGGTTCGTTTTTATTATTTATTGATTTGGGTTAGCCTCCTGATCTTTATCAAATGGAGGCGCAAAATAAAGATTGAAGTATCATTATCAAACAAAAGAAGTGATTCTATATGAAAAATACCTTATATCTATTAGGAGTCCTGCTGACTTATCTGTGCTCCTCATGTGATGAAAAGACAAAAAAATCGGAGATGTATTCAATTGATCATTCACCTGTTACCAACACCTTTGGGCAAGATGTGGGGTTTTTAGAGAATTTCACGGACATAGACATTCTGCAAGAATCTTCTGGAAAAGGAGTGATAGCTGTGTCCAAGGCATTGCAAGCCCGCGTCATGACCAGCTCGTCTAATGGTGAAAATGGGCGTAGTTATGGATGGATCAACCGGGACTTGTTTGAATCCGGTGATACCTTGGCGCATATCAATCCTTTTGGTGGTGAAGAACGTTTTTGGCTGGGGCCTGAGGGTGGGCAGTATTCGATATTTTTCAAGAAAGGTGCTCCATTTGATCTGGACCATTGGCAAACACCCGCCCTGATTGATCTTGAGGCCTTTGAACAAAAAAGTATGTCTGCCACTAAAGCAGTCTACTTTAAAGACGGTAAAATTATTAATTATTCTGGCTTTACCTTCGACCTTAATATTGAACGGAGTATTGAGATATTGTCACCACCAGACATTTTTAATACGCTGGGGTTAACTGCCAACGAAGCACTCAAGGTAGTGGGTTATCAGACCACCAATACTCTGACCAATACCGGAAAGATCGACTGGAAAAAAGAAACCGGATTGCTGTCTATCTGGTTATTGGGAATGTTTAATCCTTCGGATGCCACCACCATTGTGGTTCCATTTAATGAGGGAAAAGCAAACGTTCTGGGGCCAATAGTGAATGATGAATATTTTGGCAAGGTGCCTGCTGAACGTTTAATAATTGGTAAAGGAGTGCTATTTTTTAGTGGAGACGGGCAGTATCGCAGTAAAATAGGATTGAGCCCTGATCGGGCCTGGGACATAATCGCCTCCTATGATGCCAACAGCCAAACCCTGACCATTGTAAAATACCAAAAACCTGAAGGTGTAACTGATTACGTAAACTCCCTCTTTGAAATTCAGAAAAAACCATACCGGGGGGATGTCATAAATTCTTACAACGACGGTCCTGCTGAGCCTGGCAAAAAGCCAATGGGACCATTTTATGAGTTAGAAACTTCGTCTCCGGCCTTGGCTCTGAAGGTAGGTGAGAGCGGTACCCACATCCAGCAAACCATTCATTTTGAAGGGGAAGAAAACCAGCTCAACCAGATTACCCTCAAATTGTTAGGAGTATCGATTGATGAAATCAAAGCTGCCTTCTAATTTAATTGTTACGAACGTTACAAGTTAATGGCGAGTTTACTGTTACATCCTGGATAACACGTCCTGGAACTTCTTTTTCAATTGCTTTTGTTGGGTGGTTAGTTGGTTTATTGGAACAGGGATTGTTTCTTCAGGGTCACTTGCAACATGATAGAATTCACCTTGTTCATAAAGCTTCCACTGGGTGTTTTGAACATATCGCTTGTTGAGAAAATTACCCCACCTTGGTTCATAATGACAAAATATCCAGTCTCGGGTATCACTCTTTTCTCCCAAAAGTTGAGAATAAAAACTAAGACCATCTCTTGTTTCCCCCGAGTTATCCTTGATTCCGGCAATCTCAAGTAATGTTGGAAAAAAATCCGTAAAGTCAATCAAGTTTTCATTCAATACCCCTGGCTCAATGGTTCCTTTCCAATTTGCGATGAATGGGACATGGGTACCTGCCTCCACTGTATATCCCTTTTGGCCTTTAATGTGCTTACCTTTCCACTTCGAGATAACATTCCGGTCTGTGCCATTGTCTCCAATGAATAGGACAATGGTTTTTTCCCTCAGACCATGTTCATCCAGCTTATCAACTATCCTGCCAACTTGCTTATCCATATAGGTCATCATGTCACTAAAGTAGGTAGTGTCATTTACATTTAGTTCAGGTTGATAATCCTTAAAATCTGGGCTCTCGGGGGTGGGCAAAAAAGGATCATGTACCAGGCACATAGGATAATAAATAAAAAACGGTTGATCCTTGTTCTCATTAATAAACGATTCAATAAACGCTGCAAATATGTCTGGGCCATAGCCTTTTTCGTATGTTTCCAGCCCATCTGAAAAGGTTTCTACAGTTGGGCTCTTATACCTCCAGCCGCGATCCTTTACCTGCCATAGACGGTAGGTGTCAAACCCTGCATCCTGTGGTAAACTCCCTACCCTACCTCCTACCAGCTCTCTCTGTCGTTTATTACCATAAAGTTGCCATTTACCAACCACGCAGGTTTTGTAACCCGCCTCTTGAAGTGCATGGCCAAATGTTTTTTCTTCAGGGTCTAACACCCCAAACCCAAGATAATTGCGAAAATTGTATTTTCCTGTCATGATTTGAACCCTGGAAGGGGTACATAAAGGAGTCGAATAACAGTTTTGAAACTGCATCCCAGTTGCTGCTAATTTGTCTAAATTAGGAGTGTGGTACTGCTCTCCTCCATAGGAAGCAAGTGTCTCCATACCAAGGTCATCGGCCATTACCAGGATGATGTTGGGTTTTACCGGTTCTGAGTGGTTATATCTTTGGTTGTCTAAATGGAGAGCGCTTAAAAGCATCCATGAAAGACCTGCAGCTACCAGCAGCATTAGGGACAACCATATAGGAGGTTTTAAGCCATTGACCTTGAAAATAGAATAAATGCCCATCTTGGATAATAGCGATTTTGGAAGATATTTAACAATAAAGTAGTCCCTCACAGTTATTCTGCCAAATAGGTCTCTTCACCGAATTTGAAAACTGGCGAAGGGATTCTCGCCGCTGTCATGATTGAGTCCATCTCTTGGGTAAACTCTGGATAA
>CAZOJZ010000164.1:0-2204 GCA_964580205.1 uncultured Roseivirgaceae bacterium
AACACCGTGCACATCCGAGAGCTCAATGTGGGAGATTATCCATACCAACAATTGATGGATCTATTGGTTGAAGCTAATTATAATGGTTGGATATTGCTTGAATGTCGTACTGAACAGCAAGACTACGTGGCGGCCATGGCCGAGCAACTGAAAATATTCAAGGAAATGGTAGCCATTTCTAAAAACAAAGTAAAGTAAACCCTTCTCTAGTGAATGCGTTCAGTGGTACTGTTATTACATTTTCAGCTCTTCTACCAAATAGGTCACAATGGGCTCCTCTTTTCCTTTTACCCGCTGTGCTGGCATACGATGTACAATAAATCGATCATCGAGTTTTTCCCGTACTTCTTCGGTAATTAGCAGGTCAACATCATGAACCCTGGTAAGGGCCTCCACTCTTGATGCTACGTTGATGGTATCGCCGACCACTCCAAACTTGCTGAGCTCAAAATTTCCCATAATACCTGCCAATACCTCTCCCTGGTGAATACCAATACCGAAAGATAATTCAGGTAAAGATTCCGATCGCAGCTTTTCATTATATACCTCAAGTGATTTTCGCATGGCCAGCGCCCCCTTAACTGCATCCTGAACTTGCCAGGGATTGGTATTCAATGCCCCAAATAGCGCCAATAGTCCATCTCCCATCATTTCGGTTACCTCTCCATGGTGAGCGCCTAAAGCCTCCGACATGCATTGAAAATAACCATTCAGAATCGAGACCACTACTGGAGGGTCCATTTTGTCGCACATCTTGGTAAAGCCTTTAATATCCGCAAATAACACGGTGACCGATCGCATATCGGGGGCATACTCGCCGTCGGCACCGGTCAGATGTTCAATGACGTCCTGTGGGGCGAAGCGGCCAAAATGTACCTGTAACTGCTCAAGTCTATCATTAGTGTGTGATAGAAGCTTCTCCAGTTTGCGCTGTTTAACTCTTTGTCTGATCAGCAACAGCGTAAATACTATGGAAATCACCGAAATAGTTATGAGATAGTATAAAGTGCTCCCCATTATTCTAACAATACCGCCAATCGAACCATGGAGTTAGCCAGGGCAGCCACTCCCATTGCTTCTAATAGAATATCTTCATCATCAACATCTTGGGCTAATTCCCTCATTCGTTTTTGCATAGGACCGGTTTGGTAGTGAATGGTTTCCCTGGTCCAGGCCAGTATCACTTGCTCCTGCTCATTTAACCTCTGCGAAGTTACGGTTGATAAAGCATCCTCAAACTCCTGCTCCGTAAACCCCATGTCCATTGCCATACTGTAAGTGGCCCCATGACAAAATTCACAACCCAATGAACGGGCCACCACCGCAAACATCAGCACTTTGAGCTCATTTGAAAGTACCCTGGAGGAGAATGCACCTTCCAGCCCCTCCTGAAATATCGCTGCTGCCGGAATGCCATCAAGCGCCTTAAACACATCGGAAAATGGTCCGCGATATTCATCTATTGGCTGTTCTCCAAACCACCCCTTGGAACGGATTTTTCTGGCAATCAACGGGCGTAGTATTCGCCCCAACAGACTATTTGACAAACGCTCGAATTCATACATAGGAGGACTACTGATAAAAGTCGCTATCCGGTTAGTAAAACAGTATTTGACTATGTATATAGATATTTCAGTCACTGCAAGAGGAGAAAAGCCACATTTCAGCAATTTGTCTTGTTCAGCTTTTGATGGTCTTGGATTGGATCGTGCCAAATTTCGGCAAAAACTGATAAAGGCCCGGTCTTTTTCGTCCAGTTCGGCCAAAAGCATATCCCGCTCTATACTTCGGATCGTTTTATCGGAATAGCCAAATAATTTCATTTGAGCGCGGGCTATTCCATAACAATAACGACAGGCGTTCTCCTGGGAAACCACCAAGCCTCCTATATCACTTAAATGGCCTGGAAATTCCCTTACCTTTATTGATAATGTATTTAGAAGCATTTCCCTCAACCAAGAACTTCCTGAAACACGTATCAGTACATCAGGTACATATCCCAATTGCTTCTTAACCTTGGTCTCCCAATTTGAGTCTTTAACTAGCGGAAGTATCGGATCCGCCCATTCAATTTCAAAAACTGATTGCGTCATAACTTAAATATTTGCGATTATGGCGACTCTTGGATTAATATAAAGTAAATATATGAGGCAATCTCTATTGATCAACAATATCTCTTAGTACCCCAGAAATACCTGCTACTG
>CAZOJZ010000165.1:0-2533 GCA_964580205.1 uncultured Roseivirgaceae bacterium
GTTTTTGTCATCTTTCAATATTCGAAGGTTATAGGCATCAATTCTGCCATCAGACGAAAATCCGCTGATCAAATCCACATTCCTATTGTTCAATGCACGGTACATCAGTCCGATTTCCAATTCAACAGTTTCAATATCAAATCCATAAGCTTCCCGCAAACCGATAAGGCCATCTTCCCTTTCAATAAATTCTGAAGGAAATCCGCCACCATAGGAGATTTTGTTATCCGAAGTAAGGAATTTGTATGGTATGAAGAATAACAGGATTGTAACAATTGCAACGATTAACGGTTTAAGTAGTTTTTTTATGTGTTTTTGAATGATTCCCAGGAAGAAATCAAATGATAATGCCAATAAAGCAGCTGGTAATGCGCCAGCCATGATCATATAGCCATTATTCAGGGCGATGCCACGGAAAATGAACTCTCCAAGGCCTCCCGCTGCAATCGATGCCGCCAATGTAGCTACTCCCACGTTAATCACGAAGGCCGTTCGGATACCAGCAAAAATCACAGGGGTCGCCAGTGGCAATTCTACCCTGGTAAGCACCTGGTAATCTGTAAGGCCCATACCTACTGCTGCCTCTTTAATCGAGGCCTCCACCTCATTTATGCCGGTGAAGGTGTTTCGTACAATGGGAAGTAGTGCATAAAGGAACAAAGCAACAATAGCCGGCGTTGGGCCTATCCCCAGTAAAGGTATCATGAATCCCAACAAAGCCAGGCTCGGTATGGTCTGCACGGCATTGACTAAGCCAATTACCCACTTTGCTGACCTTTGGTTTCTGGTTATATAGACCCCGGTAAGCATACCGGTTATAACTGCAAAAAGTAAAGAAACCAGGGTGAGCCAGAGGTGCTCTAAGGTTTGATCGAGTATCTCACCTGCATGTGATATTATGAAGGCTATGAATTCCCTAACCATTACCCATTTGATTTCGTACCTGGTAAAAGGAATCGGTTATTCTCCTGGCTTTTTCCAGATCATCTTCAGTTTTTAACAGCTGATTTACAGAAATCCCTGTTGGTAATCCTTCCAGATCCAGTTGGTCCGTTGTGATCACCTCCATTTCAAGTTGTAACCGGTTTTCGTTGAAAAAATCCTTTACAAATTGATCTCTGGGTTTAAATAACAAATCTTTGGGTGATCCGATTTGCACTACTTTGCCTTTATCCATTAAACAAATGGCATCTCCAAGGAACACCGCTTCAAATACATCATGGGTTACCAGGATCATGGTTTTGTCTAGAATTGTTTCCAGATTTCTGAACTCATTCCTTACCTGGGAGCGGGTGATTGGATCAAGGGCGCCAAAAGGTTCATCCAGCAATACTATTTCAGGATTAGCTGCCAAGGCACGGGCTATGCCTACTCTTTGTTGCTGCCCTCCGGAAAGTTCGGAAGGAAATTTGTTTTCAATATCAGGAATATCACTCAATCCCAGCAGTGATATGAGCTCGGAGGTCCTTCTTCCTTTTTCTTCAACACTCCAATCCTTAATTTCCGGCACCAGACCAACATTCTGACTTACGGTATAATGAGGGAAAAGGCCAATATCCTGGATCACGTACCCGATGCTTCTGCGCAATTCGACAGCGTCTTGCTCCATAACATCTAATCCATCGATTATAATTTTCCCTGAACTTGGCTCTATCAGCCTGTTGATCATTTTAAGGGTAGTGGTCTTACCACAGCCACTAGTGCCCAATAAAACAAGTGTTTCTCCCTGCTTTACTTCAAAAGAAACGTTGCTTACAGCAGTGATCCCGTTAAAGGATTTGCTTAATGCTTCAACATGGATCATATTGAAATAACAAATTACTGGTCTGTCTGATTAAAAATAGTGAAAAGATCGAGGGTAATGTACTAAGATGCTGTTAATTTTTTTGCCTGATCCAGTCCTTCTTCCAGGAATTTGCTCACTGCATTGATCTGATTATCGGAGGATCCACCTTGCAAGAGGGTAGTTCCGGTGAGTATGGCGGCAACAAAACCTTCAGTGTGCCAATGACCAACAGAAAGTTTTGGCAGCCTTATAACATTTAAGTCCGGATAGGGCCATGGAGTGATGTAAAAATAGGGTTCCTGGTAACTTTCATCACCTGGAGAAAGCCCGACTCCAATGCTGGAAGAGGTCTCCGGATCGCCGGTATCCGTGAGTGTAATCAACGTGGCGATGTCAAAATGATGAGGCCAGCATTTTACATCAGAAGCCCCTTCTAAATTTGCTGCCAAAGCCTTTAATACTGCATTGGCATTACCAAAGTATTTCGCAAGCTCCTTGAATTCTTTCGGATTTGTAACATAACCTTCTGACTGCCCTATTTTGTATTCCGGGATTTTATAAGGTTTGTTAAGATCCAATTTTGATCCGTTAAGGCCCAAAGAGTCCAGGGAATTTTGCATTTCTTGTAGGATCGTTTGATCCAATTTCCCATCTAAAGAAATTGATTGCTCAGGTGTTTCATCAACCAGGAACTGAAGATTAAAGCTATCAAAGTTGAGGGCACATTTAATTTTTCCTAACGAGGTA
>CAZOJZ010000166.1:0-9323 GCA_964580205.1 uncultured Roseivirgaceae bacterium
ATATTAAAAACGGGGAGGAATTGATCATCAATACTCTGTATAAAAGTATGTGTATTATATTCTTTATCCAGTCCATCTTTTCTAGTTTCATTTCTAAAAGCAATCAACTTACCTGGAATCTCAGAAGACCTTGCAAGGCCAATTACCTGTGAAATTTGGGACAATTCAGTGGTCAATACATTGGATTTTACAAAAGTAAGAGAGTCTTGAATAACCGGTGATTTTACTATTAGAATCTGGTCCTTGGTATAGCCCAATTCTTCCTTACTCATATACGCAAGTTGCCGGGTAACTAATAGGGTAGCAGCAATGAGCAGGATAGATAGCACAAATTGAAGGCCCACCAATAATTTTCTGATTGAAATACCCTGATTGGAATTATGATATTTACCTTTTAATATTTGAATTGGCCGAAACGAGGACAAAACCAAAGCCGGATAAGTACCTGCAATCAAACCACCTAACAGAATACTCCCGGTTAGAATCAGCCAGAAAGTCGGCTGAATTAACAACTCAAAACTCAATAAAGAATCTCCTATATTCTTTCCCACCAACCTCATAAAACCTGGCAGCAATATCTTTGCAAGAATTAAGCCTAGTAAAATACCTACTCCATTTAGCAGGACTGCCTCGGTCAAGAACTGGCCTATTAATTGTCCCTTATTGGCTCCAACAACTTTCCTGACTCCCACTTCCTTTGCTCTTTCCAGCGATCGCGAAGTAGAAAGGTTTATATAATTAACCCAGGCTATGATTAGAATGAAAACTCCCAGTAAAGTCAAGAAATAAACCATACGTTCACTGCCCGGTACCGTAGGTTCATTAGCACAGTCGGTCTTGAGGTGAATGTCCAGCAGTGGCTGTAGGGAGAAGTAAGTTCTGAATTTGTGCTCTTTGTGGATAGCGTCCAAGTACCGATCCGTAAATGATGGAAACTTAGCTTCTAACCTACTCGGATCAGTGCCTGTTCTAAGTAAAACGTATGTATAAAATTCAGGCCATATCCAAAGATTGCTTTCACTTATATTGTTAAAGAAAGTATTAAAAGATAGTATGGCATTAAAATCAAGATGAGAGTTTACAGGCACGTTTTCTATTACACCAGTAACTGTCAGATCTCGACCATTCATGGTTATGGTCTTATTCAACGGATCCTCCATCCCAAAATATTTCTTTGCCATATCAGACGACAGTACTATACTGCCAGGCTTATCCAGCGCCGTTGATCTATCACCAGCTAAAAACGGAAAAGAAAATATGTTGAAGAAAGTAGAATCTGCCAGGTAAGTTTTATTTTCACTAAAGGTCATACGCTGACCAGCACTATTTATGGTTGACAAAACCAGCTTAGCCCCAACATTAGAGGGATGCAGTAGTCTGGTAAAGGAAACTACTTCCGGAAAATCGGACTTCATAGCCGGTCCTAGACCGGGATGATTGGAAGCGGTCTTTGAAAATGAGCCAAAACCTTCTGAATATCGAATAGGCACCCGATATATGTTTTCAGCTTGCTCATGGAATCGATCGTAGCTCCGTTCAAAATAAATGTACTGAAAGATCAGTAAAAAAGCTGCCGCCCCAATTGTCAATCCCAAGATATGGATTGCGGAAAAAGCTGGGTTTTTCAATAAATTTCTTAAGGCAATCTTAAAATAATTTTTTAGCATGGATATTTATTAAAATTGACGAAAGAACATAAAATATTATACTTGATTCGAGATAATGCATTTCAAATTACAAAAATAAAATAAGCTGGAATACAGCAGGATAAATATAACTTCCTACTAGCTACCGGAAAGATAATTGTAAATTGTTCTTCGCTAATTATCAATTTAAAATACGCGCATATTCGCTTAGGCAATTTTTCTATTTAAAAATCGTTCTCTACCTTTGACTAGTCCAATTTTTACCCGGTCATGAACCAGTATTCATATATATCTAATGCTGACAGTGCATATATCGATGAGCTTTACCGATGTTATCAGAAGGACCCACAATCGGTAGATAGCAGCTGGCGCCAATTTTTTGAAGGATATGAATTTTCAGAAGGCCAAGGCTTACCGTCTACTGCTGACGCCAATGCCTATAAAGAAGTGCAGGTGCGTTATCTGATCCATGCCTATAGAAGCAGGGGCCACCTGAAGTCAGATACCAACCCGGTAAGGACCCGGCTTGATCGCAAGCCACGGATCGGCTTGTCGGATGTTGGGTTAACAGAGGCCGACCTGGACCTGGAATTCGATGCAGGGATTGCCATGGGCATTGGGCGCTCCAAGTTAAAAGACATTATCGCTGCATTAGAATCCATCTATCTTGGGCCAATCGGCTTCGAGTACATGTACATGCGTGAGCCGGAGATCTTTGAGTGGTTTGAAAAAAAATGTGAATATGAAGCTTTAAACTTCAAACTTACCTCAGCCGAAAAACAAAGAATACTGTTCAAGCTCAATGAAGCGGTAGTATTTGAAAACTTCCTCCATACCAAATATATCGGTCAAAAACGATTTTCTCTGGAAGGGGGCGAAACCACCATACCGGCATTGGATTTTATCATAAACAAAGCTTCAGACCTTGGGGTAGAAGAGGTGGTTATTGGTATGGCACACCGCGGCCGGCTGAATATTTTGGCCAACATAATGGGTAAAACCTACGAGCAGATCTTTAATGAATTTGAAGGCACTCAACCCGACCTGACTATGGGAGATGGTGATGTGAAATACCATATGGGATTTTCCAGTCAGATTGAAACAACATCGGGTAAAATCGTGCATCTGAAGTTGTCTCCCAATCCTTCGCATTTGGAAGCAGTAGACCCTCTGGTCCTGGGGTTTGCCCGGGCTAAGATCGACAAGCAGTACGATAAAGACAAAGACAAGGTACTCCCCATATTGATTCACGGTGATGCTGCTATCGCCGGACAGGGTGTGGTATACGAAGTGGCACAGATGTCAAAATTAGCTGGCTACACTACCGGAGGGACCATCCACTTTGTTATTAATAATCAAGTGGGGTTTACTACCGACTTCGATGAGGCCCGTTCCAGTATCTATTGCACTGATGTAGCTAAAATCATTGATGCACCTGTGCTTCATGTAAATGGAGATCATCCTGAAGCGGTAATATTCTGCACCAAACTAGCAGTTGAATTCCGCACAAAATTCAATCGTGACATCTTTATTGATATGGTTTGCTACCGCCGTCACGGCCACAATGAAAACGATGAGCCAAAATTTACCCAGCCATCTCTTTATAATATTATCTCCAAACACCCCAATCCCAGGGAAGTTTATAACAAAAAACTAATAGAACGAGGGGATGTGGATGCCAAGCTGGCAAAAGGTATGGACAAAGAATTCCGTTCGTTGTTACAAGACCGGCTGAATAGGGTAAAGCAACAAAAGCTGCCCTATCAATATCAGCGTATGGAGGAAGAATGGCGAAGTCTGCGTAAATCAGAACCAAAAGATTTTGATAAGTCACCAGCAACCGGGATCAAAGCATCGGTGATAAAGCAGGTTGGCGAAGCATTGATCAAGCTACCTAAGGGTTTCAAGCCCCTAAAACAAATTGAAAAACAACTCAAGCAGCGTCAGGAAATGTTTTTTGACAAGAAAGAACTGAATTGGGGATCTGCTGAACTGCTGGCTTACGGATCTTTATTGTTGGAAAATATGGTAGTGCGTCTATCCGGTCAGGACAGCCGGCGCGGCACTTTTTCTCACCGGCACGCAGTACTTCGTGATGCCCAATCCAATGAACCCTACTCAAGTCTGGATTTTATTGCTGAAGGCCAGGAGAAATTTGACGTCAACAATTCGCTTCTCTCTGAATTCGGGGTGCTGGGATTTGAGTTTGGCTATGCCATGGCCAATCCCAATGCGCTGGTGATCTGGGAAGCTCAATTTGGAGACTTTGCCAATGGTGCACAGGTTATGATCGATCAGTTCATCACTGCCAGTTATACCAAGTGGCATCGCATGAACGGGCTTACTTTATTATTGCCTCACGGATACGAAGGACAAGGGCCGGAACACAGTAATGCCCGGCCAGAGCGGTTTCTACAAATGGCTGCCGGCTGGAATATGTTTGTAACCAACATTACCACGCCTGCTAATCTGTTCCATGCATTGAGGCGTCAATTAGCTCTGCCTTTCAGAATGCCGCTGGTGATCATGTCTCCTAAATCCCTGTTGAGGCACCCCAAAGTAATGAGCCCTATCTCTGAATTTACCACCGGACGATTTAAAGAAATAATCCCCGACAGTTATGCGACAAGGGATAAAGTAAAGAAAGTATTAATGTGTTCGGGAAAGATCTTCTATGAACTTCAGGAGGAACAACAGAAGAAAAAACGACAGGATGTGGCAATTATCAGGTTGGAGCAAATGCATCCTTTCCCCAAGAAGCAAGTGATGGCCGAACT
The DNA here is from genome assembly GCA_964580205.1 of uncultured Roseivirgaceae bacterium. GTDB lineage: Bacteria > Bacteroidota > Bacteroidia > Cytophagales > Cyclobacteriaceae > SZUA-3. The sequence continues at coordinate 4,424 of CAZOJZ010000166.1, forward strand.
AAAAAAGTATAAGGCTGATCAGGTTTACTGGGTCCAGGAAGAACCTGAGAATATGGGCGCCTGGGCATTCATTCTACGCTCTTTCCGGGAAGTGAAGAAAGACATTATTTCCAGGAGGGCCACCGCTTCCACCGCCACAGGTTATCACAAAGTGCATCAGGAAGAACAAAGAGACATAATCGAACGGGCTTTTTCGTAGCCTAAACCAAGAATAACCATGAGCTTAGAAATAAAAGTCCCCACCGTGGGTGAATCAATAACAGAAGTAACCATTAGTGAATGGTTCAAACAAGACGGTGACTATGTGGAGCTGGACGAAATCATATGCGAGCTGGAATCTGACAAGGCCTCGTTTGAGCTCAATGCTGAAGCCGCAGGGATATTGAAAATTAAAGCCCAGGAAGGAGATACTTTGGAGATCGGCGCAGTGATCTGTGAGGTTGACACAGATGCCGGCAAACCAGCAAGCGATGAGGGTAGGCGCGAGGAAGTCCCCGGCAGCAGCCACGAGCATGAAGTGACTGAAAAAGCTTCATCAGTTGCAGAAACCCCCACTAAAGCTGCTTCTTCCGAGGTGATCGAAATGCGGGTCCCGGAAATTGGAGAGTCCATTACCGAAGTGACACTGGCTTCATGGATCAAGAATGACGGAGACTATGTGGAACTGGATGAAAATATTGCCGATATCGATTCGGACAAGGCCTCTTTTGAACTACCAGCCGAAGCGAACGGCACACTTCGCATTGTTGCTAAGGAAGGCGATGTGCTGGAGATCGGAGCTTTGATTTGCAAGATTGAAGTTTTTGAAGCTCCTATGGCAGCACCTGAAGATAAAGAAGCACCTGCGGCAGCCCGCCTGCCGGAGTCTAATGGCGGACAGGTTGCCCAGGCGACAACTGCTGAGGGAAGCTATGCTAAGGGACACCCTTCGCCGACCGCGGCAAAAATTTTGGCCGAAAAGGGCATTTCACCAGAAGCCGTATCAGGTACAGGAGTTGATGGCAGAATTACCAAACAGGACGCTGCGGCTGCCCAGCCAGAAACAGCATCTGCTGAACCGGCTGAGATACCTGCGGTCGCGTCCGGCTATCGCAACCAGCGAAGGGAAAAGATGAGCAGCTTGCGAAAGACCATTGCCCGGCGCCTGGTAGCAGCCAAAAACGAAACCGCCATGCTCACCACTTTTAACGAGGTGGACATGAAACCGGTGATGGACATTCGAAAAAAGTACAAAGACCAGTTCAAGGAGAAAAAAGGGGTGGGACTGGGATTCATGTCATTCTTTACCAAAGCTGTGTGCCTGGCACTTCAGGAATGGCCGGCAGTCAACGCCATGCTTGATGAACAGGAAATAGTTTATAATGATTTTTGTGATATTTCCATTGCAGTAAGCTCACCGAAAGGTTTGGTAGTGCCGGTAATTCGCAACGCTGAACTACTTAGCTTCGAAGGAATAGAAAAAGAAGTGGTCCGTCTGGCAACTAAGGCACGTGAAGGAAAGCTCAGTATTGAAGAAATGACCGGAGGCACCTTTACCATCACCAATGGCGGCATATTTGGCAGCATGCTATCTACCCCGATTATTAATCAACCCCAGTCGGCGATTTTGGGCATGCACAATATAGTGCAGCGACCAGTGGCAGTGGATGGAGATATTGTGGTGAGGCCTATCATGTATGTGGCTCTTTCCTATGACCATAGAGTTATCGATGGCAGGGAATCTGTCAGCTTTCTCTATAGGGTTAAAGAATTTTTAGAAGACCCTGCCCGCATGCTGGTAGGTATATAATAAACCTATGCAATACGATGTAACAGTAATTGGTTCGGGCCCAGGTGGCTACATAGCAGCAATTCGATGCGCCCAGTTGGGAATGAAGACCGCTATTATCGAAAAGTATCCTGCTCTGGGGGGCACCTGCTTAAATGTGGGATGTATCCCTTCAAAGGCACTGTTGGACTCCAGTGAGCACTATTATAAAGCAGTTCATGAGTTCGAAGAGCATGGGATTAAGGGCGGTGAATACCAGGTTGACCTGGCCCAAATGGTTAAGAGAAAGCAGTCCGTGGTTGACCAGACCACCGGTGGTATCAGCTACCTGATGAAAAAAAATAAGATAGATGTCTACAACGGTGTCGGTGAATTTCAGGACAAAAATACCATAGTAGTGTCGAGTGTGGAGCCTGCCTTGTCGGCCCGCATGCCGGAGTCAAACGGCGGACAGGCAGGCAGGCGCGAGCGCGTTACTCTTACCAGTAAATATGCCATTATTGCCACGGGGTCTAAACCGGCCAGTCTGCCTTTTATTAAATTAGACAAGAAACGGGTAATCACCAGCACCGAAGCACTGGAAATCACCAAACTACCCAAGCATATGATCATCATGGGCGGTGGAGTTATTGGCCTGGAATTAGGATCGGTGTTCGCCAGGTTAGGCACCAAGATCACCGTGGTGGAACTGATGAACAGTATTATTCCCACCATGGATGGCACCATGGGTAAGGAGTTACAGAAGGTCTTGAAAAAATTAGGATTTGAGTTCCTGTTGGAACATAAAGTGACTGAAGTTAAAAATACCGGACGTCAGGTAACTATTACCGCAGAAGACAAGTCCGGAGAATCTAAGCAGCTCAAAGGCGATTATTGTCTGGTATCCATAGGTAGAAAACCCTATACAGAAGGCCTTGGACTGGAAAATGCGGGTATAACTTCAGATAAAGCGGGAAGCATCCCGGTAGACGATCATTTGCGCACCATTGTGGATAACATATACGCCATTGGAGACGTGGTAAGAGGCGCCATGCTGGCACATAAGGCCGAAGAAGAGGGTGTGCTGGTAGCCGAACAACTGGCAGGGCAAAAGCCACACATTAACTACCTTCTGATTCCCGGGGTGGTGTACACCTGGCCGGAAGTAGCCTCTGTGGGACATACGGAAGAATCCTTGAAGGAAGCTAAAATTCCCTATAAAAAAGGGGCGTTCCCGTTTAAGGCTTCAGCAAGAGCAAGAGCGAGTATGGACACTGATGGACTGGTCAAAGTGTTGGTCCATGAGCAAACGGATGAAATACTGGGGGTGCACATCATTGGGCCGCGGGCTGCCGATATCATCGGAGAAGCAGTGGTAGCTATGGAGTACCGGGCTTCGGCGGAGGATATTTCCAGAATGTCACATGCGCATCCGACCTTTTCGGAAGCGCTGAAAGAGGCGTGTTTGGCGGCTACCGGGGATCGGGCGCTGAATATTTGATTGGGAGTAAAATATTAATTAACAATTGGCAATGAAGAATGAACAATTGGTGGAGTTGCGTCAATAATTAAAATATTCACCCTTTCAGCTCTAGCGCTCTTCAGAACACTAGAAAGCATTAATATCCCATACTCGGTAAAAGCATAAGGTGTATATTTCGAATGCTCTCCTCTCTTTAAGGTCGCAATTTGAACATGTAACGCTCTGGAAATCTAGCGATATTTGTGATATTTTGTCCACTGCTAGCAAAACTACTGACACAATTTAACCACTGGCAGTGCCACAAACTGAAATTAAAGGCTAATAGTATTCTGATTCCTTCGGGAAACAATAGCGCATAGTATGATCTTGGTAGTTGGGAATTGGAGTAATTATACCATCAGTATAAATCCAGTTCATTCAGACTCGCTGGTATTTCTCCGGAAATCTCCAGTTTATGGATCTCTTCGGTCAATCAGTTCTTCCTTTTGTTTAGCAGATAGTGAATCCCAAAGTTCATCGTTATCTGAGTTTTCCTGCAAGTTGGCGGGATTGAGTCATGTGTATAACTAATGTATCAGGAAGTTAAACATCTACGATTTATAAAGAAAGCACTAAAAACAAATATCAACTAAATTCCAAGGTTCAGGGACCACTATTCAAACTTATGCGTTTTTTCAGGTTTGATACTTCGAAATTGGTGCTTAGCGCCTTCCTGTGTTTTGGGATTTATCTTTTGAAATTTGCCGGCAGGCCACCTACTGGCAAAAATTGCATTTCGCCCCATTTATCCATAACTTAATTAAACTCTAACCCTAAAACATTGAAAAATGAATCCAATAGTCCAAGTCCCATTGAAGGAATAACTGCGCTCTGTCACTATTACCGTGCGGAAATGGACCGGGCAAACACCTGGCGTACCAGATTAGACGTAACCACCAATTGGGCTATTGTCACCACCGCGGCCTTCTTGTCTGTAGCTTTTGGAGGCTCTAATATTCCGCATTTTGTAATCATTTTGGCCACCATTTTCGTACTATTCTTCTTGATCATTGAATCCCGTCGTTACAAATATTTTGACCTTTGGCGTTGGCGTATCGCCTTGCTCAATGAAAACTTCTTTGCTTGCATCATTTCTCCGGAAACAGCCCCGATGCATTCCGACTGGAGGGAGCTGCTTAGCTCGGAATTAAAAAATTCTTGTTTTAAAATCTCATTTATGGAGGCTTTTGGACGGCGCTTGAGACGAAATTACAGTTGGATATTTATTGTATTGGCCACTTGCTGGTTGGCAAAGATCGTAATACATCCCACTCCCATGGAGCACTTCTCTGAAATCTTTCAACGGGCTACCATTTTTGACCTGGTGCCAGGTTGGATGGTATTGACTATTGGTATCATCTTTAATTCCGCTTTGATAGTCATTGCGTTCAGTACCCTGAAAAAAAGAAATGTGGAAGTCCGGATAAGACCATCAGGTAAAAAACAATGAATAGTGGAAAATTGACGAACCCGCCTTCGTCTGCACTTTGGGGGGCGGCATTACGGCGCCAAACTGGGGAAATGGTAGTGACAACTGCTTTCTCTTAGGGTGACTCGTCAGTTAAACCAAGATTCTTCCTTCTTATTTCAAACAGTTCATTCAGTTCTGGTTCGTCCAGTGCTGCTTGCAA
>CAZOJZ010000167.1:0-5787 GCA_964580205.1 uncultured Roseivirgaceae bacterium
ATCAACGAGCTTTGTGATGAATTTATAGAATTACACGGTGACCGCAATGTCCGTGATGATAAAGCAATGATTGGAGGATTTGGGTCAGTGGATGGTAGAACCATCATGTTTATTGGCCAGCAAAAGGGGCGAAATACCAAACAACGGCAGATGCGAAATTTCGGAATGGCCAACCCGGAAGGGTATCGAAAAGCACTCCGCCTTATGAGGCTGGCGGAGAAATTTAAAAAGCCCATCGTTACCCTTATTGACACACCCGGAGCCTACCCGGGACTAGAAGCAGAGGAACGCGGTCAGGGCGAAGCCATAGCCCGCAATATCCAAAGAATGTTCCGATTAAAGGTACCGGTAATCTGCATAATAATCGGTGAAGGCGCTTCCGGTGGAGCCTTGGGGATAGCCATTGGCGACCGGGTACTTATGCTGGAAAATACCTGGTACTCGGTGATATCGCCTGAGTCTTGTTCCTCCATTCTTTGGCGTAGCTGGGATTTCAAGGAACAGGCCGCAGAAGCGCTAAGACCCACCGCTCCAGACATGCTCAAAAACAAACTGATTGATGGAATTATCAAAGAGCCAGTAGGCGGCGCACACACCGATATTCCACACATGGTGAAAACCATAAAAAGAGCAATATTCCGTCACATCGATGACCTGAACAAGCTTACCCCTGAAGAACGCATTGCTCAGCGTATTGAGAAATTTACCTCAATGGGTGTGGTGAAATAGCTTTATCGTCCTTGGATTCCAGTAAGATCCAGGGTCCTTAGTGATTTTCAATTACAAGGTGAGTTCGGATTCAAAAAAGAAATGACCGGTATGCTAGCCAAATTCTATATCTCTAACCGAACAAGCTAACGTTGCATCTGTGTTTGAAAATGCTGCTTGTCTACTTAGTACTAATACGCTCTATCCCTTTCCAGTCATCACCAATTTCCTGAGTTATCAGATGTGCCGAGCGATTTAGAAACAATTTGGCAGTATGATCTTTCGGGTTCATTTTTACAATCTGCTGAAAGGTTACCGCAGCCAGGGCAAATTCCTTATTAAAATATTGAGTCATGCCGTTATCAAAGGTAGTCAGAGTTTGTTTTTTATGTTGATATAGAAGTGGCTCATCGACATTAAAACACTCGTAAAGATCAATGGACTTTTGCTTTCCTTTGACCTGAACCGGACCAAGGAACCTAAAGTCAAACTCTTCAGGATTGGTAAGATTCTCTTTACAAAGCTCAGTAAGTAAAATTGAAGTTCCAAAGTGCTTGGACAACCCCTCGATGCGGGCAGCAGTGTTCACGGTGTCAGAAATGATGGCCGCATCCAATCTTTCTGAATCTCCAGTAATTCCCATAATTAGTTTCCCATTCTGCATACCGATTCCTATACTTACCGAAGCCCTGGCTTTGTCTATTCGTTCCATATTGTAACTTCCGAGTTCCTGGTGCATTTGCACGGACGCCCTCAGTGCGTCCTGGGATCCTGATGGGAACAGGGCCATAAAACCATCACCCAGGTACTGTATAATAAACCCATTATTTTTTCGGATTACCGGCCCCATGCGCTTGTTGAAACCGTTTATGAAAAGAAAGTTATCTTTAGGCTCCAGGCTTTCCGAGAGGGTAGTAAAACCCCGGATATCAACCACAAGAACCGTCACTTCCCGCTCCACTAGGTCACCAAGGGATATTTCCGTCAATTTATTCTTCCCCAGCGACCGTATAAACTCTGAAGGCACAAACTTCTGACTTACCTCATGAATCTTACGAATAGCTTCCTCTCGTTCGTGAGCTTCCCTAAGGCCCTTCTGATAAAGATGGGCACTTTCGATAGCCGATGCAGATTGAAGGGATATTGTAGTGAGCAATTTAAGCTCTGCCGCGGTAAACTCCTTGGCTTCACGGTGCCCCAACATAATCATGCCCAGGGTCCGGTGTTTGACTTTTAGTGGAGCATACATAACTGCCCCAAGATGATTCAACGCAGGGTTTCCTTTAATGATTGCTGATGGAACGATAGAGGCGACACCTCGAATAATCAGTTCTCTTAATACCTTATTTTGACGACTGATGTTCTCTTCCCGGCTGGGGCTTTCTCCGAAGGAAGACATCTCCACCACCTTGTTTTCTTCAGGGTCATGCATTAAGAAAAGCCCATGGGTGGAATTAATAATCTGAGAGGCTTCTTTCAACGCAATTTCAGCAATAGACGCTGCATCGATCTTTTCAGATATTTGTTCTCCGAAATTATAGATCATGTTTATTTCCCGATACAGACCTAGAACCTCAGCTCCAATCTTCTTCTTTTCCAGTTCTTTCTGAACCAATACATCAATAACTGCCTGTATCAGGGTTACATCTTCTGAATCCGATAATATGGTGCCAAAAACCTCTCCGTTTTGGGTCAATTTAAATGTTTTGGAAAAATCCGTTGAATCACCCCATAGAAGTTTTTGATTGGCATCTACCACTGAAAAATCAACTTTGAGTTTTTCTGATAACTGTTTAAGCAGGGAAACCGTTTTCGCATCCTTTTGCAGAATGTTTCGCAGTGTTTTTAGTAGGGTTGGGCTTTTGATGTCTGACATTCTAGTGATTCAGGATTTCTTCCGCAATGGCTAGCATCTCGTCCGGATCAAAAGGCTTGGTCATATATTTGTTTGCCCCCATTTCCAGGCCTTTTTGACGGTCAACTTCTTGTCCTTTTGCTGTTAGCAAAATAATGTATACATCTGACATGTCGAGTTCTCTTTTAACTTTATGACAAACCTCCATTCCGTTCATTTTTGGCATCATCACATCTAAAAAAACCAAATTCGGCTCCTCTTTCTTTATAAGAGCCAAAGCCTGTTCACCATTTTCCGCAAAAAGCAATTCAACGCCTTCATCTTCAAGATCCTCCAATGTCTGTTCAATTAGCATTCTGATGTGGGACTCATCATCAACGATTAGTATTTTCTTTTCCATATATTACTGAATTATGAATTACAAATTAGATATTATGAATTTTATTAGCCCCGTCTTCCACTACACGTCAGATTATTCGTAAACAAAAAACATTACATTTTCCATGCCTTTCTGAAATTTCAGGTCGTTAATAACTTTTTGGTCACTACTGTAAACTGAATTAAGCATAATAATATCAGGTTTTGATTCTGTGGCGGTTTCCAATAGATTCTCTGAGTTGGCTTCCAGCACTTTATATCCTCGTGCACTCAAAACCTCAGCCAAGGTTTTTATTGCTGAAGAATCTTCGTCAACTATCAGTACTTTCTTTTTGGAGACCCCTTGCTCAAGTAATACATCAACTTCGTGGAAGAGTTTTTTGATATTTATAGGCTTAGTAAGATATCTGTCCACACCAATTCGGAACCCGCGTTCTTTGTCCTGGACTATTGACAAAATGATAATTGGAATATCCATGGTAGCGGGATCGTTTTTTAGCACAGCTGCTACATCAAACCCATTTATTTCCGGCATCATTACATCCAAAATGATCAAATCAGGTTTGTTCAGGCGGACCATATCCAAAGCGGCCTTTCCATTAGCGGCTTCTTCCACCTGATATCCTGCTTCGGATAGTTCTTGTCTTAGCAGTGATCTAATGGGCGTGTCGTCGTCAACTACCAAAATAGTAGAGGTGCTTTTAACCGCACTTAACGAAGAGTGATCTATCTGCTTCTTTAAACTTTTAATTATTCTATTTAACTCAATGGGCTGTTTATCAGCTCCTTTTCCTAAAACAGGTACAGAGAAGAAGAAGGTACTACCCACATTGGGCTCACTCTTCATCCATATAATGCCTCCGTGGTATTCTATGATTTCCCTGCAAATTGGCAATCCAAGTCCTGTTCCCTGAGGTTTATCGGTCAAAGTATCACCGGCCTGTCGAAAACGTTCAAATATTTTATGCTTATCCTCTTCGGCTATACCAACCCCGGTATCTTGTACTTCAACCAATATCTGACCTTTATCCTGATAAGCTTCCATAGTAATCTTTCCTTTATCAGTGAATTTTACCGCGTTGGACAAGAGATTGATCACCACTTGAATTAGCTTGTCTTGATCACCGTTGACCAATGGAAGGTCCTCTGGAATATTTTTAATGAGGACCAATCCTTTCTGTTCAAAAAGAGAGGAAGTACCGGCAATGGCCCGGCTGATTACGTCTTGAAGAAATACCGGCTTCATACTCCATTCCATTCTTCCGGATTCTATTTTGGCCAAATCAAGTACATCATTGATCAGATTGGTCAGCCGCTCTCCCTCGGATACCACTACGTTTAGGTTTTCGCTAACCTGTTTCATGGTTCGTTTTATTTTTTGGTCGTCTATGGTCACCGCGGGAAAAATCTTATCTTCTAATCGTTTTCTAATTATTTTTGCAAACCCCAATACCGAAGTCAACGGTGTTCGTAATTCATGGCTTACCGTAGAAAGGAAGGCGCTTTTGGCCTCATTGGCATCTTCCGCTTTAGCTTTGGCTTCTTTGGCTTCTTCATAAAGTTCAGCATTGTGCAATGCGACTCCTACGTTAACTGCTATGGTATTCAATAGTCGTTTGTCCTCCTCAGTGAACCTGCTTTCCAATTTGGTGCTTTGTACGCTTATTACTCCAATAATCTTATCTTCCACTGGAATTGGGACCCCTAAGAAAGAGGCTGCGTTCTTTCCTACCTGGGCAATACCTGATTTACTGTACTCCATATCAATATCCTTATCCTTATTAATCAGTAATGCTTGTCCGGTTTGGATAATTTTGGAGGTTAAACCTTCTCCGAATTTAAGTGGTTCCATATTATCACCATCCTGGTAAGGAAAGTTTACCATATTCTCTTTCGGGTCTAGAATAGCTAAAAAAGTAATGTCAGACTTAAACAATTGCTTCATCTCATCTCCAACCATTTTAATCAGTTCTTGCAGTTCCAGTTTTTCTGTCAAGGCAATACTTACATGGTTTATGGTGGCAAGTTCATCAAGCCTCTGACGTACTTCCAAGGTGCGTTCTTGAACCCTGTCTTCCAGTTCCTTTTGCCGCCTTAGTAGTATTTGAGTACGTGCTCTTACTACCGAATAAACCAACCCTACAGAGCCAATGAGATACAATAGATAGGCCCACCAGGTCCTATACCAGGGGGGGGATTATGATAAATGGAATCGATGTTTTCTCTGTTACTTTACCGACCAGGTTTCTGGCTTTGGCCTGAAAAGCATATTTTCCCGGAGGTAAATTAATATATTCCCTGGATGTGGTTTTGGTCCAGTCAGACCAATCATGGTCCAGCCCTTCCAGAAATGTGCTGTACTCCACGTCACTTTGACTTATGTACAAGGGAGCAGCATAAGCGAGGTTCACTGAATTATGGTTGTATGCTATTTCAAGATTTTGTGGAATATCAGAACTTCCGCCGTATAGAAGAGAGTCCCCTGAGATGGTCAGGCTTCTTATTTTAAGGTCAAACTCCGGAGTAAAGGGTTTTTCTAAATTACCCTGATAACGCACCACTCCATCGGGTCCGGACATCCAAACTACCTGGGTACCGTCCGGCTGTGTTTCTTCCGGGTATACTGACCAAATTCTTCTATTTTTTAATTCATTAAAGGTGTCAGTATTAAATTGGTAACTGCCGTCTTCATTACCACTGGCAACCACCAAACCTGTACCAGCATCAAACCAAATCTTGCCATCCCTATCGATTATAGGAGGTGTATTTGGTGCATCCCAATCGATCAAATCATCATAGAAAAATTTCTTTTCTTCAAATCGGTCGGTCTTAGAATTAAATCGGTA
>CAZOJZ010000168.1:0-15779 GCA_964580205.1 uncultured Roseivirgaceae bacterium
GTGATAAACCTACCACCTGTAGAACCTTTTCCACCAGAGCTACAAGGCACCCCCGCCTTCTTTCTGTTGGCATGTTACTCCGGGGACCATAACGAAGGGCGAAAATTATTGGAGCCACTTCAAGAGTTGGGAAACCCCATACTAGCAGTTATTAGCCCCATGCCCTATGTTGACCTACAACAAAATTTCGATGCCGGGGTACCAAAGGGCCAACGTTATTATTGGAAACACCATATGTTCCAGGAAATTTCCGATGAAGCCATCAAAACCTTCCTGGACTTTGCCGGAAACATCAAAGGCCCTTTTACACTGCTTGGCTTTGAACCACTGGGTGGGGCTATAGCAAGGGTGAATGCGGAAGACACTGCATTCATTGGCCGGGACGCTAGTTTTGCCTTGGGTATTTGGACGGGATGGGCAGACCCTAGTGAAGATGAAGAAATAATTGCCTGGGCTCGTGATTTTCATCAGGCAATGGAACCATTTGCTACAGGAAGCGCCTACTCCAACTATTTGGATCAAGACGATGAGGCCATAACTCAAGCCGCCTATGGGAGAAACTATCAGCGCTTGCAAAGTATTAAAGCCAAATATGATCCGGACAATTTCTTTAGTCAAAACATCAATATAAAGCCTGCCAATTAGCTCTCATCGCATACATTTACTTAATTAAACTCACCTTAGCAAATAGTATCTACCGAAGCCTCGGCATCATTCAATGCATTGTTAAAATCGGTCCTGTTTTGTCCAGTTAAAGTCGCGCAATCACCATATGGTCTCAATGCATTAATATATGATTGATAGGCGGCTTTGAGCGCATTACAGTTGGCTTCAGAATCGTCAGCGCCATAAGCGGCGGCGGCATTAGTTATAGCATTAAATTCAGACTGTAACTCAGTTCCCCAAGCAATTGAACAAGTCACTATATCTTTTTCATCATCACTCCCACAAGCGTTTAATCCAATAAATCCAATACTCAAGAACAAAATAGAAATGCATACATCTTTCATAAGGTTGTTAGTAAAGTTGATAGATGTTGATTTTAGCTAATATAAAAACAATCTATGACTATCCAAATAGAATGTTGCATTCTTAGTATATCGTGAAATTAAATCATGTTAGTTTAAAATAACTTAATTATTTAATAAGTCCGACACTATCCTTTATTGTAGATAACGCCGGACTCATCGATATTGCGGAGCTTTCCAAACTCTTTTAGAAGTTTTTCCGCATTATAAAATACATCATAAAAAACCAGAAGATTCCTCCTCCCAGCGCCTTGTAAAATCCCCATTCATTGTGGTTAAATGACCCATATGGGGTGAAAGCCATTAGACCTAAAACCACACCCAAAGATGTCAGAACAAGGACTAGTACCAGTATTGGTTTTCTCTTCATTACAAAATTTGTTTAGCCCTATATCAGTATTGGAACTATAAAGCAGTCAGATGGAAAAGTGTTTGTTTGATAACTTAGATAGGCTTCCCAAGCTTCTTCACAAGAATAATAGTTCTGTTGGAGGGTTCCAGATCTAAAACATGAAGTAAGTAAATTACTTGTTATACCATAAACTGCCCCTGAAGTGAAACCCCAGGCTCCGGCAAATACAGCACCTCCAACTCCTCCAACTGCAGTTCCTAGTATTGGAACGGTAAATGTTCCCGTTGTCGCTCCAATAATGCCGCCATATACAACTCCAGCAGCTAACCCCACCACCGCTCCTGCCCAAACGCTTCTCCACTCCACACTACACCCCAAAGTCCTGCCAATAGAGACACTATTACCGAGCATTTCCTGCAACGATCTTTGTACAGCTAAAGCTCCGTCATTTTCCATAAACTCAAGTAATGCGTTGGCACCTGAAGCAAACTCCAGTAATAATATTTTATCATTCTCCTCTAATTCTTTTGAATGGGTTATCTGATTTCTAAAAGCAGTTACCATGGAAAATCCATCCACATAGTTATCCAGACTTGCAATATCCCTACTCAATGTTTTAATATACATTTTTTGAATACTATTAAATATTCTGGAGGTATCAATTACATTATCCACGGTTTCCATGAAATTTTCATCACTAAACCTGGATAAAAAAGACGGTGTAGGATAGAAGGGCCTTGAATTATATTCCGGACCAATGTTATAATAATCAGAGACTTCATTTCCAAAAGCTTTGGAAAAATTTTCAACTTCTATCTTAACCATTAGCTGATTCTTCGTTTGATCAACAATTGACGCTAACTGCAGGGACCCAGTTATACCGAACGCCCCTTTGAACATATCGTCGAACTCATGGGAAACCTGAAAGTAATCAATACTGGTAACTGGGCCTGGGCCCGTATCCTCGGTTGGTTCGCATGCGAATTGGAAAATTAGAAGGGCAAGCAGTGTTAACTGATTTTTTCTCATAGTATTTATTTTAAGTGTGTAAAAATTGATTACATCTGAGAAAAAAAGAAAGCAGCCCCGCCGAGCACCTGCTACATTAATTGCCCTCTTGAAATGATCAACGCAACTTCCTCATAGCGAAGCCACCTTTCCTTTTTCTATAAACATAGGGCTTGAGGGTATCAGGAATCGATACTGGCAAAAAAAATTAGCGAGTTAGCGAGTTAATGTCAGCCCGCGATTCATCGCGATAGAATTAATCTACTTTACTTTCGGCAATAATGCGATCATAGACCTTACGTGCATGATCATAAGCTATGCGGGCTTCCACTACTTCATCTTCATGGTAGGATTTTTCCTTTTCTTCCCAGCATTGATCCACACCTTTTCGGCACCATTCGGCGCTTTTTTTGCTGGCCCTGATAGGCATGTTGTTCACTATTACAAAAACGGGATTGGTATGAGACGAAGGAAAAACTCTTGCGGCGATCCAGCTACTCTGATCAATCGGGATGTCGAAGTCGAATGTGCGGACCTGTCCATCTGCAACAAGTCGAACTGAGTCTATGGCATAACCATTTTTTATAATTTCTAAAACGACTTCCTGGGAGTCTCCTTTTTTTGCATTCTCGATACCCCATGGTATCAAATCATCCGGAGACCCATCTCCAATAAACAATCTTTCAATGGTTTGTTGCTCTTCAGTACTCAATAGTGCCGCAGCTTTTACCGTCACCCTGACGTTTCCAGGTTTTTTGATTCTATGCTCTCCATTGCCTTCACCCATTAGTGCATTGCCAACCGTCAGATCCATAAGATGGCTCAAGCCATCAGAAACATAGTTTTTGCCCTCTTGAATACCAAGACACCATCGGTCATAGTCAAGGGTTCCTTCCTGACGCACATAGGATCTCCAAACCCCTACCCGTGCTCCGGTTATACAGGGGAAATCAGTCTCTCCACTGATCCTGGTGCTAAAACCACAGTTTAATGTGTGGTACCACATGTTCAATTCAGCTACCGGCCAGGTGTCTCCCGAAGATATAAAGTCAATTGCAGGTACCATTTCACCGTCGGGTCCCTCTACTTTATGTGTAATATCCACTATGTACTCGTTTGCCCCAATACTATTATAAGGCGGTATTTCATAGTTTGGTAATTTCGGATTAAAGGTATTAATTCCCAATCCTGAATGGGCAGGCCCGGTTATAGCCCCTTGTTTTTTGGCCCATCTTAAGGTATTTAAACCTAGGGTAGGCCAGTGTTCTTTGGACTCACCACCAGGATAAATCTGATCGCGAAGTCTCAATAATACCAGGTGCCCGGAAACATGAGACCCAAACCCTGATACTTCAACATCGTAACGTAAAATATAGGGATATTCTGAAACGTCATCCGTTTTACCGGTAAAGAATTGTTTTTGATAATCAAATCCGGGGCCCCAGGTGAGTACGCTGCCTACTTTGAGATCTTCTCCTTGTATATATCTGTACATGGCCTCGGGCAAAACTCCTTCCAATGGATCTACATAGTGGGCGCACCCGGCTGCATGAATATGATGGTCACCTGACCAGTAATGGTATTCCGATGGATCGATCCATCTATTTATTTTAAAGGATATTGAAGTGCCCTTGTCTATGATCTTTACTTGCTGTGTTTGAGGGATGTATTCTGGTCCACGTAAGCAAGTTACTGTGTATGAACCTTCCGGAAGCTGAATTACATCACCACTGGTTCGATAAACTTGTGGCTGAAACCACAGGTCCGGAGAAATTCTACTGGTTTGACCGGGGAACACCTGCTTGTCCTCATTTTTGATAATCAAGCCGGCCATTAGATCTTCTCCAGTTTCATCGGTGATTTGACTAATTTCCATGGGAAAAGTGGGCAGGCTGTTAAACAGTATGGGCAGATCACCCCGGAATCCGATATCCTGAGTTCCTTGTCCAACATCAAAGCTTAAGGTTGCTTCACGTTTACCGGTTTCACCACAGGTGACAAACAGGACAGCATAATTTACTTCTAATCCGGTCAGCTTTGACTTTGAGGGGCTGTTTAACCAGGATCCACCAGGCATATAAACCCGGAATTGAAAAAGGTCCTTGTTACTTGCAGTGTTTTGGGCATGCGAATGATCTGTTTCCTTATTGGTATGGGCCGATTCATCAGAAACTAACCTTAGCCCACTGGTTACCCCAGCTTCATTAATTATTTTTACCAGAAATCTTTGGGGTTGATTTTGATATAGCTTGGCAGGTGCGGGGCCCTGCTTGGTTTTTACCCGTGATTCCGGATTGATCATTACACTCGCCAGACAGAATTTGTCCAGTATGTTTTGAATCTTGATTGTTGCCTGATTATCATTTTCATTGGCAAAGACTTCATTTAACTGACCGACCGTTTCATCAGGTAAAGGTGACCCCAGATAATCCAGTTTCCTGATCAATCTTTTCACGTGTTTAGCCAAAGGCTGTAGCTCAACCTTTTCTACCAAGTCAGGATAGAACCCACTACTAAAGTTATCAGAAGATTGGTCTGTGTTACAGCTGGATTGAATTAATAGACAGGTAACCACTAAAACGTACGTATAGATTCGCATGATTATTGGGTAGTTTTATGGACAAAGTAGGCAAGTTGGTTTCAATAATTTTATTAATTTATGCTAAAATTTACAAAACTTATACTACATTAAATGCCTTCCTCTGAATAAACTATACAATTATGAGACTACTGCTGAGCATTTTATTAATCAATATCCCACAAATCGCTTGGGGGCAAGATTGGACACCCCCTATTAATGGAAATCAGCTATAAGAAGTTGTGAATAATGGGTTATAAATCAACCGCTATGATTCCTGGTCTTTTATGTTGTCCATAGGAAAGCACTTCTAGTACATCATAACATCGGTTTTAAATCCAATGAAATTCCCCAGGTAGTCGAGCTTTCACATTTCTGGGTTAAAAGAAGTTACTCATGATTTAACTTTTGCTCAGCTTTGGGTTTTTCAATACCAGTAATTTGTAAACGCATGGTATTACCAGCAGGTTGAGTAGGGTGGAAGACAACAAGCCGCCAAGGATTACCACAGCCATGGGGCTTTGGATCTCATTGCCAGGTTCACCTCCTTTAAGTGCCAATGGGATAAGCGCCAGGCCGGTAGTAAATGCGGTCATCAATATGGGGTTCAAACGGTCAAGAGCACCTTTGCGGACAACCTCCCTTTTATCCATGCCTTCCTTCAGCAGGTCCTGGTATCGAGATATCAGAAGGATCCCATTTCTGGTGGCAATTCCAAATAAGCTAATAAAACCTATGGTGGTGGCAATGCTCACAATTCCAGAGGTAAAATAAACAATCAAGATGCCCCCAATTAAGGCCAGCGGTAGATTGATTAATACCACAAAAGCCAGGCGCAGGTTATTAAATTCAATAAACAACAAGAAGAAAATGATCATTATTGCAGCAAATGCAGTTATAAGTAGTAGTTGAGATGCCTTTGCTTCACTATCAAATTGTCCCCCATACTCGATTCTATATCCTTCTGGTAGAGTTATATTGATGTTAATTACCTCCTTTATTTCGTTTACTACACTTCTTAAATCGCGCCCCTGAACGTTGGCTGCCACTACAATTTTCCGCTGGACATTTTCACGGCTAATGGTGTTTGGGCTACTTAAGGAAGACACTTCGGCCAGTTGATTCAGTGGTATTTGACCGTGATCTGGCAGGCTTATAATTGCGTTCTCAATTTTAGCAATAGAATTTCTAAACTCTTTATCAAACCGTACCACCAAATCGAAATATCTTTGACCCTCATGAATTTCTCCTACTTTTTCGCCGGCAAAGGCCACATTAACCTGTTCCATTAGTTCCCCAACAGTCATGCCGTAGGCGGCAAGCATTTGACGTCTGGGTACTATTCTGATTTGTGGAACTTCAATTTGTTGATCCAATGCCAGATCAGCAAGTCCTTCAATGGTACTTATTTGCTGTTCAACTGTCTTACCCAGGTCATAAAGAGTAGAGAGATCATTGCCGAAAATTTTAATGGCAATATTGGCTCTGGTTCCTGATAACATGTGATCGATGCGGTGTGCAATTGGTTGACCTACCGTTATATTGGTTCCGGGTATTCCACTCAGTTTTTCTCTAACTTCTGCAAAAAAGGTCTCTTTACTTTTATCTGCTAAAACAAACGGTGCGTCTAATTCTGAAGAGTTTACTCCCTGAGCATGTTCGTCTAG
Source organism: uncultured Roseivirgaceae bacterium (assembly GCA_964580205.1). Lineage (GTDB taxonomy): Bacteria > Bacteroidota > Bacteroidia > Cytophagales > Cyclobacteriaceae > SZUA-3. The sequence continues at coordinate 6,634 of CAZOJZ010000168.1, forward strand.
TTCAGCTCTCCCGGTCCTCCTGGTTACTACTGATATTTCCGGAAGTTCAAGTAATCGCAGTTCGGCTAATTTCCCGGTTTTGTTACTTTCTACCAATGAAATACCAGCATTATTCACCACATTAATAACCATGGAACCTTCGTTAAATTCAGGTAAGAAGCTTCGTCCCAATTGGGATGAGAGGACCAGACAAATAAGGAACCCCGTAACTGTCAAAGCGACTACACTTTTAGGAAAAAAAAGTGCTTTATTGAGTATGATCAGGTAAACTCCTCTAAGTACACGCTCCACTTTTGTCCCCTTAGCCTGTTTTAATAAAGTTCGGTGATTGGATAGCAGGTAAGAACAAAGCACTGGGGTAACCGTTATGGCAACTACCAGAGAGGTAACGAGAGAGCAAATAAACGAAATCCCCAAGGGGCGTAATAATCGTCCTTCCATACCACTTAACAAGAACAGCGGTGCAAACGATACGATAATAATCATGGTGGCAATGGTAATTGAACTTCTGATCTCCAGAGATGCTTCTTTGACTACTTTTAATAAAGACAATCTGGATTCGGGAGGTTTACTGGCATTTTCCCGTAACCGTTTAAATACATTTTCCACATCTATAATGGCATCGTCAACCAAGGCCCCAATGGCAATGGCCATGCCTCCCAGGCTCATGGTATTAATTGTATACCCCAAAAACTTAAGGGTGATAATGGATACCAATAAAGAAATGGGTATTGCCACTAATGATATGATAGTGGTACGCCAATTCATTAAGAAGATAAACAGTACCAGTACCACAAAAAAGGCACCCTCAAGCAAAGTTTGTTGCAGATTGGTAATGGATGATTGTATATAGTCAGATTGACGAAAAATGTGACTCATGATTTTAACGCTACCGGGTAAGGTGTGTTGCAGCTCTTCCAGTGCTAAATCAATTTGTGCAGTAAGCGCTAAGGTATTGACATCGGGTTGTTTTGAGATGGTCATTATTACCGCAGGGTTTCCATTTAAGGAACCATCTCCAATCTTATCCGCTGATTCAATGGTTATTCTGGCCAGGTCTTTGATTTTTATGGTCTGTCCGCCAACTTGTTTTACCACCGATTCCTCAAGGTCCCGTAGTTCATAGGCTCTTCCACTTCCTTGAATGACATATTGATTACCGTACTGATTGAAAAGACCTCCAGATACATTTACGTTGGCTTCCCTTACTTTTTCTACCAATTCTTCAAGGCTTACATCGTAATACCTAAGTTTCTCCGGGTTGGCCAACACCTGGTATTGCTTATAATCTCCACCAAGAATAATTACATTAGCAATGCCACCGATTGATTTTAATCGAGGGCTAATTACCCAATCGGCGATGGTTCGCAGTTCCATTAAGGATAAGCTGTCTGAGATAATTCCCAACAACATAATTTCTCCCATTATGGATGAAATAGGGGTTAAGATAGGAGTACCTACTTCTTCAGGTAATCTTTCTATGACCAGAGGCAAACGCTCGCTTACAATTTGTCGGGCCCTATAAATGTCAGTTCCCCATTCGAATTCCACCCAAACAATTGAAATTCCGACAGCTGATGAAGAACGAATTCTTCTCACCTTGGGTGAACCATTGAGCGCAGTTTCCAGTTGAAAGGTGACTAATTTTTCAACTTCCTCTGATTCCATTCCATGAGCCTCCGTAAGTATGGTTACTGTTGGAGCAGACAAGTCAGGGAACACATCCACATTCATTTTATTTGCTACAAAAACGCCAATAACACAGATTATAGCTGCTCCTATAAGTACCAATAGGCGGTTTTCTAAGGAGATGGTTAATATTTTAGTTAGCACCCTTCTTTAGTTTTTAGTTAATAACTGAACACTAATAACTATCTAATGTTGATGCCCATGAGAAGGAACACTTGCTGATAGTGAAGCCATTTTAACCTGATAAGCACCTTCAGTAACTACATGCTCTCCTTTTTCCAATCCTCGAATTACTTCAACCGATGCTCCATTCCTCCGCCCGATGATTATTTGCCTCTTCACATAAGATTCCCCGGATACTTGTACCATCACTGAATATTTTCCGTATTCTTCCATCAAGGCAGACTCAGAAACAATCAAAGCAGGGACACTGGATCCAATGGAAATTTGAACTTCAACAAAGCTACCCTGAGGTCTATCAACTGGAGTATTTACTTTTGCAAACACAGGTATGAATGGGTTGTCTGAAGAAACTTCTTTGCCAATGGAGAGCACTGATCCCCCGGATTGCTTCATACTACACCACTCACCGGATTGATGCTTGAACCATATGTCGTTTATGTCACCTAAGCCTATAGAATAATCGGAACTGACCTGGGTTTCAAGCAACTGAGAATGAGAAGATACTATGGAAAATAATGGCGTTCCTTGTTCTACATAATCTCCATTGTGAACTTCAATTGACTTGATAAAGCCATTAAATGGCACCTGTATCTGTTTGCTTCCCGCTTTAAATCCTAGCTGCAATGCATCTAGCGATGCCTTGGAAACCAAATATTTACTTTCAGATAGTTCAAATTCCGCTTTATGAATCAAGTTAGATTCATAAAGGATTTTCTGCCGATTGTATTCAGCTGTAATCTGATGGTGGTCAGCTTTGGCTTTTTCTATTTCAACCTCAAGATTATTGGTAGTTAAGCCTCTACTAGTGATGCTCATTAAGACCTGCCCTTTTTTAACCAGGGTACCAACAGTTAGGTTTTCCCGATTAAAGTTTATTATGCCATTGGTATTTGCTGCAAGCGATTTTGAATCACCCGGTGCCGCTTTCCAAACTCCTGAGGTATTCACCACTTCAAAGATCGCTCCTTCGTGGACAGGTTTAGTACTGAACGGAATTTCCCAAGCTTGTAATTTGGTAAAGGTGATTCCAGTTTCAGAATCATGAATTTGCGCAAGAGTGTTTTGCAACTCCTGCAGATCATTAAATACCTGAACGTCTCCCAGATCCAGCGTTTCCTGGAATTCGGGGGCCTCTAGATTAAAGGTTAATCTATAAGACCCGGCGTCATGGGGTTTCAATGCAGGCAGAAATACTCCGTTTTTGTTTGGACTATTTACAGAATTGCGAATGCCCTTTTTACCTTTGATCAAACTCACGGTTACAGTAACCGGGGCTATAGGCTGGAAGTTGTCCAATCGGGTAATATAGGATTCGAAGGTGCTACTTGAACCCGCAATCAGTGCAGTAAACTTTACAAATAACTCGATGTCATCAGTACGAACGGTAATATCCAATGTTGGACGTCCATCAATTTCGTTGGTATGCGCTCCATCAGATGTATGTTGGTGTACGTGTTCACTACTAGGGGTGCAGGATCCTAGTATGGCTACTATGATAACTATATACTTCATCAGTTTTCATTAAAAGTGCCCGACATCAGCGTCATGGGTGTGATCGCCATCACTATGATTGTGGCTATGGTCACTATTGTCGTGATCATGACCTTGGTCTTCTGTATCACCTTCTACGGTAAACTCCTCTTGATTATGAGCATGGTCTTCGTCTTCAGCGAGCTGATGGGCGCCATCTGCTTCGTGTTCATTGTCATGGTCGTGCCCATGTCCATTATTTGATTGAGGTGAACAAGCTGTAGCCAAGGCAAACAATCCTGCAAATATATTTATCCTGATATTCATGGTTCTGGTTCTCTTAATTATACATTGATTATTTGGTATGCCTGAATGGACATAATTCGTTTTCTATTTAAAAATTCAGATTCAGCAGTGTATACATGGCCCTAAGACCCGTACTGCCTTAGTATGGAAATAGAATCTTGATTAAATATTGTTAGGAGGACCCCGGAGGTTAAAGAATGGTTGATACTGGTTGTATTGAATATCGGCAGAATGAAAGGAAACTTGAGAACTACCTATTTCAGCCAAAGAGCATGAGAAATCAGCAAAGGCCAATAGTGGCTCGCCAAAATTTTTCACTTTAAAGTTTTGAGGAGTAGGGGTATTAACTACAGGCACATGATTGGCACCATCGGAATGGCTGTGAATTCCGAGAATCAATCCTAAAAGGCCATGGTGGTGACCCTTTACCTGCCCTGTATCACTTTTTTGATGATGATGGGCATTCTTGGAATGATAGTGATGGGAATTTTCACCTGAGGCATGCAAATGCTGCTTGACTTGTTCCCTGGGGCCGCTTATCTCATCTTGCGTATGGTGCACATGGGACAATGCCTGATGCATAAGGAACACCGGGAATACACCCAACAACAGCAGAGAAATAAGCTTTCTTGTGAAAATCATCATCTAAAAATACTTTATTTATCATCAAACGTCAAAACATTTGCGTCTTAGAGTCACAACCGTTAGATTTCCACTTCTTAAAGAAAAACAATTTATAGAAGAGTGCCCCCAAACGAACTCTTAACTAACATTAACCGTTAAAACCACCCATAATATGAAGAAGCTAGCCATATTAGCCATAAGTATTATCTGCGTTATAGCACTAAGTTCCCATGATCTTTACTTCAAAACAGGTTCCTACTTTTTGAATTCTGGTCAGAATAGTGAACTTATTATTTTCAATGGAACATTTGAGAAATCCGAAAATTCTATAAGTAGGGATCGTATTATTTCCTCAACTATACTTGGACCAAAATATCAATTCACCCCCCAAGAATCTGATTGGTATGATAAAGACAAAGCAACTCATTTAAAATTTAAAACAGGAGGGCAAGGAACATACCTGGGTGGGGTTTCTACTAAAGCACGGGTTATTGAGTTAAGTGCTGAGGATTTTAATGCCTATCTAGAGCATGATGGAGTACTGAATGTATTGACGGATCGAAAGAAGAACGGAAAACTAAATAGTAGTGCAAGAGAACTCTATGCAAAATCAGCAAAAGTTTTAATTCAGGTAGGGGATAAAAGGTCTGATGACTACAAGACTGTGTTAGGGTATCCCGTGGAATTCGTTCCAACCTCAAACCCTTATGAAGCAAAAGTGGGCGACAAGATTTCATTTCAAGTGTTGAAAAACAAGAAACCACTGGAAAATCAGATTGTAAACATTGGTAACCGGGCTGCATCCGATAAGCCATCGACCAATGGACATGCCCATGACGATAATGCCTTAAAAACCGGCAAGAATGGCATTTTTACCATTGAGATCGATCACAGTGGCTACTGGTATCTGCGGACAATTGACATGGTTGAAAGCAATGATGCCAACTTGGAATATGTTTCTAACTGGGCTACACTAACCTTTGAAGTTAAATGATAGAGTTTGTTTCCAATTGATCACGCCTCTCACTGATACTGGTCAATTCAAACCAACCAAGCCTTTTCAGTAGTTACTTTACCAGGCACATATACTAATATGACTCCTGGCCCGGATGTAGGCATCAGGAAACTTGCGGTTGCTAAAGATCTATTATATGCTACTTGCGAGTTTACCACCATAGGAGGGATTACCGCTTATAAGATTGCTTGCTGATCTTAGGTAATCTCAGATCATTAGTATATTGTATGCTTACATTAACAACAACTATAACTAATTATGAAAAGTATCAATGTACAAAGTCCTCGATCACGTCGGGCATTTTTCAAAAAGGCCTTTGCCGGTGCGGCCGCTGGAACCATAGGTCTGCCGGCCTTTGGAGTAATTGGCGGAAATGATTCTTATTTATTACCTAGGGAAGGTGAGATCAAAATCACCAAACTGGAGACTTTTAAAGTCAAACCACGGTTTCTGTTTTTAAAGATCCACACAGATCAGGGAATTACTGGATTAGGAGAGCCTATAACAGAAGGTAGAGCGGACACCTGCGCTGCCGCGGTCCAGGAGATTGCTCCATACCTGGTTGGAAAAGACCCAAGGAGGATCATGCACCACTGGCAAGCAATCTACAGGCATACCTTTTACCGGGGAGGTCCAGTGTTGACCAGCGCTTTAAGTGGAATTGAACAGGCTTTATGGGATATTAAAGGAAAAGCTCTGGGCGTGCCAATTTATGAGTTACTTGGTGGGCCAACTAGAGACCGGATCAGAGTATATGCCCACGCACGTACACCAGAGGACATCAAAGAAGCAAAACAAGAAGGTTACACAGCTTTCAAGACAGGCGTAAAAAACGCTCGACAATCTGGTGTAGTGGCCAATCCCAGATTCATTGACGAAGCCACTGAAACATTTGCTGAATTACGTGAAGCAGTAGGAAAGGATGCAGATATTGGCATCGACTTCCACGGAGCTATCTCTCCACAAAATGCCGCTTTACTCATACATCGATTAGAACCTTACCAACCATTCTTTATTGAAGAACCGGTTAATTGTCAGAATGTAGAAGTCATGGCGGAACTGGCAAAAGAAACCCATATACCAATAGCTACCGGTGAGCGGATCTTTACCAAATGGGGGTTCAGGGAGATTTTAGAAAAAGGAGCTGCCAGTATTCTTCAACCGGATATGTGCCATGCAGGGGGTATATTTGAAGGACGTTTGATCGCTGGGATGGCTGAGGCCTACTATGCGGCAATTGCTCCGCATAATCCCCTGGGTCCAATCTCATTGGCTGCTGGATTGCAGTTGGCTGCAAGTATACCCAATTTCCTGTGCCAGGAACAAGTGACACTGGGTGAAGGCTATTTAAAAGAACCCTTCAAGGTGTCGGACGGGCATTTACCTCTACCCACCAAACCAGGATTGGGAATTGAGCTGGACGAGGATGCTCTTGCGGATAAGCTAGGGCATGAATGGCGTAACCCAGAGACCTATCTGGAATCGGATGGATCGGTGGTGGACTGGTAAGTTGTTGATCATGACTGATAAATTATGAGTTTTGGTTTCGGGTTTAGCACCATCAAACATCATTGAGTACATCATCATACAGTCATTTCATGAAGTTCAGCAGGGAAAATTTGGTGATCAGGAGAACAGAAAAAGACAATGTGGCCATCGTAATCAGCGAAACCGGTTTGGTTCCAGGCAGTAAGTTGTTTGACGGAATCACAATTAAAGAACCAGTACCACCAGGACACAAAGTAGCCTTATCTAAAATCAGAAAAGGAGAAGCAGTTGTTCGGTACGGTGTCCCTATTGGACACGCAAAAAATACTATTGATAAAGGGGAATGGGTAACTGAAAAAAAAATGGTGCTTCCGGCACCGGCAGATTTGGAGCAGCTCCCCAAAGCATCAGGTGAAAAGTACTCTATAAAACCGATCACGGGATATACATTTGAAGGGTACAGAAATAAGGATGGCAGTGTAGGCACGCGCAATATTTTAGCCATTGTGACCAGCGTACAGTGCGTAGCTGGTTTGGCAGAACACCTGGCTAAAAAAATACGGAAGGAACTGCTTCCCAAATATCCAAACGTAGATAATGTGGTGGCAATTAACCATACTTATGGTTGTGGGGTTGCCTTAGATACCCCCCTGGCAGAAATCCCTACCCGTACGCTGCAAAATCTTCTTAAGAATCCCAATTTTGGAAATGAGGTAATGATACTTGGTCTTGGTTGTGAAAAGTTAAGACCTGAGCAACTCATCAAAGAGTTAGAAGACTCCACCGGAAGAAAAAGAATATTATATATGCAGGATCCGGCTTTCCATGGTTTTGCGGGAATAGTAAAGGGGGCCATGGACATGGCCGAAAACCACTTGAGCAGACTGAATAGGCGTAACCGGGAAACTTGCCCCGCCAGTAAATTGGTGGTGGGTATGCAATGCGGTGGCAGTGACGGTTTGAGTGGAATCACAGGAAACCCGGTGGCAGGCCATACCGCAGATCTAATTGTAAGAGCAGGTGGTAGTGTGATGTTCTCTGAAGTCACGGAGGTTCGTGATGCAATTCACGTGCTGGCACCCAGGACCCTTAATGATCAAGTACGTCAGGCACTTATCCAGGAGATGAAGTGGTATGATGATTACCTGGCCGCGGGCAATACAGATCGAAGCGCCAATCCTACGCCGGGTAATATAATGGGAGGTTTGAGTAATGTGGTAGAAAAGGCCTTAGGCTCCATAACCAAGTCAGGAACAACACCAATTGTAGACGTGATTCCTCCGGGCGAACGTATAAAAAGGAAAGGCCTATCTTTTGCAGCTACACCAGCCAGCGATTTCGTGTGCGGTACTCTTCAACTGGCTGCCGGAATGAATATACACGTTTTTATTACCGGTAGAGGCACACCTTATGGTCTTTCCATGGTTCCTGTGATAAAAGTGAGCACCAATACCAAATTAAGTACCAGGTGGCATGATCTGATTGATATTGACACCGGAAAAGTTGCCAGTAAAGAAAAAAGCATTGAAGAAATGGGGTGGGAGTTATTCGATTACGTTCTAGAAGTAGCCAGTGGTAACAAGCAGGTAGCATGTGATAAGCTAGGACTTCACAATGATTTGGTGCTATTTAATCCTGGACCAATAACCTAGCCATTGACAATCACCGGGAGCCTTATTGTAGATGCGTTTAAATAAACCATTGAAACTGCTACTTTTGTATTGATGGTAAAATGTGAATATTAAAATAATTAAATCAAACGGAATTTTTACTGGAAATCCATGTCAATACTTCACGAACCTTATCAATTAAAAGCGGACCAAATTGAATTTTATCAGGAACATCGATATGTCAAACTAAAAAACGTACTTGATGCTCACACTCTGGATCATTTTAACCAGGTAATATCTAATAGAGTAGAGAAAATGAACCAAGAGCATCGTCCGGTTGAAGACCGTGACACCTACGGTAAGGCATTTTTGCAACTTTTTAACCTTTGGCGTGAAGATCCTGAAATTAAGAAATTGGTTTTCAGCAAGAGACTGGGAGCCATAGCAGCTGATTTATTGCGGGTGGAAGGCGTAAGGATGTACCATGACCAGGCGCTATTCAAAGAAGGGGGAGGAGGTATCACACCCTGGCATGCTGATCAATATTATTGGCCATTGAGCACAGATAAAACCATTACAATTTGGATACCTTTGCAGGCCACCTCCTTAGAAATGGGCCCGATTGAATTTAGTTCTGGCTCTTAATTAAGGTCTCCAGACTTTCGATGATTACATTATAGAATCCTTCGAAAAGCGTCTTCATTTCTCCTTCTGCCTCGGATCCTACTTTGAATTCTGATTCCCATGATATTTCACAATTA
>CAZOJZ010000169.1:0-1966 GCA_964580205.1 uncultured Roseivirgaceae bacterium
GTTTATATGGGAGAATCTAAAAATCTCTCTAAAGATTTACTCCAAGAATTCATTGTTGAAGTTGAGAGAGGAAATATCAAACTGAATATCGATAAAGTATTCGATCTTTCTGAAGTGGCCCAAGCCCACCAGTATATGGAAGACAATAAGGCAAGAGGGAAAATTGTGGTTGCCTTAGCCTGAATAGGAGGCAAAAAATGCCCTGCATATTATAATGGTTAAGCCCCCCCCATGGTATCCAGGCACCCTTTTATATAACCGACAGATTCAGAAAGTCCGGGCATAGGATCTTGAGCATCTTTCTCGTACTCAATACTAACCACACCTTGGTAACCGTTTTCGACAAGCATTGCCAGGAATTTAGGTATATCAATTACACCCCTACCCACTTCCACTGTCTTACCATCTTCAGCAGCTTTGTCGACATCTTTCAAATGTATATCGAATAATCGCGAAAAATACTTTTCTCCAGCTTGTGTGGGATCTACGCCGATTCTCTCAGTATGACCTATATCCATACATAAGCCAAACCTTGGGTCCAGATCCTTTATTTTTTCGTAAACACTTTCCGGGCTGGGGTACTGGTCATCACCTGGTCCGTGGTTGTGGATGGCCACTTTAATGTCATATTGTTTGATTTTATCATTGGAATATTCAAGTAAGTTATGGTCCGGGACCCCTACGATCACTGACATGCCTGCATTCTTTGCATATTCAAATGCCTGGTCAACTTCACTTTTGTTCTTCATGTAAATAACTCCTCCTCCGTATAGGGTAAGCCCGGCATCGCTTACTTTTTTTGCCCCGGCTTTCAACTCTTGGACGGTTGAACTTAGTGGTAAGTGCATGCTTTTGAAGCACATGTAATTAAGGCCGGCCCTTTTTGCCATGGCAATGGTTTTGGCCTGGGTAAATTCCCTGAGGCTATAGGATGCCAGTCCTAATTTTAATTTATTGTCCTTTTTCACAGCGCCTTGAGCCGAAGATCCAATGGGAACCAGGGATACTACAGTGGTAAGGGCGGATATTTTTATGAAATTTCTTCTTGTCTTCATGATATGTTGTTTTCCTGTGTCAAAGTCAATCTCTGATTAAATGACGATTTTTTCAAGCAAAATCACAATTACCTATAACCATTTCTCTGGCAGTTTAAAAGCATAATAGTAGTCACCCGATTCAGTGCCTTGCATCCCTCCTCCTCCAGCTGTTACCACTCCCCCACCAAATAGTTGGGTTCCGGTTGGTGGTATTCCCCTTTTAGTCAAATCATGGTATTCTCCAAGCACAACTTTCCATTCAATCTCACCGGTATTTAGATTTACCGCACAAAGACTGCCCCATGGTGGTTTAACCTGGATAGCCAAACTGGTCCCTGAGTTGCTTATAAGCTTTTAATTTATACCTTTTAATAGTGTCCTGCCTGATTGGCTCTTTTGCCATCACCTTTTCTTCAAGGGGCATCAACTCAATGGCCGCTTCATTTCCCAATTCATACAGGTAAGCTAAACGGCACGTCTATTTTCTTCAGGCAACACCAGAAATGATGGCATCATGCCTCTTCCTGTTTTTAAAAGCACTTTAACATCGTAAAGTTTTACACTGTCTTTTACCTTCAAAAGAGAAGGACAAGCTGTACCGCCGTTTTCTGTAACAGCGTCTATGGCAAACTGTATGGCTTTATTATCGAAACCGGTGATATCCGCATCCGCTCCACCAACAGTAATTACCAGATCTGTGCGCTTTGGAGATACTAATGCATCAACCTCACTACTGACCTGTTGTGCAACCAGTGAAGTGACAGAAAGAAGAATGATAAACAAACAGGTAGTTTTCATGATTTTGGTTTTTTCCGATAAGAATAAACTTAGGCACATATTTCATAATGTCAAAGTCGGTTAGTTATTGACAAGCCTGACAATCCTTTCATTCAGCTCCCTAATGTAAGTTTTTGTTGAATTATCTGGTC
>CAZOJZ010000170.1:0-3893 GCA_964580205.1 uncultured Roseivirgaceae bacterium
ATGGTTCCCGTTTCGGTGTTGAGCTCCTGGACAATACCACCTTCGCTGGCATCTAGGTAATAGGTTTCAATGGGTTGTACCACTCCGGTTTCCGGGATCCACTCCTGAAAGTCCCCTTCCTGTATGGTGAATATGGTGATCTTGTCCACTTCCACATTGAGCTTGGAGCGATGATCAGCAAATATCAGGGTATAAAAAATAAAAAGAATGAGCAGACCTGCTCCGCTCAAAGAAAGTATCTTCTTCGGAGGCCACTTTTTTTTCTTTAGTTGACGGTCCATTCCCATAATCAATGCTATTTATGACATCTATGGAGCCAACAATATGCCAAAGCGGTTTTGGCCGTTTACGAGGCTTTTTAGCCTCCGGCACGTACGCTGACGTACTAATTCGTTCGCTAGCGAACGCCTCATGTCAGTTTATACCTCATTTTGATGCTATTTGCAATAGGTATAATATTTGCCAGCTTTGTTACTACAGCATTTTATTTAGTTGTATCTTATTTTCTCCAATGAGCAATTCCAAACAAGGTAAAATACTGGTGGTCGACGATGACCTGGACGTGTTGGATGCCGCGAAACTTTACCTGAAACGTCACTTTGCACAAGTCGATACCGCCAATAACCCGGATTCCATTCCGGATATTATGCACAGCCAAACCCATGATGTGATCCTTCTTGATATGAACTTCACCAAAGACGTAAGTAGCGGCAAGGAAGGTTTTTTTTGGCTGGATAAAATCCTAAGTATTGATCCCTCAGCAGTAGTGGTGATGATCACCGCCTATGGCGATGTGGAATTAGCAGTAAAAGCCATCAAGGAAGGAGCTACTGATTTTACCGTCAAGCCCTGGGAGAATAAGAAGTTGCAAGCCACCATACTTTCGGCCATGAAATTAAGGGCTTCCCGTTTAGAATCTGACAAATTGAGATCCTGGCAAAAGCAAGTGAACGCCGACATCGATTACAAATATCAAGATATCATCGGACAAAGTGACCCCATGTTGAAGTTATATGAGACCATTCAACAGGTGGCCCGAACCGATGTCAACGTTTTGATCTTAGGAGAAAATGGTACCGGGAAAGAGCTGATTGCCCGGGCCATACACCGAAATTCCCAACGGTCAAATGAAGTATTTGTTAAAGTTGATTTGGGTGCTTTAAGCGAAAGCTTGTTTGAAAGCGAATTATTTGGACATGTCAAAGGTGCCTTCACGGATGCTAAAGAGGACCGCCCGGGCCGATTCGAGATTACCTCAGGCGGCACAATATTCCTTGATGAGATTGGAAACCTTTCGTTGCCTATGCAAGCTAAGTTGTTGACGGTTTTACATAACAAAGAAGTGGTACGGGTAGGGTCCAATAAAGTGATTCCCGTGGACGTGCGTCAGATTTTTGCCACTAACATGAACCTTCACCAGATGGTGCAGAAACAAGAGTTCCGGCAGGATTTATTGTACCGTATCAATACTATAGAAATCCAGGTGCCCGCTTTAAGAGAACGTGTTGAAGACATTCCCTTACTGGCGGAATATTTCCTGCAGCATTATGTGAAAAAATATCAAAAAAAGATCAGGTCGCTCAGTGAACCGGCCCTAAAAAGAATGCAGAAGTATAATTGGCCAGGAAATGTTCGGGAGCTGCAACATATTATGGAGCGGGCGGTAATTATGAACAAAGGATACACCTTAAATGCAGAAGACCTATTTATTAATACCCGTCAAGCGCCTGAAGTGGAAGATTCTGAAAGTGTGGTCATCTCAAATTTCAACCTTGATCACGTGGAAAAGATCATGATCCAACGGATACTAACAAAATACCATGGTAGTGTTACCCAAGCTGCTAAAGAATTAGGGCTCACCCGTACATCTTTGTATCGAAGGATGGAGAAATATGATCTTTAAGAACTTTCGTTTACAAATTGTATGGCGAGCAGTTTTGCTGGCAATGGCTTTTGGCGGCGGCACCCATTTTCTAATTCAAGAACAATATATTGCTGTTGGATATGCGGTCATTGCCTCCGGAATTATTATTTCCAGCCTCATTCATTATGTAGAATCCACCAATCGTAAAGTGACATTCTTCCTGGAGTCAATTGAAAACGCTGACTTCACTGTCAAGTTCAGCAGGGACAGTAAATATGGCAAAAGTTTTCAGCAATTGAATGAAGCATTTAACCATGTACTTGATGCATTTCGTGATGTCAGGGCAGAAAAAGAAGAACACTTGCAATACCTAAATACCGTAGTCCAGTATGTAAGAGTTGGACTGATTTCATTTGATCAGGATGGGAAAATTGAATTGTTTAATAATGCCGTTATCAAATTGCTGGGGACTCCTTACATCCGGAATATATCAGAGCTGGAAAGATATAGCACCACACTGTTTAAGCTATTAATAAAGCTTAAACCTGGTGACAACACCCTGCTGAAGCTATCTCAAAATAACGAAGAGCTTCAACTATCTGTTACGGCCACCGAATTGCGATTGAGGGGTAAGGCCTTTAAGCTGGTGTCGTTACAAAATATTCTACCCGAACTCCAACAAAAAGAGGTAGAAGCCTGGCAAAATCTGGCAAAAGTGCTGCGGCATGAAATTATGAACTCCATCACCCCCATTGTTTCGCATGTGGAAACCCTAAATGAGATACTAAATGATGAAATGTCCTGGACTCCTGACACCCAGCTACTCACCTTGGAAACCACTAACGATGTTACCAAAGCGCTAAAGACCATTGAAAAAAGAAGCAAGGGATTATTGCACTTTATTAACGCCTACCGCAGTTTTAGTGAAATACCCAAGCCTAAATTTGGGATTGTTAAAGTATTGGATCTGTTGGAAAGGTTGGTACAATTATTTGATGGTGAAATCAAAAAACAAAATACAGCAGTAGCATTAAAAGTTGTTCCTGTTGATCTGGAAATAAGCGCCGATCAGGAACAAATGGAAACAGTGCTGATTAATTTATTTAAAAATGCCCTGGAAGCCGTCAGTGGCAGCAAAAATCCCCAAATTATTTTGAGTGGCAGGTTAGATGAACAATCACATATATTGATTGAAATTCAGGATAATGGATCCGGTATAATTCCTGAGGCACAAGATCAAATATTTATTCCGTTTTACACCACCAAGGAAAAGGGGTCAGGGATAGGACTCAGTTTATCCAGGCAAATTATTCAACTACATCATGGCAAACTCATGGTAAAATCTGACCCGGGAAAGCAACAGACTATATTCACTATACAGTTTTAATAACCGGTCATGCGTTATTTCAGTTATAACCAGGCTTGATAAAATTTGAGGATGCGGTTGCTTTTGCGGCAGAGTTGGTCAAAGAATAGTTGAATAAATTAAATAATCTCTGATAACAAAAACTATGAAGTCCATGCCCTATTCGTACGTACCGCACATAGCCACTCAATAAGCGTGACCGGCCGCTATTGGCCGAAAGCAGCCGTTCGTCTTACGCTCCAATATTGTTACATTTCAGTATTTAATCTCAAATGTGGATTTAAACTAAAACCTTAATTCCTTAAATTTTTACAGGATTGGGTAAGGAAGGATAAACTGGACAGTCAAGCGCTAGCCACTCTCAATATCCGGGTTTCCATATATCTTCTAAACAACTAAATTAATTCTCCTATACGAATTATTTAAACTCATTATGCATCTAGAGCAAGTAATAATCATGGAATTTGCTGAGTAATTTGAATTTAAAACGTGAAAAAAAGCCAGGAATAATCTTATAACGTAACATTTCGTACTCAAAATCAGTATAGACGTAACATTTTTTTAATTTTTTTTTACAAACACACGCCTTTACCACCCTTTATCAACGGCCCCCGTCCGACATTCGGCTGAACACCAGTGAGGTAATGGAAATGCCGACAACAG
>CAZOJZ010000171.1:0-1705 GCA_964580205.1 uncultured Roseivirgaceae bacterium
CACTGATGGTTTTCAGGAAGGTCTGTATTATTTGTTTTATCCGGACTGGAGCAAGTTATCCGGGGAGGGATTTCTTGTCGCATTAGGTCAGGCATTTTTCAGCCTGAGTCTGGGCATGGGTGCCATTATGGTTTACGGATCGTACCTACCTGATGATGCATCGATTGGACATGGCATAGCCCACCATGATTAATAACAAAATGAAAAGTGCGGGCATCAAAAATTTAACGGCGCGTTCCAGACCACTCCTGACACCCATGGCAACAACGACAACGGTCAATGCCATAAATAAAGTATGCATGACCAATAATTGACCAGGATTTCTCAGCAGACTATCGAAGATCTCACCAATTTCACCATCAGTCGCGGTAAGGAAATTGCCCGAACCCGCCTGAAATATATATTCTAGTGTCCAACCGGCAACTACACTATAAAAAGACAAAATCAAAAAACCGGCAACCACCCCCATCCAACCAAGATAACGCCATGCCGGGTTCAACCCTTCTTCTTTGGATAATGCCTCCATTGTATTGATGGGGCTTTGGCGTCCTCGTCTACCGAGCAAGACCTCGGCCATCATGATTGGGATACCGACCAGCAAAACACAACCAAGATACATGAGTACAAATGCACCGCCACCGTACTCCCCGGTGATATAGGGAAACCGCCAGATATTACCCAAACCGACAGCAGATCCCGTCGCTGCCATAATAAAAGCCCAACGGGAAGACCATTGGCCATGGATAGATTGTCGTTTCTCAGTCATTATATTTTTCCATCAAATAATTATACCCAAACTACCTGTAAATGTAGATTTCAGAGTTCAGGTAGTTTGGGGTTACAATCGCGCGCTGAATCAAGGCAGAACTCATTGTGGCAAAAGCCAAAAAAGAAAAATCGAAAAGTGGCACCATTTCTCTCAACAAGAAAGCCAGGCACGACTACTTCATAGAAGATCGCTATGAAGCAGGTCTGTCATTAGAAGGCTGGGAAGTTAAGAGTATTCGCGCGGGTCGCATACAGATCAATGAAAGCTACATTCTGTTACAAAATGATGAAGCATTCCTCTTTGGTGCGAACATAACACCACTGCCAACAGCGTCTACGCACATCAAACCCGATCCAACGCGAAATAGAAAATGTCTGTTACATCGAACCGAACTAAACCGACTCATTGGTGCTGTGGAACGTAAAGGCTACACCTTGATCCCAACCGCACTTTACTGGAAACATGGTCTGGTCAAACTTGAAATTGGTGTTGCAAAGGGCAAGAAAGCCCATGACAAACGTGCAGCCGAAAAAGAAAGAGACTGGAAACGCGAAAAACAAAGACTGTTAAAGATCCGTAGTTGAACATTGTAGCACCCTGTTCAGTCATCCCCGCATATCGTATACTGGTTATCTGGATACATCTATTAATCAGGATTTTTTTGTGAGTGCGAGGAAGCACCGCGCACAAGAGCGGAATGTATATTCATACATGAGTATCTGAGCACGGAGCTGACAACGCAATCGCGGAAAAATACTATTAAGAGGAGTATCCACTACTTAAGGTTTTAAACTTACGGGGGCGTATTGGCTTCGACGTGGGTAGCGAAACCTGAGGTGCATGTCGAGGTGTAGTTTCCTCGTAAATCTGACTACAAAACTATAGTTGCCAACAACGACAACTACGCACTAGCTGCTTAATAACCAGCATAGTGCC
>CAZOJZ010000172.1:0-2894 GCA_964580205.1 uncultured Roseivirgaceae bacterium
GTAAAACATGCTTTTTTGGTCCCTGCTCCAACCCCAAAAACCATTTCGAATACTATCCCCCGGAGTCAAGTTCTTCCCAACCCCTTCTGACATCATATATAGTTTGTAATTTTCATTGCCACCCTGATCGTAAGTATAGAGAAAAAGGCGATTGTTGATGTCAAGATCAAACGTAGACTATCCGGCATTTGTGAGGCTTCCGAACCGATAATTTCCATCCAGCAGAGACCAACTTCACCCGAAATTCAGTCGAGCTTAGAGGGGACTACACGAGGCCGTTTTTGAGTTTTCACACAGCCTGGGCCAAAAGCGGCCGTTCGGATGTCACCCCTAACATAACGCAGGCCATTATATTAAATGTCTTGAACGAATGAACTTTGGAAATTATTATGCTCGCTTAATACTGTTATAACACCAAGTTACAATACGTCCTTTCTTTTCAGGTCTTTATAAATCATCCAAATACTGCTCATAATGGCAAATAAGAAAAGAGGCTGGGCAATGAAGGCAAAAGCAAACATTAGAAAAGGACTCGTGTTAAAAATGAATAGTATACTTATTAAAGTACCGAGAATAACAAAACTACCTTCAACTAAAAAGTGTCTCATATTATTTGATATTAGCAAACCAGTTCTTAATAGAGCTCAGATCTCCCACCTCTTCAAATTGAATAGCTTCACCTGTTAGTTCTTCATAATCAGGGTGCCCTGGTGTACGTTGCGCCCTTGTCGGATGTGCTTTACCATGACAATTCATGCAACTAATGGTAGACGATTTTTTATCTAAATTAAGAATAACTGGTTGATGTACTTTTAAATTATCAAATGTCGGGGTTCCCTGATGACAACTCAGACAATTGTTACTATTAAATTCTCCCCGATAAATAATTGGCTCGGTGTATGTCTTAGTTATGTAGCGCATCAAATGTCTGTACCCATCTGTTTTGGCCTTCAGAGTCCCATTCAAACCGTAATCTTTATGACATCCATAGCATTGATTCTCTTTGATCCAATTGTTTGTCATATGGCGGGCAGCTAAAGTCTGACTTCCACGGTTAAGCATATCATTTCCCATTGGTTTCATCACATGACAATTCATGCAGGCTTCAACTGTTTTGCTGGTTTCAAATACGTGGTAATTTGCTGTGAACATTATCACAATAGGGATGGCTATAATGGAAAGAAAAGCAAGCCGTTTCACACTTGGTTTCAGTTTTCCGGTCTTTTTGAACAATCTTAATAATGTCACTCCCTCTATCAGTACCAAGATCAACCCAACAATTTCTATAATTTCTAATGACATATCGAAAAAATTAACTTGTTGTTTGGTGTTTTTTGATGGATACGGCTGTGATCTTATATTCAGGTTGTTTTGAAAACGGATCGAGCAGGTCTGAAACCACAACATTTACCAAAAATTTCGAATCAAAAAACGAAGCGAAAAGAACTCCCGGACTTTCATCTTCAGAAATTTCAACCATACCGGTTATTTTTCCATATCTACTTTCCAATTCAATCTCATCCCCATCGGTCACTTTGGCTTCATAAGCATCCTGGGGATTTATAAAAAACCTTCCCCTACCTGAAGTTTTACTGATCTCAGAAATTTTATCAGTCATCGTACCTGTATGCCATTGTTCAATTACCCTTCCTGTCGTAAGATACAACGGGTATTGGTCGGTAGTCTTCTCCGTTGAAGGGATATAAGGTCTGAGAAATACCACAGCTTTGTTGTCTGGCTTCCCATAAAATTGAATTTCTCTTCCCTCTTGAACGAATGGATCGCCCTTGCAATACCTGCGAACCGTTCCAGGATGATCCTCCGTAGGGCAAGGCCACTGTAAGCCTCTTTCTTTTTGTAGTCTTTCGTAAGTAATACCTTCAAAATTGTACTTGCTGTGAGCCGAAACTTTACGCCATTCATCCCATGTATCTTTAGCCGTTTTATTTTTGATTAATCCTCCGTGCCCAAGCCTCTCTGCCAGATCAACAATGATTTCAAGGTCACTTCTGGCTTCACCAGGTGGATCTATAAGCTTTTCTACCAACTGGTAACGCCTCTCTGTCTGGCCATAAACACCAGTCTTTTCCGTATAGAAAGCTGCGGGCAGGATGACATCGGCATATTGTGCTGTTTCTGTATCTTCGAAGATATCAGCCACGACAAGAAAACATTTTTTCATTGCCTCACGATATAGACTGGCGTTGGGAAGAGACTGAGCGGGATTGGTACACATTATTAAGCATACTGCTACTTTATCTTCGTCCATGGCTTTGAACAAATTAATCGCATCATAGCCTGGCTTTGAGCTAATAGACCCTTCCGGAACTCCCCATATCTCCTCCATCTCCTGACGATGCTCAGGATTATTTACAAACCTCCCCCCTGGTAAAAGATGGGAAAGTGACCCCGTATCTCTTACTCCTCCGCAAGCATTGCACTGACCTGTTAGCGATAAAGGTGTTGCGCCCGGGCGGCAAATTTGGCTAGTGATCAAATGTAAAGAGTTCAGGCAATTGTTTAAAAACACACCTTGGACTCGTTGGTTGATGCCCATAGTCCACAAGGATAATGTGGCATCGGAAGACCCAAAAAGATAGGCTGCTTCTTCGATTTGACCAGGTGTTAACCCTAGCTCATTAGCTACTTTTTCCGGTCTATAGTCCTGAAGAAAAGTGACATAATTATTCCAGGAGACTGTATTTTTCCCATCATTAAAGTTGACATGCTCCTGTATAAAACCGGGATCGTGGAGCTCTTTCTCTACGATTATCTGGGCCATGGCATTGAGTAGCAACAAATCGGTGCCCGGAGCTACCGGTAAATGCAAATCAGCATATTGTGCCGTCTTGGTTCTTCTGGGATCAACAACAATGATCTTAACTTTGGGATTG
>CAZOJZ010000173.1:0-1543 GCA_964580205.1 uncultured Roseivirgaceae bacterium
GCTCCTACCGCCATAGTTCGGTAATAATCATTCATTACGTCACTTCCACTGGATGCTGCTAAAGGCACTCCTATATTCAGGATTTGGTGCCACATCGACCCGGTCCCTAATTCATCTGTCCATAAGCAGCCTACTTCAATCAGATCTACTTCACCCAGAACGCAATCTGCCACCAGGCTCACCGGGACAGACTGTGCGCCTTCTTCCGAAAATGGGTTTTGTGGCCGTACCGGATGTACATAACCACCAAGGCCACCCTGACTTCTGGCGAATCTAAGGGGAGCCGCATTGGTACGGTCGTCTTTTCCATAAACTTCATAGAAGGGGCCCCATATCCAGGGCCAATAAAGTTCTGTAGTACCAATCAGAGACAAATGCCCTAAAAAATGCGAACGGACCTCTTGTCCAATACGGATCATGGGAAGTCCTTCATTCTTCCAACCCCAAAGCTCTTGTTGCAGAAAGCGGTTATGTAAATTGGCCAATAATGGGAAGGCAACATCCAGCCCCTCCCCTTTCATATCCAGCATGATGTCCTCTGGATCCAATTGATAAGTGCCACCATAGTTCAGATGGAAGTGATTATCACCTGAATACCACCCAGAAGCATTGGGGTGCCAGATTCGCTCCAATTCAATGGTTATTGCTTCAGTAGTACCCGATCGAACCTGCGTTTTTTGGACTGTTGCTTCCGTCAAGAAACCCTGTACTGCGGTGATTTCAACAGCTCCTTCTGGTGCCTCCAGGATTATTTCTCCATTGGAATAGAAAAACACCATACCATTCTGACCGTCAGATCTTACAGCGCCCTCATCTGGTATTACCGGATGACCAGTGGCATCCGTTACATTAAGACGGACAGGTTGCGTTACCCCGTCAACCTTGGTAATTATTTTTATTTTTCCTTTTGGCGCATCCCAGTCCCATGAACTTATCTCCATGATTTCAGGGTTGCCACCATTAACACTTATCCTCTTTAGCTCCGTGCGTTCATTTTCACCTGCCTCTGCATAGTATATCCATCGTCCATCACCGCTAAAAGCCGGCGCCAGTGGCATGCCTTCGCTGACAGTCAATCTTAAAGAAGAGTTTGGTACATCCAGGGTCAACAAACGTATTTCATAGCCTCCATCATAAGGCCAGGTGTAGGCCATTAGCGTCCCGTCATTGTTCAGTGTCATATCTGCCTGGGAGGTGAGGCGGTCTTCAACCAAAGTCCGCTCGGTTCCACTTTCAAGATCACGCAGTACCACTGAATTGTATGAACCGATTTTATTGAGATATACCAGCTGGCTTCCTCCCGGGTGGACTACCGGCCTCCGTTGGACACCGCGATCATCAGTAATGGGCTGCCTTTCGCCAGTTGACAAATTAATCGACCACAAATCAATGGATCCATTAACAGCCGAGGCATAGTAAACCAACTCCCTATCAGAAGAGAAAAACGGATCCAAATCAATTGCCGGTTCGTCAATCAAAACTGTTTCGTTATTGGTGATGAGGTCCAAAACAACTATGTGCGTATCACTTCCATCATCCCTTA
>CAZOJZ010000174.1:0-4825 GCA_964580205.1 uncultured Roseivirgaceae bacterium
TGACCTAAAGTACAAACCTATGAGTAAATTTCAACAGAAAAATATTGCTTGCCTGTGAGATAGGATCTAAAAAATTGTCCACGGTTTCAGAGAAAGTAAAACTACCCATATCCGGGCTTTCAGTGCGTTCTTTGTTCCATACTAAAAATAGCGCGGAGCCAGGTTTATACTCCCAACGCATCACCAGGTTTGAACGAAACTGAAGGAAATCAAAATTTGGGTTTGCAAATGTATAATCCACGGTGCCGTCAAGGTTTTCATCTACCAGATACTCATTAGATGTATCATTTGCAGTTATTTCTTCATCGGTGAAAATATGGAAGCGATCTTGGTAGTGGTCATTATTTGGGTCGGATATTCTTTTAAATTCGTGGTAGTCTCCTGTGGACACATAGGGTTGTCCATAGTATTGTAGTGATAGGTTTGGCTTGATACTATAATTGAAGCGAACGGAAACACTAGCGGTATTTTGTTCAATTGATGCATTTATATATCGCTTTTGGTCAACATGGGTCTTGGTGGTTACATATTGTTGTTCCCAGGTTCTCCAGGTATATCCGGGTGAAACAGAAATATTTAGCGCATTGATGGGCTGATAATTGAAGTTCATGGATAGTCCATAGCCATCGGAAGATCCTTCAAAACCAGAGGATACCCATGGATTTGTACTAAATCGTAGTTTCTTTCGCTCATCGGAACTTACTCTAAACCAAACATAGGCAGATCCGGGAAATAAAAAAGAGGGACCACCTCGTAGAGCAGATCTTGACACGGTGGTGCCTCGTAATGAAGTACCCATACGTAAACCCCAGTAGTTCTTTAGCTCAGCATTGGTACTGACATTAATTCGATTCCGAATATTGACTCCACCAAAATCCCAATCGGTATTTTGATAGAAGTTTGCACTGAAATGTCTAAAGGTTTTGGTAGGCTTTAGAATATTATACCCCATCCAGAACCATTGCCTGATTAAATCAGTGTTGCGCATAAATCCGATATCGTTAATAGCAAGTTCCGGTGATTTCCATGAAGCACCCGTTTCAAACCTAATGTTTCCATTACCTCTTTTTCCGAATTCAAATTTACCACTGCTTCCGGTTAGGGAAGTCTTGGTGGAATCAATGTGCAGGTGATCGGCATCCGGTCTCTGAAAGAAACGTTCACTTGACGTTTGAGACCGTAGCATGGACTCTGTGGTACCATTGACGGTGCTCATAGCAACATTTCCTTCAATATAATAGGTGCGATTTTTCCAACTGTGTCTGAAATCCACTCCACCGGTATAAGCCGACTGGTGAAGAAACTCAAGAGAAGGCTCGTCGATGTTTCTATTGGTAGCAGTAAACATAGCGCCAATCTGACTGTTGCCTTTGTTGAGGTCCTGCTGTACTCGGCTGACAAAATAGTTAGTAAGGGGCTCCACTGTTTCTTTACGGCGATTGCCATTCTGATCAATTTCTACCAACTCCTTTTTGGTTACAGATTCCATAATACCAATGGATAAACCATTTTTGGTGCGGCCGGTTAGCTTGAGTGCTCCTAAAATAGTAGTTCGATCTGGCCGGTCTATATACTCATCCTCTTCCAGGGATGGGCGGAATTGGGGGGCTCTTCCGATTCTACGGGAATGAAAGAGGATGTCGTTTGAAGATAACCGGAAACTCAATATGTTTCTACCTTCGGTAAAGAATGGACGTCGCTCTCTGAAGAATATTTCGTAAGCAGACAGGTTTACAACGGAAGGGTCTGCTTCTACCTGCCCGAAATCTGGGTTTATAGTAAAGTCCAGAGTAAAATCACTGGTAATAGCAACTTTTCCGTCCATCCCGACAGTAATTTTTCCCTCCTTACCAGTAGCGAAGGGGTTTCCTTCCTCAGCAGGATACCGTTCCGTTTGAGCCAGCATATAGGGTGTCACCTCTACTTGTTTTTGACGTTTAATGCCGTTTATACCATGAAGTTCACCAAACAGATGGACCCATCCTGGAGCATCATTAGGTGCGTGTTGCCAGGTGGAGCGTTCTTCCATACGGAATAATCGCCGTTGAACCTGGAGTCCCCATATATGTTTCTTTTTTTTGGAGAATCGTAGTTGACTTAAGGGAATACGGGCCTCACCAACCCACCCTTCCTTAGTGATTGCTGTTTTTGCAAACCAGATTGGGTCCCAATTTCTATCCCAGTTGCCTCCATTGTTGGTTACTGCAGCATCGCTGATTACTCCTGATGCACTTAGGGTAAAGGAAAATGCGCTTAAATGGTCATAGTAACTATCTATACTTAAGGTAACCCGATCACCTTCGAAGCCATCCCGGCGGGTCATTCGACTATCTATATTATCCGGTTCACTATCGTAGCACATGAATGCGACATACAGGTTTTTGTCATCATAAAGGATTTTAAATGCAGTTTGTTCGGTGGGTGCGGCCCCGTTATCAGGTTTATATTGGCTGAAGTCCCCGGCCCACTCCACCTGATTCCAAGCTTCATCATCAAGAATAGCATCAATGGAAGGAGGGAGGTCTGTTACTTTGGAGGTCGTGTAAACTTTTTTGCCAGCATTTAAGGTATGCTGCGCGCTCAACTGTACTTCAATACCTAGGTATAAAAGCAATGCGAAGCATAGATATTTCATATAAGCTGTTGTTTCAGTACAATATTACGAAAACATAGGCTGGATATTATATCACGACTCGATAAAATTCTTGTAGAAATTAGAAATGAGGAATTTAAATTACAATTTTGTCAACCTTTTACGAAGTTCTTCGTACATATATTTGTTATACGAAACTATTCGTATATGTTTACACTGAAATAAATTATATATATCAAATGAAAGTTCCAAAGCCCACCGAAGCAGAGCTTGAGATTTTACAGGTATTATGGGAGCATGGACCCAGCACCGTAAGATTTGTGAATGATTTGCTATCCAAACAGAAGAATGTAGGTTATACCACTACTTTGAAGATTATGCAAATTATGGCTGATAAGCAATTGTTGAACCGGGACACCACTGGTAAGACTCATATTTACAAGGTTGCTATTAGTCAGCAAAAAACCCAACAGCAATTAATTGATAAACTTATGGCTTCGGCTTTTGGAGGGTCTGCCATGAAATTAGTGATGCAGGCCTTGGGTAACAAGAAGTCCACTGCGGCAGAATTAAATGAAATCAGGGCTTTTTTAGATCAATTGGAAGGAGGTAATAAATGAATTCGACAGCGTATTTATCAGACCTGTTAATTCAGGGAATTGGCAGTACTTTGATCCATACCTTATGGCAAGGTATAATTATTGTCTTGCTATTGAGGGTGGTGCTATATGCAATTCCCAGGAAAAATGTTGAACTCAAATATTGGTTGTCAGTTACGGCTCTTTGTACACTGATCTTTTGGGGTGGGTACACCCTAAATCAGCAGTTTGTTCTATTAATGGATCAATCCTCTGTTTCTATAGGAGATGTTATGGGTATTTCTCAGGGCACCTCAGTAATTCAGCTATATGATTTTCACAACATTCCGGTCGCAAAAAACTTTTTTAATCAGATAATGGAGCGATTACAACCCTATTTACCTTCTCTGGTAGTAGTTTGGTTAATAGGTGTAGTATTTTTCCTCATTCGACTTCAAGGCAGCATGATCTATCTTCGAAGATTAAAAGCCCTGGGGACACAACCTGTATCATTAGTCTGGCAAAAGAAGGTTGGTGAATTATCTCAAAGATTGGGCATCAGAACATCTGTTAAAATAGTAGAGTCTAAACTTGCTGAGATCCCCTTAGTGATTGGTCATCTAAAACCTGTAATACTGTTGCCTATTGGAATGCTAACCGGCTTAAAAACCCACGAAGTAGAAGCTATTCTCGCACATGAGTTGGCCCATATCAAGAGGTTGGACTACCTGATAAATATTGCACAAACAGTAGTAGAGTCCCTATTGTTTTTTAATCCGGCAGTGTGGTGGATATCGCAAACAATTCGAAAGCAACGAGAGCGTTGTTGTGATGATATTGCCGTGAGGTGCTGTGGAAATCAAATGGTTTATGCCAGTGCACTAAGTAATCTAGGCGCTTGGTCACTCAAGACACCGGTGTTAGGGATGGGATTGTTTAAAAATAAAAGAGAGTTACTCATGCGTATTAAAAGATTGGTTTATCCCCAGGCGAGTGTAAGAACCATCAAGGAAAAGTTAGTGCCTGGAACTGTACTCTTGTTAACAGTTATCTGCCTTACCTGGTATTCACATCGAGTACAAGCCCAGTTGATGCCAGTGCAACATCAAGGTGTTTTTTATTCCAGTTTATCCACTACATCGCTTCGGTTAAATCAGAGAACCGATACTATTCCTGTTCTTCCAAATATTGAAATCGAAGAGGAATTGCCTCCCATGCTTCCGCCATTTGGAGCACTTCCTCCCATGCTTCCACCATTAGATTTTGAGGAGGAGGTTGAGATGGATATTGACATTGACATCGCACCGGAAGTTGAAATTGAAATAGCGGACTTTGAATTATTCTTTCCGGAAGAAGATTTTGAATTGTTCCTTCCTGAAATTGAGGAGGTGACCGCTTTATCCCAGATACTAATGCCTGATATTTTATTAGAGATGGATGAATTAGTGGATATGGATCAAATAAAAATAATCATTAAGGACCTTCACTTACAGTTAGATGACACCACCAGGGACCGTATCCGTGAAGCACTGAAAGAGCAGCGAAAGGTTTTGGAGCAGGCAAAAGTTGAGCAGTCCAAGGCCCTCGAAAAGGCCCGTGAACAGTTAAGGAAGTCTCTGGAAGCTGATCGGCCTGAAGATTTAACGGACCAAGA
>CAZOJZ010000175.1:0-2512 GCA_964580205.1 uncultured Roseivirgaceae bacterium
AAGATGATCAAACCCCCTATCAACCATTTCAATAGGTCCATTGATTCTCTTTTTTCCTCATATTCCGCCCTCAGGGTACGCAGGGGAGAGGTCCTTCGAATATTGATCAATGGATACAGTGCAAATAAAAGTGAAACCGCAGTTCCGATCAAAAACCCTTGGACAATGGCTTTCCAAGAGATGTAGGTGTTGACTTCCAGGGGTAGAAAGTCCATGAACAATTGAGGCAAAATAGTTTGGATGGAACTACCCAGAGCAGTCCCAATAAAAGATCCCAGTAATCCCATGCACAAAATCTGTATCAAATAAATAAGAAAAGCCTGGGTACCTTTGGCCCCAATGCATCTCAATATGGCTACTGAAGCCAATTTCTCTTTCACATAGATATGCACCGAACTGGCAACACCTACGCAGCCTAATAATAGGGCCACGAAACCCACTAGGTTTAGAAAACTGGCCAGGTTTTCAAAGGTCCTACCAATACTTTCTTTGCGCATGTCCACCGTTTCGTGGCGCAATCCCTCTTTCTCCAGGACTGGTTCAAGGCTCTTTACCAAAGCCCCCACATCCGTTTCAGGATCGAATTTGAAATAATGTCGGTAAGTGATCCGGCTACCTTTTTGCACCAATCCGGTTTTATCCAGGTATTTCAATGGGATATACACCGGGGGAGAAACAGTGGCTGCAATGCCGCTTTGCCCGGGTAGTTTTTTAAGTGCTCCTTCTATTAAAAATGAAAGATTCCCTATCTTGACTGAATCACCGGTTTCAGCCTCAAATTGAAGCATGATAGTTTTATCTACCAGCGCTTTTTGCTGTAGTCGAAAACTTAGATTTGCTGACTCCGGAGTGGTTTCAATGCTGCCATAATAAGGAAAATTCCCTTTCAAAGCCCTCACATTCACCAAACGGCTGCCTTGATTTTTAGGAAAAAATATCATGGAAGCAAAGCTGGTTTCAAACGAATGGTCCCCTCCCAGTGTATCCATCATCACCATTACGGAATCGGTGATGGGCTGATTGGAATAAATCACCAGGTCCGCCCCTAATAAATCTTTGGCCTGATCGTTTATATCTCTCTGCAAACTTTCTTTAAAGGAATTGATGGCTACCAGCGCTGCCACTCCAAGAATGATGGAAGAGGTGAACAACATAAGGCGTGAACGGCTGCGGCGGCTATCCCGCCAAGCCATTTTTAGCAACCAACGTTTATTAAGAGATGATTTCATCTAAATAGCAGTGGTTAAATTACCGATTTTACATAAGTCAATTGATCTGAGATTATTTGACCCCCTTTGATACGGATGATACGTTTAGTGCGATCAGCCAGTTCCATATCATGAGTCACCAGCACCAAGGTTGTACCTGCTTCCTTATTGAGGTCGAACATCAACTCCACCACCTTCTCGCTGGTTTCATCATCCAGGTTACCGGTGGGTTCATCGGCGAATAAAATTTTGGGTCGGTTGGAAAATGCCCTTGCCAAAGATACCCGTTGTTGTTCTCCTCCTGAAAGTTGGGTAGGGTAGTGATGATGTCTTTCCGCTAGCCCCACTCGGTCTAATAATTCCAGGCAGTGGTCTTTAATATTTTTTCCACCTCGTAATTCCATTGGAACCATCACATTTTCTAAGGCAGTAAGAGTGGGCATCAGTTGAAAATTTTGGAAAATGAATCCCACATATTTATTTCTTAGCTCAGCCCTTTGATCTTCATTAAGATCATCCATAGCAAATCCATTCAGAACTACTGAACCTGAGCTAGACCGGTCTAAACCCGCACATAGACCCAAAATAGTAGTTTTGCCGCTCCCTGAAGGACCTACTATGGAAAAAGTATCCCCCTCTTCCAGTGAGAAACTCACATCACGTAATACCGTTAATTGTTTACCGGCGCTTTGATAGGTCTTGGTAAGATTTTGTACTTTTAATATTGTTGACATGTATCTGCGAAAGAAAATATTTTTGCATTTGGGAAGTTAAACTCAAAGATTATTAATTTGTTTAGTTTACGAAAAGCCTTTGACCAAGTTTAATATTTTTAATACAGCATCAAATATGCATCGAATAAACGCTTATAAGTATATTATATATCTGCTCATTACCATTGGTGTTTCATGTAGTGGTGAAAGGAAGGTTCAGGAAAATAAGGATACTGCCAAAATCCTTGCTCCTGAATCCACTAAAAAAGAAGAGATAAAACATATCATATTCTTTGGCAACAGTTTGACCGCCGGATATGGGGTGGAGAACTCCCAGGCCTTTACAACTTTAATCCAGGAAATTATAGATTCTCTGGGCCTAAATTATAAAGTCATTAATGCCGGGTTAAGTGGCGAAACTACTTCCGGGGGCAAGGACCGGGTCAATTGGGTGTTACGGCAGAAAGCCGATATTTTCGTTTTAGAGTTGGGGGGTAATGACGGCTTGCGTGGCATCAGCACTGAGCTAACACGAAGTAACTTGCAGTTCATCATTGACGCTGTACTTGCAGAAAATCAACACACCAAGAT
>CAZOJZ010000176.1:0-13811 GCA_964580205.1 uncultured Roseivirgaceae bacterium
GGAAAAAAATGACATCCTGGATAGAATTGGAATTGGTCATAATCATGCATAACCGGTCAACTCCCACACCCAAGCCGGCAGTAGGAGGCATACCATATTCCAGCGCCCTTAAAAAGTCCTCATCCAGCACCATAGCCTCATCATCACCGCGTTTGCCCAACTCCAACTGTTCCTCAAACCGCTGCCTCTGGTCAATAGGGTCGTTTAACTCGGAAAAAGCATTGCATATCTCTTTGCCATTACAAATAGCCTCGAATCGTTCTACCAATCCCTTCTTACTCCGATGCTTTTTGGCCAGCGGGGACATCTCTACAGGATAGTCTGTGATAAAAGTTGGCTGAATTAAATTAGGTTCGCACTTTTCACCGAATATTTCATCAATGATCTTACCCTTACCCATTGAGGGGTCCACTTTCACATCGAGGGTATTAGCGGTTTCACGCAATTCACTTTCATCCATATTTGAAATGTCCACCCCGGTAAAATGCTCAATAGACTCAAACATGCTATACCTTTTCCAGGGCCTCTTGAAATCGATGGTTTGATCCCCAACAACTACACTGGTGGCACCATGAAGGTCCAGGGCTACACGTTCAATCATTTCCTCTACTAACTCCATCATCCATAGATAATCTTTATATGCTACATACAATTCCACCTGGGTAAACTCCGGATTATGGAACCGGGACATACCTTCATTGCGGAAGTCTTTGGCAAATTCAAAAACTCCCTCAAACCCCCCTACAATCAGGCGTTTAAGATATAATTCATTAGCAATACGCAAGTACAATGGCATATCCAATGAATTGTGATGTGTCTTAAATGGTCTGGCTAAAGCACCTCCATAGATTGGTTGTAATACCGGGGTTTCCACTTCCAGATATCCTTTCTTGTTCAGATACGACCGCATGGAATTTACTAATTGAGTGCGCTTTACAAAAGTGTGTCTGACTTTAGGATTTACGATCAAGTCCACATACCGCTGTCGGTACCGTTGTTCAGGATCTGAGAAGGCATCATGTAGTATTTTATTACCCTGTTCATCTGTAGTTTCCTTTACTATCGGAAGAGGCCGCAATGATTTAGAGAGCACCACCAGCGTTTTTGCGTTTACCGTAATCTCTCCACTTTGGGTTTTGAAAACGTTCCCCGTTACTCCAATTATATCACCAATGCCCAGCACTTTCTTGAAAACTGTATTATAAAGTGTTTTGTCCTCATCAGGGCAGAGATCGTCTCTTTTTAAATAAAGCTGAATGCGTCCGCTGGCATCCTGAAGTTCTGCAAAAGAAGCTGAGCCCATGATCCGTTTACTCATTAATCGACCGGCTATCACCACCTCATTCAGGTCTTCTCCTTTATTGAATCCCTCCACAATTTGAGTGGTGGATTGATTCACCCTGAAAATCTTAGCGGGATAGGGATCAATCCCTAAATCCAGCAGTTGCTGCCGTTCTTGTCTTCTGATTATCTCTTGTTCACTAAGTGGCATATATCAAAAATTTATCTTCAAAATTAGGCATATTATGTAAAACTACGAACTAAGTGGTATTAGCCCTTCTGCGCGCAAGCTCCTTCTTTATCAATACATATTCTCTGCTGCTTTGTCCGGCAATAGAGGTGTTTTCTTCCGCTCGCCTGAAAAGGTAAGGAATAACGTCATTCACCGGTCCATAAGGAAGGTACTTTATGACATTGTAACCTGCATTCGACAGATTAAAACTAATATTATCGCTCATACCATAAAGCTGGGAGAAAAAAACCCTGGGATCATCTGGTCGAATATTATGATTTCCCATTAGTTCGGTAAGGTAGCGATTACTGTATTCGTTATGGGAACCACAAAATAAGGCAATTTTGTTTAAGTGCTCGATACAGAATTTCAAGCCTTTATTGAAATCTTCATCTGCAGCGTCCTTATCAATTTGAATGGGATCCTGGTAACCAAGCGTTTGTGCACGTTCCCTTTCCTTTTCCATATATGCACCACGTACTAGTTTTACCCCCAGCTGGTAGTTACACCTAACAGCATCGGAATATGCATTCTGAAGCTTTTGGTACATGTCCTTGAGGTACATCTGAAAAGTATTAAAAACGATGGGTTGATCAGAATTATACCTCCTCATCATATCGTAAATCAAATGATCTATCGGTTTCTGAATCCATGTTTCCTCCGCATCAATCAGCACCTTTACTTTCTTTTGAAAAGCAGCTTCACAAATACTGTTAACCCGGCCCTTAAAGTTATTCCAGGCTTGTTCCTGATGGTCACTTAGTACTTCACCAACTTGAATTTTGTTCAGAAGAACATTGGAACCAATACCGGATGGCTTGAAGACTACAAAGGGGTTTTTAGGTTTGATGCCTGCCTTCTCAACCGTGTTTAGAATTTCATTTGCGATCCGCTCAAAGTCTTCCTCATTCTCAGTCCCTTCTACCGAATAGTCCAGTATTGTACCTATACCATATTTATTTAGTTCAAGTGATTTTTCCCTGCAGTCTTCGACACTTTCACCTCCGCAAAACAACTCAAAGATGGTACGTTTCACTAGAGGTTTAACCGGTAACCGAAGTTTCAGTGCGATTTTTAAAAAATTAGTACCTAAATTTACCAACAGCGGATAGTTCATCACACGGAACATAAAATGCATCTTTTTCAGGGCAGCATCTGACTTGGAAGAGAAGGCTATGGAAGTATTCTCAAATGAAACTGACGGCTGTGAATTCATAATCCTGCAAAGATAGAAAATCAACGGATAATTTAATTTGTAAACAATAATATGTACCAGTTGCCTTCTAATATTGAGATAACCGAAGACATTACCCCAGTCATTAAAAAATCCATTGCCGATGGCCAATACCAAACCATTGGTGTGCTAATAGATAGTAATACCTCCGTTCACTGTTATCCTCTTATTGAATCATCTCTTCCGGAGCATTTTGTAATTAATATTGCCGCAGGAGAGAAACACAAAGATCTAAGTACCTGTAACGGGATCTGGGAAGAAATGACCTACCATCAAATGGACCGAAAATCGCTTTTGATCAATTTGGGTGGAGGAGTAATCGGAGATATGGGAGGATTTTGTGCAGCTACCTATAAACGGGGGATCAAATTCATTAACCTCCCTACCACACTTTTGGCGCAGGTAGATGCTTCTATTGGAGGTAAACTTGGAGTTGATTTCCAGGGATACAAAAATCACATTGGTGTTTTTCAGGATCCTGAACAGGTAATAATCTGGCCGGAGTTCTTATCTACCTTGCCAACTACAGAGCTTCGTTCCGGTTTCGCTGAAATTATCAAGCATGCGTTGATATTTGATCTGCAATACTGGCATGATATACGGTCCAGCCCATGGGACTCCCAAACCTGGAGTGAGCACATTTCTCATTCTGTGCATACCAAGTACCAAATCGTGGAAAAGGACCCAACCGAAACAAGCGTAAGAAAAATTCTTAATTTCGGCCATACCATCGGTCATGCAATTGAACGTCATTACCTACATGGGTCTGAGCCGCTATTACATGGAGAGGCAATTGCCATAGGAATGATCTGCGAAACTTATCTGTCGACCTTAAAAGAAGGACTTTCCAACCACAACCTGGAAGAAATTACAGACTATTTGATTAAGACATTTGGCAGGGTTGAAATCCCTAGAGAAGAATTAAATGCTATAGCTAAAAATGCACTACAGGACAAAAAAAATGAAGGCGGCCAAATTATTTGCACCTTGTTGGAAGATATTGGCCAGGCTACCTATAATACACCCATCAGCCTTCAGGAAATAGAGCAAGCCCTGGATTACTACTGTTCATTGTGCCTAGCCAGCTAATTATTCATCACCTCAGAGAATTTCTTACTATACTTCTCTACGCCTGATATAGCGGAATTAGCTAAACTTCGGAGTTTATCAGCATCAATATTCTCCTTCAGCTCATCCTTGAGTTCTGTGGCTTTATCAGACAATTTCTTACGGGTGTTTTTACCCTTTTCCGGCGCAAATAAAAACCCTGCGGCCAAGCCTGCAGCAGCTCCTATTACGAATGCAAACAATGTTTTTTCTGATCTATTCATATAAGTACTCTGTTTAAATTACCCTTACTATGTATCAATTATTACGTGTCAGTTAGGAATATGTTATGTAATTTAGTCCACTGAATCGACCATAGGGTCATCTTTTCAAATTTTTTTCCGTTTCCACTTTAGATGGTCAATATTTCCACCCGATCTCTGCCTAAACAAGAGAGTATAAAAACCTCCACCATTACACTGGCGGCATCAAAAAGCATCAGTAACCGGGCGCTGATTATCGACGCTCTTTGTGAAGGCGATTCTCAACTGCACAACCTTGCAGAGGCCCGGGACACTGTGTTAATGACAAAGTTATTGCCAGACCACCACCATACTATAGATGTAATGGATGCTGGCACTACCATGCGTTTTTTGACTGCGTATTTTGCACTCACCAATCAATTTAAAATATTAACAGGAACGCCCCGAATGCAAGAAAGGCCTATTGGCATTCTGGTTGACTCATTGAGGGAAATTGGGGCAGAAATAAAATATCTGATCAACGATGGCTATCCGCCTCTGGAAACAAAAGGTTTTTCTACCCAAAAGTCTAACCGGATCAACATCCCCGGAGATATTAGTAGTCAATACATCTCAGCCATTCTGATGATGGCCCCCACCCTTCCTCAGGGACTAAAGGTAATCCTGACTGGACGCATTATGAGCAGGCCCTATATTTCCATGACCCTTGGGTTAATGAGTAGGTTCGGGGCAACTTACACCTGGGAGAATAATATAATAAATATTCCTGGTCAAACATATCAGGCTACCACCTTCAAAGTTGAATCGGATTGGTCTGCCGCCAGTTACTGGTACAGCATCATGGCATTGTCAAAAAGCGGCGAGATTACCTTAATCGGCCTGGAGGACCAATCACTTCAAGGGGATCGTCAGATTGCGGAAATCATGCAACCTTTGGGTGTGGAAACAAAATTCCATAATGATGGGATCACCCTTTCCAAAGGGGCATCAACCACAGACTGCCTGTCACATGACTTTAGCAGTTGTCCAGACCTTGGGCCCACCGTTATGGCAACCTGTGCAGCTTTGGGAGTATCGTGCGTAGCCACCGGCCTGGAAAGCCTCCGTATCAAGGAAACCGATCGAATCGCAGCACTGCAAAATGAACTTGAGAAAATCGGAGCCAAGCTGGAAGAGGAAGCTGGAACTTGGAGATTGCACCCTGGCAATGATCTGAATGCTTCCCTACCGGTTACTTTTAGAACTTACGAAGACCACCGCATGGCCATGGCACTCGCACCCCTTGCCCTACGTCTGCCAGTGATTATCGAAGAGCCGGAAGTTGTACAAAAAAGCTACCCAGGATTCTGGTCCGATTTGGCAATGGCCGGGATTGAATCTATTTCAAATAACTGAAATCATGTCCGGCATCCAGCTGTAAAAGGAACTCAAACATTAATTTGATCACATTTTCTACATCATCTTCGTGGACTGTCTCCACAGTGGTATGCATATATTTCAAAGGTAATGATATGAGTACAGCGGGAACACCTTCATTACTGTAGGCAAAAGCATCGGTGTCCGTACCGGTAGAACGGGTGGCCGCTGCTCGCTGAAATGGTATTTTTTTCTTTTCAGCCGTTTCAATAAGCATATTGAGTACGTTGTTATGTACAGCAGGTCCGTAGGTTAGTACAGGGCCCTTTCCACATTTTTGATCACCGCTTTTCTTTTTATCATACATGGGAGAAGTGGTATCATGAGTAACATCTGTTACCACTGCTAAATCCGGCTTTATCCTTTGGGCGATCATTTGAGCCCCCCTTAGCCCGATCTCTTCTTGTACGGAATTTACAATGTATAAACCAAATGGCAACTTTTTCTTCTTTTCTTTCAACCTTCTGGCCACCTGAGCAATCATAAAACCCCCTATACGGTTATCAAGTGCCCTGGCGGTAAACCACTTTTTATTCAATGTCATAAACTGGTCCTCAAAGGTAATGACACTTCCCACGTGTATTCCAAGTTTCAATACTTCCTCTTTTGAATTGCACCCACAGTCAACAAATATATTCTTCAGGCTGGGTGCCTGTTCCTTGCTGGCAACTCGTACGTGAATCGCCGGCCAACCGAATACTCCTTTCACCGGTCCACTCGAAGTATGTATATTCACCCTCATGGAAGGCGCTATTTGATGATCTGACCCACCGTTTTTCCGAACATAGATATACCCTTCGGAGGTAATATAATTTACAAACCAGGAAATTTCATCAGCATGAGCTTCTATCACTACCTTATAATCGGCCTCCGGGTTAATCACCGCAACGGCAGTCCCGTAGGTATCTGTGAAATAGGTATCCGTGTAACCCTTCAGGTAGTCTAACCAGATCTGTTGGCCAGATGATTCAAAACCTGTAGGTGAGGCATTATTCAGATACTCTTCCAGAAATGATTTACTTTTTTTATCCATATCTTTATTAAGGTTTTAGAGTCATAGGGTGTTAGGGTGTTAGGGTTATAAGGGAATGTTTCCATGTTTTTTACGTGGCAGCTTGTCTACTTTGTTTTTGAGCATATCAAAGGCCCGGATAAGCCGGGCCCTGGTATCCTTAGGGTGAATTACTTCATCAATAAATCCACGATGGGCGGCACGGTATGGATTGGTAAATTTGGCAGTGTAATCCTGTACCTTTGCTTCCAAGGCAGCATCAGGGTCTTCTGCGACAGCAATTTCTTTCTTAAAGATAATCTCAGCGGCTCCTTTGGCCCCCATTACGGCAATTTCTGCAGTAGGCCAGGCAAAGTTTAGATCAGCGCCAATATGCTTGGAATTCATAACGTCGTAGGCACCTCCATATGCTTTGCGGGTAATTACCGTAATCCGTGGCACGGTAGCTTCACAAAAGGAGTACAGTAATTTCGCTCCATGGGTGATTATTCCGTTCCACTCCTGGTCCGTTCCAGGCAGGAATCCAGGGACATCCTCAAAGACCAACAAAGGTATATTGAAACAATCACAGAATCGTACGAACCTGGCGGCCTTGGTACTGGCGTTGATGTCTAAAACACCCGCCAGAGAGGCTGGCTGATTGCCCACGATTCCAATACTTCTTCCGGCCAGATGCGCAAATCCCACCACAATGTTTTCCGCAAAGTTTTTGTGTACCTCCATGAATGAATCTTCGTCAACTACCCCCTTTATTACATCCCTCATGTCATATGGTTGATTAGGATTTTCCGGGATTACCTTATTTAACCCTGGTCT
Organism: uncultured Roseivirgaceae bacterium; assembly: GCA_964580205.1. Classification (GTDB taxonomy): domain Bacteria; phylum Bacteroidota; class Bacteroidia; order Cytophagales; family Cyclobacteriaceae; genus SZUA-3. Next base: position 7,302 of record CAZOJZ010000176.1, read on the forward strand.
TTCCTCCTCTTTATTTGATTGATATGCATATGCAGGCGGTGGCTCTTCGCAATTTTGGGGGATATAGCTTAGTAGCTGTTTAATGTTTTTAATACACTCGATTTCATTGGCACAGGAGAAATGGGCTACTCCGCTTTTTGAACTATGTGCCATTGCGCCTCCCAGCTCTTCGGAAGTTACCTCCTCATGGGTCACGGTTTTAACTACGTTGGGTCCGGTAACAAACATGTAGGAAGTTTTCTCAACCATTAGCACGAAATCGGTAATGGCAGGTGAGTAAACCGCCCCACCGGCACAGGGTCCCATAACTGCTGAGATCTGTGGCACTACTCCGGAAGCCAGGGTATTTCTGTAAAAAATATCCGCATAGCCAGCCAGTGACACTACTCCTTCCTGTATCCTGGCTCCTCCTGAATCATTGAGTCCTACCAAGGGCGCACCATTCTTAAGCGCCAGTTCCATGATTTTTACAATTTTCTCTGCATGGGTCTCCGATAATGAACCTCCAAACACTGTAAAGTCCTGAGAAAATACATAGACTAAACGGCTATTGACGTTACCATAGCCCGTAACCACTCCGTCACCCAGGTAGCGCTGATCTTCAAGCCCAAATTCTTTGCACCGGTGGGTCACGAACTTTCCTATTTCCTGGAATGTGCCTTCGTCCAACAACATGTGCAATCGTTCTCTGGCGGTCAGTTTTCCTTTTTTATGTTGAATAGCTATCCGGGATTCTCCTCCTCCAAGTAAAGCCTCCTGATTCATTCGGTCCAGTAACTGATACTTTTCATGGTTATCGGGGAGGGTAGAAATGCCTTTCTTGCTCTTTGGTTTGGCCATAATTGAGGGGTAAATAGTGCCCCCTAAATATATGTAAAAGGAAGGATTTATTTTCCAGGAGGTCTCTATTACAGCCAATAAATATTATATTCGCCCAAATTTGTTAGACGGCATGCAGCGAATTGCGATTATCGATCTGGGCACAAACACATTTCACCTTTTGGTAGCTGATATTGGTCCTTCCAATGTTCTGGTACTGCACAAGGAAAAACAAAGTGTCAAAATTGGAGCCGGTGGGATTAATCATGGGAAAATAATCAAGCCGGCCAAGAAACGTGCGTTAAAAACACTTAATGGATTTAGGGAAACAATGACATTGATGGGGGTCCAGAGCAGTTATGTTACCGCTACCAGCGCATTTCGTAACGCGTCCAATGGCCCTTCTCTGGCAGATGAAATATTCAAACAAACAGGACTGAAAGTTGATATCATTAATGGGCTACAAGAAGCAAATCTTATATATCAGGGTGTAAAACAAGCACTGGACCTGGGCACCTCAAGTTCGTTGATTATTGATATTGGCGGTGGGAGCGTAGAGTTTATTATTGGTAACCAAAAAAGCATTCAGTGGATGCACAGCTTTGAAATAGGGGCCCAAAGACTAATGGATCAATTCCATACCCATGACCCCATTTCGCACCGAGAAATAAAAAGTCTGGAGTCATTTCTGGGTAGGCAGCTGGTATCGCTGGCATCTGCTATGGAACAATACCACCCCAAGACATTAGTTGGATCATCAGGCACCTTCGACACCCTGAGCCACATTCATTGTTTAAAACAAGGGCTTAAAAAATCAGATAATCCGGAGCAGCCGTTAAGTGTAGCTGGGTTCAAGGAGATCCATAATGAACTTGTGGTAAAAGACAGGGTCGAAAGGCTAAAAATACCCGGTATGATCGAAATGAGAGTAGATATGATTGTAGTGGCCTGCTGTTTAATTGACTACATACTTGACCGGTTCACCTTACCCGATATTAGAGTTTCGTCCTATGCCTTGAAAGAAGGTGCTCTTTTTGATGTTTGCGATAAAATACGTGCACAATTCTGAGATATGATGTTGGCGATGAACATTGGGGTGTGCGTAATTGGGACTTGGAAGTATTCCTTCCTTTAAAAAAGGAGTTACATTAAGGATTAAAACTTATAGCTGAGCGTTGGTGCAAGATGAAAAATGTTTTCTGCTGGCCCTGTCTCTGCTAAAAACGGTCCTGCAAGAAAATAACTTAGATCCAGATCAAAGGAAAGATGGCGATCAATCTCAAATTCATATTTTAATCCCAATTGATGGCCGACCAAACGCTCGTCAGTAGATTGACCTTCTCGAGTCAAAAAACGTGGAGGTGTATAAACACCATCATTTTTACTAAATCGATAGAAAGAGGCCCATTCTACATAAATCTTAATTTTTTCTGTAGGATATAAAGAAAAGGAAGGATGAAATTCAATTAAATTCACCGGAGCAATGGTTACTGCTAAACTAAAATAAGCTGGGTTGGTGAACATAGGGTTGAATGTTTGAAGTTTGTCATCTCCATATTCTTTATCACCGCTAATGATGTCGAGTTTTAAACCAAGTTCTGGCTGCAGTTTTATTTTGTAAAACACATAATGCCAATCCGTTTCAAAAGCCCAGGCCGTAACATTTTTGCCGCCTGCTTCCCCAAATTGTCCAACAATTTCCGTGTTGAATATCCATGTCTTTCCCAATTTCCCAAATCTTCTCAAGCCAACAGTATGTCTTTTATCCTCTCCTGATGCATCGTTGTAAAATGAAGTTGGAGAACGGAACCCCAGGTAGTACAGTTCATTCTTCCCTATGTCCTTTTTAATTTTAAATTGATAATATAATCCCCATAATTCAGGGTTCATTGAACTGCTGTTAAACAAGTTAAATTCATTATCGAATACACCGAATTCAGGTTTCACTTCTTTTCCATAAAATACTTCTATTTTTGAACTCTTTTGATAATAGATCACTCGCCCCATATCGTAGGTCCTTCGGATGTTCAGACCTTCACGCAAGCCTATAAATCGCGCTGAACCCAAAGCCATTTCCTGACGACCAAATCGGATATCCAGGTTTTGCTTATCCTGGATAGGAATCTTTAATGCTATAAACCCCTGATGTACATCCAATTGATCAGACTGGGCAAATTCTTCTTCTCTACTGACCAAACCATGATATAATTCTCCAAATATTTGGACGTATTTAGTCAGGTTAAAATTGGCATAGAAGCTCAAACGCTGCGAGTAAAAAAAAATGTCTTCTTCTGTCCAGTTTCGGTTATTAAAATATTCCAACCTAGGACGAATTTCACCTCCTAAGGTTAAACTAACATTCTTTTTTTTATTTAATGGAATGAATTTAATAACATCCAAATAGTCGGTCTTATAGGCATAAATTTCCTTGTCTTTTAAATAACTGTAATTTTCTTCTGCTCTAAACAACTCATAATCAGGAGGTTCAGTCTTTTCAACTGCCTCTTCTTGGCCATATCCCAGATTACTTAATAGCCAAAGGATTGTGATAAATATTGACCTATTCATTTTTAATTATTGTGAAATGCTGGATTTTATCAATAATCGTGTACAGTAATTTTTTAACCTTTATTGCGGGCAATTTTATCTACTCAACCATTTGCCAAATAATTTCACGAGTAATGGTAAAGCGGCGTAAACCATTAGTATTACCAAAACTGTTATCGCTATTAATTCCGACGAAAAAGAATTTAATCCTAATGCTATCAATCTGGGTTTCAAAAATGGCGGTATGCTAAAAATTAAGGGAACAATGGCAATCCAGGTTATGATTACCGATTTCCATTTTTTTGGTTTTTGCGCTTCCATTTCCAGCTGAGTTTATAACGGGTATTAGGAAAGTGATCCCACGGACTTAATCGCAGGATCACCTTTTTAATTTAGTAAATTGATTTTTTCAATTCCCTAATATCCCATCATCATTTCCAACATAATACGAGCAGCGTTCATCCCTAACCAGTCGTCATAATGCGCCCAATCTTTATATTTGGGTAGTGAAACACTTTGCAACATCATATCGCCGCTTTGCATTGCTTTACCGACTGCCATGGTTAAATCTTCAAGGTATTCGCGTTGCAGGACGACATCCTTTTTGGTTCCAGTTGGAATATCGTGACCAAAAAGAGCTGTTTCAAATTCCAGTTTTTCAATTTCCTTCAATGACCGTATCCAGTTTTGAGGAGAAAAATCAGGCATAAACATAAACGCAACTCGCTTTGGAACCACCAGGTCTGCGGTAAAGAGTATTTTTTCATCGGGTAAATAAAATACTGTCATCCCGCTGCCATGGTTCGCACCGTAGTAGTACAATTCAACTGTTTTGCCACCAAGCCTGATATCGAACCGGTCTCCGGTCCAGGTTTGGTCGGGCATAACCACATTTGGGTTCAGAAGCAAATGTTCTTTAGTTTCACTATGGCTAACCACTGTAGCACCGGCATCCTTAAAAATTTTACCACCGCTAATGTGATCCCAATGGTTATGACTATAGATCAAATATTTAATGGGTTTGTCTGTAATTTCCCTTATCTCATTCATCATAGATGAGGCTAGATCAGCATTGATCGGGTCGGCTACAATTACACCTTCGTTGGTAATAACAAACATGGAATAGTAAGCGTAGGGACCTCCGCCAAAGCTATAGACACCATCTGCAACTTTTTTTGACGCATACCCTGTATTTTGTCCAAGTGCACCTACTGTAAAAGCAAGTACTGTAACCATTAAACTGACTAATTTTTTCATAGTTTCTGTTTTAGTTTAGTTAAAAGCAAGCTTTTTATAATTCAGCTGCTATATGAGAATACATTCTTCAAAAATCTGTCTGGTATAGTCAATTTTCCATTTTGATTTAGCTGTACGATTTTGGAAAACGGAACTAAATTCGGTTTAAATAGCATGAAAAAAAATAAACTAGTTTAAGAAATGACCTTAAAACCATTTTGAGATTTCGAACTTTTTCTAACAGTCTTCAATCATTACTTATCGCTCATATTTTGATATGCCTGATCAGGTCTCCAAGGGAATGGCCCCATCCATTCGTCCATTAACACTCGCCAAACATTCATCTCCAACCATTGATCATACATCTTCCAATCCTTGTATTTTGGTAATTGCAGAGTAGTGGGAATCATAAATGGATTTGTTCCTTTTTGGAATTCAGCATAAATAGCTGTTCGTACGTCCCTTATGAATTGAAGGTTTTGCCTTACGTCCTCTTTGTTCCCAATTTTTGTCGCATCTGACTTTTCATTGTGGGTGAAAACAGCTTTTTCAAAATCCATTTTTAAAACTTCTTCAAGAGATCGTTCCCATTGCTTGATATTGAAGTCCGGAACAATGCTAAAAAGCACCCTATTTGGTGTTACTATGTCAGCTATGTAAGCAACTTTTTCTTTTGGCAATAAAAAAATAGTCATACCTAATCCGTGATTCATACCCAAATAATGCAATTCAATGGTTATACCCCCCAGCGTTATATCCTTTCGGTTTCCTCCCCAGCTTTCGTCGGGTAATGCCATATCTCGTCCAGTATTTGCTTTCATCCATTCATATGCCTCAATATGGGCTATAGTTTTTGCACCGGCATCCATGAACACCTGACCCCCACTGGCATGGTCCCAATGATTATGACTGTGCAATAAATACTTCACTGGATTGTCTGTAACTTCTTGGATTGCTTGAAGCATTCCTTTTGAATGTTCTGTACTGACAGATTCAATGGCAATAACTCCGTCATCGGTGACTACAAACATGGAATAATAATTCCCGTCTGGACTGTAACTATAGATACCTTTCGCAATTTTTGTCACATTACTTGGCAGAGATTGACCATGAGTAGTGCTCAGAATTCCGATAAACATCAGCATCGTCAGTATTGAATTCATTAATCGTTTTATATTCTTCATAACTTCTACTTTTTAATGGAATTATTTTATACCATCTAGTTTTAAACAATTATTAATTACTATTCCAGGAATCCAGACCTAACGAGGTCAGGTATTTCTTTTGAGCGACCGCTTGAGCTTCATTTAACTCGGTGATACCGACGGTTGCAGCTTCACCCACAACAGTTCGAATAGGACGAGAACCGGCGGGCATGTCTACCAGCCTTTTTATTGCATCCGCAACCCAAACAGGGCCAGGAGCATCCTCTGCAGTAATGGCCTCCTTTATTCCTCCAAACATAATTTCCATGTCTTTGTTAAATTCAACATATTCTTCATTAATAGCGGTTTTATCGGGAGATGAAACTTTACCCAATATTTCAGTTTTGAATGCACCGGGTTCGACAATAACAGAGTCAATTCCATCCGAAGCTAATTCATAATGAAGGCCTTCAGCGATTGCTTCTATTGCCCATTTTGTCGAATTATATGTTCCATGAAAAGGCAAATAGGTTCTTCCGCCAGTACTTGAAATTTGAATTATTAGACCAGATTTGCGTTTACGCATACTAGGTAAAACAGCCTGATTAACACGCATAGGACCAAATAAATTGACATCAAACATTGTCTGGGTTTGTTCTATGGAAAAGGCTTCAATTGGACCAAATCCAACAATACCAGCATTGTTGACGACCACATCCAGATGACCTGCATCTTTAAGTATGGACGAGACAGCTTGATTTAC
>CAZOJZ010000177.1:0-2797 GCA_964580205.1 uncultured Roseivirgaceae bacterium
ATGGCAACAATGCCAAGTAATACATTTGTATAATTTTTCATTTTCGTTTTCCTCTGTTGTAAAAAAGTAAGGTTTTATTTAGTACATCCATCACGTGAGACTAAGACGTGACTATGTTCATTCATCATTGTTAAATAACAGTGATGAATAATTGGAGGCTGGGGTTGGGTTTGAACCAACATAGGCGGCGTTGCAAACCGCTGCATATATCTGCCACCCAGCCATTATTCGTTACTCCATTAGGTTTGCTTCGACAATATTTTTGGCGAAGTTTTCGTATTGTTCTCCAACCTGTTTTGCCATCGTATCGGGAAACACATGAAATTGGCCTGCGCTCAGTCCTTCAATAATCGCTTCGCTGACTAATGTGGGTGACTCAGTCATCTCGTCAAAACCAAGGCCATCAGTCATATCTGTTTCGATCGGACCCGGATGTACACTAACAACAAGTGTCCCTTGCTCGTCTAGTGTGTCACGTAGCCCCTGTGTGATTGAGTACGCTGCGGCTTTTGATGCAGAGTAAGTAGCAAAATCTGAAAAATTCTTTATTGATGCCACAGAATTCAACTGAACTAGTGCACCACCACCATTGGCTTTTAATATCGGCGCAAAAGCTTGAGCAATATGTATTAACCCAAAAACGTTAATATTCAACTCATGACTAAATTTTTCAATAGCATCCTCTGCTAATGGTGCAGCTAATAACAATATACCTGCATTATTTATCAACACTTCAACATCACCGGCCGTAGCAGCAGCAGCCGTGATCGTCCCTGGTTTTTCCATATCAACATGGATGGGAGTAATCTTATCTCCATATGCTTCAACCAATGGCTTTGCAGAATCAAGCGTACGAACTGCTGCATACACCTTCTTCGCACCACGCTTGATAAGTGAATCAACAATCGCCTTACCGATACCACGATTGGCACCTGTTACTAAAACAACTTTACCTTGAACATCATAAGGTTTTCCTATTCCGCTATTCGTACTCGTCATTACATAACTCCTTAGTTACTTGTTTAACTGCATTTAAAGACCGATCAGTCCATATATAGACAAAAAAAATCAATCCAGTATTTTCAAAATATTTTTAATCACTTCTTCAGTACGTCTTGTAGAAAGCCCTGCTTTCACCATTGTTCTTAAACCGCTCATATTTGTTATGAAAAAAGTAGCCAGCGCTTTTTCATCTAAATCTTGATTTAGTTTTTTCTCCGTCTTATCCCTTTTAATCGCTTTGGCAAGTATCTGCTCAACACGTTTAATTTGATTATTCATTGCTTCAGCTAGATGCTTATCACGCTTACCAAACTCCGACACGGTGTTCATCAAGAAACAACCTCTCTTACCTTCATCGCTATCACATGAAGCAGTAATGCTCTTAAATAGCGACTCTATAAATTCACGACCGCTGGAACTATTATCAAGCAGCTCCTTAAATTTCAATTGGCTGCCATCACAGTATAATTTCAAACAACTATCGAACAAATCTTGCTTAGAGCCAAATGTCTGGTAAAGACTGCTCTTGGATAAACCTGTGGCTTTCAAAATATCCTGCATAGAACTGGCTTCAAAACCACGTGACCAGAACACATGCATCGCATCGACTAACGCTTTATCAGGATCAAATTCTATAGGTCTTCCCATGCTCATGGGACCAATATAGGACTGATCGTTCCATATGTCAACTATTATTTATTCAATAGTAAAAATGATTGGAGGCTGGGGTTGGATTTAAAAAAATGACCTTAAAGTTATGAAGGCTATTCTCGTGTAATACTGAACGTCCGCTTTGGGTCGGAAGCAGACTGTTCAAAGGGTTTAACTTAACGTCCGCTTACGCTGGATAGCAGACATTAGCGGAAACCTACCTTATTCTGGTTGTGCCCCTATAAAATAATAGCCAAAGGTCAAAATAGCGTACTCATACCTCAGTCTGTTCTGCCATTTCTAAAGCATCATCTACCTCAATTCCAAGATAGCGAACTGTACTCTCTAATTAATTACTGATTCAGTAAATTTATAACTATCATTGCAAGCAAAAGCCCACCCCAAAATTACAAATCTAACGAGCAAAATGCTATGTAGGGGTGGTATATGTAACCAACTGAAAATAGGGGGGTACCCCGGGGGTGAGGTTGATACATTCTGGATTTTAATGTGGGTAAAAAATGCTCATTATATTGTGTGTGTGACTGTGAGGGGTAATTCAAAAAGAATATCAAAGCTGTCAGTCACTAATTGTGGGGAAAACTGTGGGGAAAAAAGAAAAAGGACCCGAAGGCCCTGATTTCTATTGACAAATTGGTGGAGGCGGCGACTCTCACATTGGAGGCGTATCTTATTGATTATTTAAAACTTATTGTATTAGATTTTCAAATATACCCCCACTTGTACCCCCGCCAAGTCAATCCTTAACTTAAAACCCTTGAGTGTTCGGTACGGAATCCTAGCGTTGGTTATACAAATTTTCTTACCCTTTTTTTGTAGTCAATTCCCCCAAGAGTCCCCCATGGCAGCATTTATTATTTACCTAACCAATCACTCACTGATTTCCATCCCTTGTCCTTATACGTTCTATGTGGATTAGTAGGTATGTCAGCAGGGAAAGGTAGTTTGTCGGGGATTTCCCCTTTGCAGTACCTATCCCATTCCGTCCTGCTTTTCAATTTTAGACTGCGTGCAAAGGCACGGGCTTTGGTGAAGGAACGGAATTTTCTTAAACTTGGGGAAATTGTTCCCGTACCCAGCCAATCACCCATTGACTTCCATCCCGTATCCATATAATGATGTT
>CAZOJZ010000178.1:0-9941 GCA_964580205.1 uncultured Roseivirgaceae bacterium
GTCCTGCCATAACCCTAATACCCTACGTTCCAACCATATAAGAAACATAGCCAATACTTGTAGGACCGTGATAATGAGTAAAACGATCAATATATCTGAGAATTCAACCTTCATTCTTCTCACTTTTTTCCAATTGAACCAGCGAATCCAGATCAATGGATGTTGTTTTCTCGAAGCCTACCGAAATACCCAAGTGGTCCTTTGGCCAATCCGATTGGATTCTTACCGGCAGGGTTATTTTCACGGACCCAGAAATCACCGTTATATGCTCACCAGCCACTACATTCAGATTACCTGCTTGTGTTTCATTCATAGTCAACGAAGGCCCTTGGCTTCTATCTGAAATTGCTGTAGATTTTATACTCAATTCCTCAGTACCAAAAATGTGGTGCAAGGGGACCAATTTCCATTCTCCTGACTCAGGGATGTCTCCGGGTATGCATTCCAGATAGTGGAATTTCCTTTCATTTGATGGTTTAATCAACCTCACTCCATTGCCACCCTGCTGCCTGCCATTATCGATCTCGTTCCTGAACTTATTAATGGCCTGCGCCGAATTCCATCCGGGACTCCAATAGAATGAAGTTGCTGACTCCGGCGGTATTCCACTATAACCTTCCATGGTAAAACTTAGCGGGCTATCCGGGTCTTGCGGGGGTCTAGGCTCAACTACTTGAATATCTGCAAACATGGCGGTCCGTCCACTGTATCGTTGCGTTGCTCTACTTATTTTTTGACCGTTAATTCTGTGTTGTGAGGAAGGTGCAGCTTCGACAATTCCTTTAAACTGTTCGAGTTGGTTTTCGATGCTCAGAATCAGCTCGTCTAATCCATTCACTTCTTCCAGTGGCTGGTTTCCCAGCAGTTTTCCTGCCTGAAGCATCCATCTCCAACTTTCCTGCACCTCTTCATCTGCTGCCTGCACCTGAAAAAAACGTTGGGCTCTGCCTTCGTTGTTTACCAGGGTTCCGTCGGCTTCAGCAAAAGTCCCGGCGGCCAATAGCAGATCCGCTTTTGAAGTAGTGCGGCTTCGGGTATGGTCCAGAACAATAATGTTTTCGAACTTATCTAAAAATTTATTTATGTGGGCGGGAGTTTGGCGGCGATACAGGTCGTTCTCCAGAACAACAAGAGTTTTATATTGAATTTTAGATTTTATGGCCTCTTCCAGTCCCTTTTTTTCCATCAACCCAGCACCCAAACTATTACATTCAGGGAAAACCAAACTAATGCAGACGCTACTATTACGCTGATGCAGCGCATTCGCCAGGTTTATCGACGAATTCAAAATAGCGGTACTGCCCAGGCTTGTTCCGGTTATTACTAATGGTCGTTTCGCTTGCACCAATGCATTGACAATCTCTTGTAAAACCGCCGGTTCATGGTTTGTTTGGCCTTCAACCGCTATACCAGCATCCAGTTGACCGCCGATTGCCATTACCATGCGCGAAAGTTCATCCGGACTGCCCCGGAAACACCTGGTGGCAATTTGATCCAACTTGGTTTCCTGAGGAGTGAGTACATATAGCGGCCCTTTTTGGTCTTGAATATATTCTCGCGCCGCTGAATCATTCCAGGGGGGAACTCCAATCTTTTTAAGTTCTCTCAAAGGCTGTACCAGCACCGATTGCTTTAAAGCGAGATCGATCAAGGGGGCAGTGTTGGTAACGTCCTCTCCGATGATGATCACCGCATCACAGCTTTCTATTTCTTTTAATGACGGGGTTTTTACCGGACCGTGCTGTAAAAAATCCAGCGCTTGCTGTGTCAACTGGTTTTCCTTAGCAGACATCCCGTTATAAAAGTTATCTTCGCCAACCAGTGACCGTATGGCATAATTGGATTCTACTGATGCCCTGGGTGATCCAACGCCCATAATTTTGCCATTTCCAGCTATTTTTTTCAGCTGATCCAGCGCTTGGTTCTTTTTTAGATTTTGCCACTCTCCAGAAATTTTAAAGGCGGCACTACGGATCCTTTCTTCCCCATTTACAAAATCATACCCAAACCGGCCACGGTCACAAATAAAATAGCCGTTTACCTCCGCATTGAAACGGGTGAGGATTCTACGCAGTGAGCCATAACGCTCTCCGGCCAATATATTACATCCCAGGCTACAATGCTGGCACACCGAGGGTGCAGATGTAAGGTCCCATTTTCGGGTATAATGGTCCTTGAGCGTTTTGTCGGTAAATACGCCGGTCGGACATACTTCCACCAGGTTACCGCTAAATTCACTTTCAAGGGTCCCATCTTCATGGCGCCCAAAGTAAACATGATCATGGGCTGCAAATACCTGTAAATCATCCCCGCCGGCATAGTCGTTGTAAAACCGGACACATCGATAACACTGAATGCAGCGATTCATCTCATGATTGATACAAGGACCAAGGTCCTGGTTTTCATGTGTGCGTTTTTTATAGCGGAACCTTCGATAGCTATGGCCAGCCATCACTGTCATATCTTGCAGGTGACATTCTCCGCCTTCATCACAGATCGGACAGTCATGTGGGTGGTTAACCATCAACCATTCAATTACGTTTTTTCTGAAAACGGCAACCTCTTTTTCATCAATTGAAATATGAAGATCATCCAATACAGGCTCCATACAGGCCATTACGATCTGTCCTTGTTGGTCTTCTTTGCCCTGATATTTTCGGACGGCGCACTGTCGGCACGAGCCTACAGATCCCAAAGCAGGATGCCAACAAAAATAAGGGAGATCAAAACCCAGAGAAAGGATGGTTTCCAACAGGTTCTTGTCTTTGTCAACCTTAAATACTTTACCGTCTACCCAAATTTGTGACATCAGTTTTCCCCGTAGGGGCATTTTTTTTCTTTAATGTGTAATTGAAAGTCTTCTTTAAAATATTTCAACGCACTTTGAAGCGGTGCCATGGCCCCTGGCGCCAATGCACAGAACGTCATGCCCGGTCCCAAGCCGATAGTATGCTCAAGAAGGATATCCAGATCACCCTCCCGGCCTTCACCTTCTTCAATGGATTTAAGTATCCGTTCCACCCAGGGTAATCCTTCACGGCATGGAGTACACCAGCCGCATGACTCCTGTGCAAAGAAATGCTCAAGATTGTGGGTAAAACCAACCGGACATGTCCGGTCATCCAATACGATGATGGTTCCCGTACCTAACCGGCTGCCACATTCACTGACCGATTTAAAATCCATTTTTACGTCAAAATGATCAGTGGTTAAGAAATCAGTGGAAGCGCCACCGGGAAGTGCGGCACGAAACTTATAGCCATCCTGCATACCCCCGGCGTGTTCCTCAACCAATTCTCTCAGTGGAGTTCCCAATGGTAATTCGTAGATACCAGGAGTATTCACCCTGCCGCTGGCACCATAGAGTTTTGTACCTCCCCCATCACCATTGCTCAAACCCTTGAACCAATCGGCTCCTTTATCAATTATGTGGGGGACACAACACAAAGTTTCTACGTTATTTACAATGGATGGCTTGCCAAACAATCCACTGATTTGTGGAAATGGAGGCTTGGCACGGGGAATTGCCCTTTTCCCCTCTAAAGCAGTCAACAGCGCGGTCTCTTCACCGCACATATACCGACCCACACTGGTGTGGATGGTTATTTCTATATCAAATCCGCTATTAAGAATATTTGCTCCAATATACCCTGCTTCTTTAGATTCTCCAATGGCCGTCAACAACCGTTTAGCTGAAGATTTATAAGCCCATCGAAGAAATATAATGGCCTTTTTAGCCTGTATGGCATAGGCGCTTATGATGATTCCCTCAATCATTTGGTGCGGATTGCCCTCTAGTAATAATCGATCCTTGAAAGTACCGGGTTCCATTTCATCCCCATTCACGATCAGATATTTAATGTCAGAAGCATCACCACCCATAGGAACAAAACTCCATTTGATACCTGTAGAAAAACCTGCCCCACCTCGCCCTTGCAAGTTGGCATCTTTTACCTGCTGCGTTACCTCACCCGGACTCATGCGCAGCGCCATTTTTAACGCACCATAACCCCCCAGTTTTTCATATTCACTCAAACTGGGTGGCTGCCCATTGGGTCGAATCATGTGAGTTAAGGGCTTTTCCATTTATTTATACTGGTCCAATATTTCATCAATTTTTTCTTCTGTAAGGTCCTGATGCAAATCATTGTCGATCATCATTGCCGGAGCATGATCACAAGTTCCCAGACATGGGATGGGCAACAGCGTGAATCGATTGTCAGCGGTGGTGGCACCCCATTCCAGATCGAGTTTGGTTTTTAGATGGGCGAGTATTTTCTCATATCCAAGTACCCAGCAGCTAATACTATCACACAACAGTATTACATGTCTTCCTACCGGTCTTCTAAATATCAAATTGTAAAAGGTGGCCACACTATCTACTTCTTCTGAAGACATTTCAAGGTAGTCTGCGATCATTTTTATGCTATCATCGGATATCCAGCCCCGTTCTTCCTGAACCACCTTTAACGCCTCAATACAGGCCGCGCTCCGATGTGGCAAATGATCCAGTTCCTGGTCTATCTTTTCTATTTCTTTTTCTGTTAACATGTCATCTATCAATATCTGCCAGCACAAAATCCACACTACCAATTATGACCAGCAAATCAGCCACAGTGTAACCCTTACTAATAAAAGGTACCATCTGCATGTGCGGGAAAGAAGGAGTGCGGATTCGGGCCCGATAAGGAGCAGTACCCCCGTCGCTAATGAGATAGTAACCGTTATTACCTTTAGTTGCCTCGATACCAACAAATGCCTCTCCTTTAGGAATCACCGGACCCCAACTCACGTTCAAAAAATGAGTAATGAGTGTTTCAATATCTTTCATAGTATGGGCCTTATTTGGGGGGGTGGCCTTGGGATGATCCGATTGGTAAGCACCTCCCGGCATTTGCTTTATACATTGTTCAATGATCCGCAGGCTTTGACGCATTTCCTCTACCCTAACCAGGGCCCTGTCATAACAATCGCCATTGGCAGCCACCGGAATCTCAAAATCAAATTGATCATAGCCGGAATAGGGTCTTTTTTTTCGAAAGTCCCAGTCAAATCCGCAGGCCCTTAGTCCCGGCCCTGTGACTCCCCATTCGATTGCTTCCTCCTTGGTATAAATACCGATACCCTTGGTACGTGCCTGGAATATCCTGTTACCAAGTACCATTTTGTCATACTCGGTTATTCTTTTGTACATATACTGAATGAAATCATGAAAAAGGGATTCCCATCTTTCAGGCAGGTCCTGGGCCACCCCGCCAATCCGAAACCAGTTAGGGTGCATCCTGGCACCACAAATAGCGCTTACAATGTCAAAAGCCTTTTCCCTATCAGAGAACATATAAAATACCGGGGAAAGCTGCCCAAGGTCCTGGGCAAAGGTTGCATACCATACCAGATGACTGGCGATCCGGAACAATTCACACATCATCACCCGGATGACCTGTGCCCGATCGGGAACATCAATATCGCCCAATTTTTCAACAGCCAGTACATAGGGCAGATTATTCATAACTCCTCCCAGGTAATCGATCCGGTCGGTGTAAGGAATGAATGTGTGCCAGGTCTGCCGTTCCGCCATTTTTTCAGCGCCACGATGATGAAAACCTATGTCAGGTACAATGTCAACAATATTTTCCCCTTCCAATTGAAGTACCAGTCGTAAAACTCCATGCGTCCCGGGATGCTGCGGGCCCAAATTCAGGAACATAAAATCAGTGTCTTTCCCAACACGCTCCATTCCCCAATCTTCAGGTATAAACTCGTATTCCTCCACCTGTTCCTTCAGGTAGTCATCGGTATATTCGAACGGCTCCATCTCTGTGGCCCTTGCAGGATGTTCCTTTCGTAAAGGGTGCCCCTTCCAATTTTGAGGCATTAGTATGCGCCGGAGATGGGGATGTCCGGTAAAGGTAATTCCAAACATATCATAGACCTCCCGCTCATACCAGTTGGCCATTGGCCACAAATCGGTAATTGAGGGATGAGTGGGAAACTCATCTTTAAGGTCTACCTTTATGCGAATGTCCTGGTTACGATCGAATGAAAGCAAGTGATATACCAGCGTGAAAGAATGATCAATTTCACCGTTGCTGCTTTTTCGATTTCTCTCGTCAATGGCCGTTAGATCGTAGAGCATTGAAAAAGGGTTGGTAATCCCTTTCTTCAGAAAGGTCAGAACATCGCCAACCAGTTCCTGCTTGGTATGGAGGGTCAGGATATTATCTGTGGTTTCTTCCTTCCGAAAACTATCTGCACCAAATTTGTCGTTCAATTCTTTTACCATCTATTCTAAGGTATTCAAGAACTTTTTATTTGGTCCGGAGGAGTTATTTGTTTCATACTTATGCGATCTTCTTTTTTCAAATCTTTTTGTGAGGTCTTTTCAGGCTGATAAACCCCCTGTGGCCCAATAGTCCAACTTAGTGGTCTCTTTTCATTCCCAATCATCTCCGTAAGCATCACCAATCCCTGCATAAATGCATCCGGTCGTGGAGGACATCCCGGAACATATACATCTACCGGCAATATGCTGTCTACTCCCTGTACTACACTATAGATGTCATACATGCCTCCAGAATTTGAACAGGCACCCATTGAGATTACCCACTTTGGCTCCATCATTTGATCATACAACCGTTTGATCACCGGTGCCATTTTGAGAAAAACTGTTCCCGCTATTATCATCACGTCTGCCTGCCGTGGAGAGCCTCTTATCACTTCAGCGCCAAATCTGGCAATATCGTATTTACTGGTCAGACTTGTGGCCATCTCCACAAAGCAACAGGACAAACCAAAACCGAAAGGCCATGTGGAACTCTTACGTGACCATGCCACCAGATCCTGTAACTTGGCAAGTGCAATATTCTTTTGCAGGGCTTCCTCATAGGAACTTGTGCCTCTTATCTTTCTTACGGTAGAACGGGTATCACTAAGCCACCACTTCATTTGTTCATTTTTTTATACGCCTGTAGAATTTTCTTACCCTGAGGTCCAAAGTCCAATGCCCCAATGCGCCATTCATATACCAAAACCACCGCCAGTATCAGTACAAATACCAGAACTGTGAAATATCCGGCCCAACCCACATCCCTAAATGCTACGGCCCAGCTAAATATAAAAACCACCTCCAAATCGAAAATAACAAAGAACATAGCCACCAAATAAAATCCTGAAGGAAAACGTAGACGGGCAGAATCGGTAACCGGAATACCTGATTCATATGGTTCATCCTTAGAGGGGTTTGGGCTTTTTTGACCAAGAACACGGGACAAAATAATAGTACCAACAGGAATTGTTACGATTAGGATTGCGTAGATCAACAAGAGTAACAATGATCCCATATAAACACCTTTACTTTAAATTGTGGAAATAAGTGTCTGGTTAGTAAAATATAATTTAGTAAAAAAATCGCGATAACAAAATCACGCGGCCCCGTGGCCGAGATCTGAGATCTCAATTTACCAGGTAGTATTGTTCATTTCAGCTATGGCCCTAAGCACATCTCTCCGGCTTACCTGACCCACAAGTGTTCCCTTATATACTACAGGAAATTTTCTGAAATTTGTGGTTAGGAACTCATTTGCAACATCCAGAAGATCATGCTCTGTAGTAACTGTTTTTACCACAGGCGACATGTAAACAGATACGTTCTTATCTGAGAAAGGCATATTGTGATAGGCGCTATCAATGAGCACCCTCAGGCAATCTTTTTCGGTGATCATGCCAATTATTTTCCGGTTCTTGTCCAGCACCGGCGCTCCAGTGACCTTGTGCTCCAGCAAAACAGTAATGGCATCATTAATTGGCTGGTCAGGGGTCAGGGTAATTTCGTCCCGGGCCATGATCTTATCGATGGTAGGGAAACTCATAGCCCGCGTTTGGGGGGTTTCTTTTCTTCTGCCAGCAAAATTCATAGTATTTGGTTTTAGGTGTTTTAGTCTGAAATATTAGTTATTGCAACTTTAAAAGGTACAATAAATTTGGCGTTTTATCAATATTGAACCCGCTTATGCAATAGAAATCTACCGGACCTTAATCAACTACGAAGTCTAATGCATGATCCCGGCTGAATATCCATTATCAACTAAACAAATCATTAACCACATTCCCGTGAACGTCAGTAAGCCTGTAATATCTGCCCTGATGCTTAAAGGTCAATCGTTTATGATCTATTCCTAGCAGGTGCAATAAGGTGGCCTGAAAGTCATGAACATGTACGGGATTTGATACGATGTTGTATCCAAATTCATCTGTTTGTCCGTAGTTAAATCCTGATTTTACGCCTGCTCCAGCCATCCATAGGGTAAAACAATTTGGATGATGATCGCGACCATAGTCATTTTTAGTCAACTTTCCCTGAGAATAAGCGGTCCGGCCGAACTCACCTCCCCAAATCACCAGTGTGTCCTCCAGTAATCCTCTTTGCTTAAGGTCTTTCACCAGTGCAGCCGAGGCCTGATCTGTTTCCTTTGCCTGGACTTTGATACCCTCAGGCAACTTCAAATGCTGGTCCCAACCCTGATGATAAAGTTGTATGAACTTAACCCCTCTTTCAGCTAACCGCCGGGCCATCAGACAATTTGCTGCGAATGTTCCAGGTTCTCGTGCATCCGGTCCGTATAAGTCAAAAACCCAGTCCGGTTCGTTTGATAAATCGAGCGCTTCAGGCACTGAGGTCTGCATGCGATAGGCCATTTCATATTGTGAAATTTTATTATTTAGTTCAGGGTCACCAATAGATTCTAATTCCAATTCATGCAGACGTTTGAGGTATTGAAGCATTTTACCCCTGTCAGTGTTACTTAAACCCTCCGGATTATTTAGAAACAGCACCGGGTCCTTACCAGACCGGAACTGTACCCCTTGATGTCTTGATGGCAGGAAACCATTACCCCACAACCGGGCATATAATGGTTGACCCCCTTTATTCTTGGTTACCAAAACGATAAATGAAGGCAGGTTGTCATTGTCACTTCCCAGACCATAATGCAACCAGGAACCAATACTGGGACGGCCGGCGATTTGTGAACCGGTTTGAATAAAAGTAATGGCAGGATCATGATTAATGGCTTCCGTAAACATGGATTTCACGAAGCAAAGCTCATCTACTACTGCTGCAGTATGGGGCATTAGTTCACTAACCCAGGCCCTGCTGTTGCCATACTGATTAAAGGAAAACTGAGATCCTGCCAGGGCAAGAGAAGACTGTCCAGCGCTCATACCGGTCAACCGTTGTCCCTGACGGACTGAGTCCGGTAGCTGCTCACCGTTTAGTTTATTCAATAACGGCTTGTAGTCGAAAAGGTCCAATTGGGAGGGGGCGCCACTCTGATGTAGAAAAATGATTCTTTTGGCCTTTGGAGGGAAATGCGGTTTTCCCATGATCCCTTTCCCTGACCCACCAGGCAATACGGAGCGGTTAGCAAATAATTCACCAGGGTTAAGTAAAGACCCCAGGGCTGCAGCGCCCAGTCCCATGCCAGTTCTTGCCAAGAACTCCCTCCTGGTAAAATAGTGATTATAATTTTGACAACAAGTCATAGTTCATCTTTTCATGGTGGTTGCATCAAAATTCATAATGGTGGACATAACTTGGCTATAAGCAGCAAGTTCCGTTTTATCAATCAACTTTTTCAAGGGAAATTCGCCAATGGCTATCAAACTTGAGGCCTTCTTCTGGTCCTTGCTATATAGTGTCCATACTTCGTGGTATTGATCGGTGAGCAGTTCGATTTCTTGAGTACCGGGGTGCCTGCCGGTCAGTAAACGATAACCTAAAGTAATTTTATTTTCAACAGAAATGCCACCTTCACTAATAATGCGCTCAGCCAACACCCTGGAGGCTTCCAAAAACTGGGGATCATTCATTAGCACCAGCGCCTGCAGGGGCGTAGCTGTTTTTTCTCGTCTTACCACACAATAAGCACGTGAGGGAGCGTCAA
>CAZOJZ010000179.1:0-26386 GCA_964580205.1 uncultured Roseivirgaceae bacterium
GCCAGTCCAGGAATGGCAGCCAAGCCGGTATACATCATTTGATACAACCCATACTCCTGGGTTTGGATGGTCTTCATTGCGTCCACCAATTGTGACCTTAGATCATCCCCTGCTCCAAATGAAGCCAGATAGTCTATGGTCGCTGTTACTCCAGCCAAAGCGGCATGATTCAAGGTACCGGTTTCTATGCGAAAAGGCGCTTGCTCATCTTGCGTCACCAATCGGTCAGTCTGTAACTGATTAAGCAAACCTGGACGAGTATATAAAATACCTACATGCGGACCGTAGAACTTATAGGAAGAACACATCAGAAAGTCGCAATCCAGGTCGGTTACCTCAATACTGAAGTGAGGTGCGTAATGTACCGCGTCTACCAACATCAGGGTTCCGGTCAGGCGGGTCCAATCTCGAATCTTAGGTAGGTCGTTTACAATTCCCAAGGCATTTGAAGCATATCCTACCGCAACCAACCCGGTCTGTTCATTCAGTTTTGATTTAAAATCATCATAGTCCAGCGTTCCATCCGGCCTAAGCTGTACTTCTTTGATCACAAACCCCCGTTCCGTCAAATTGAGCCACGGTCCCCGGTTTGCCTCGTGATCCAGCTGAGTTATCAGGATTTCACTCCCCGGTTTAAGGAACCTTGCCAATGCCTTGCTAATGGAAAAATTCAGGGTGGTCATATTTTGGCCAAAACTGATGGTTTCAGGTCCAACGGCCCCAAAAAAGGCCGCCATCCTCTCCCTGGCATTTTCTATGACCTGATCTGTTTCAGCGGTGGTAATAAACGCCCCGTGCGTATTTGAGTTGCTATTTCTGTAATAGTTACTGATAGCCTCAATTACAGCATCTGGCAGCTGGCTTCCTCCCGGTCCATCCAGGTACACTAACTCCCGGCCCTGGTGAACCCTGGACAATGCAGGAAAATCTTGACGGCAAGATTTCAATGGTTTCATTCTACTAAGTGGAGTTTCATTTCAAATTTTGGTAATTTACCAAACAGTCATTATTAATCCTCAGTGTTATGAAAAAGATAGCCTCACTTTTATACATAGGTTCATTGTCGATATTAATATTCGCACAGTCTCCTATGGAACGATTAGAAAACTCACCCAGGCACCAGGAATGGGTCAAACTTACCGACGATGACCACTCGCTGGATGCTTTTTTGGTTTACCCTGAAAGCAGTAAAAATGCTACCGGTATAATAGTGATCCACGAAAACCGTGGACTTAACGATTGGGCGCGATCGATGACCGACCAATTGGCCGAAAAGGGATATATAGCTATGGCCCCGGATTTACTTAGCGGCTCCGGACCTGATGGGGGGAAAACCAGAGACTTTCCCAATAGTGATGCGGCCAGAGAAGCATTGTACCAGCTGGATCCTGAACAAATAACCTCCGATCTAAACGCTACTTTTGATTACCTGAAAAAACTGAAATCTTGTAACGGTAAGATTGTGGTGAGTGGGTTTTGCTGGGGCGGTAGTCAAACATTCCGGTATGCCACCAACCAATCCGAATTAGAGGCCTCTTTTGTGTGCTATGGAACGGCACCCGCTGATGGCGCTGGCATGGAGCAGATCAATGCTCCGGTGTACGGATTCTATGGAGGCAATGATGCCCGGGTAAATGCAACGCTGGAAACTACCAAATCCCAGATGGAATCTGCTGACAAGACCTTTGATCCGGTAATTTATCCAGGCGCCGGTCACGGTTTTATGCGGTCAGGTGAATCCACCGATGCCACTGCTCAGAACAAGCAGGCCAGATCCGATGCCTGGAAGAGATTGTTGGGCATTCTTGGATCATTGTAACCCGGTGAAAATCATTTGGGTGGTGTTGGTACGAGGCAGAAAAGTGCTCAAACAGCTGCAAAAGGATGGCCATTAGCCTTGCAGTACAGCTCTGGTCATTTCTTTTTTGCCTGGCGGTCCCGGCAAAGACTCCAATTGAAACCCCAGCTCTTTCAGGTTCCTTTTGAATTGTCCCTGGGCGCAATAAGTCACCAGTACTCCTGTTGATTTGAGACTCCGCCTTACGATGTCTAAAACCTTTATGTCCCAAATATTTGGTTGCTTTACGGGAGCAAAAGCATCGAAATAACAGAGATCATATTGATTTAATACAGTATGGTGCTGTATGGCTTCCTTTTTTTTAAGGATCGAAAAATAGGGATTTAGCCATTCAATATTATCCCAGGTTGATATATGTAACTCCTTAAACCAGAAAGTACTTTGAGCATTAGAGATCCTCTCGGGATAGTTTAATTGACCAGCCAGTTCCCAGCTTAAGGGAAATGGCTCCAAGGCGGTATATTGGACTTTTTGTTTATATTCCTGACAATAACAACAGGTCAGTAGAGCATTAAGACCGGTGCCCAGACCTATCTCCAAAATACTGACCTCATCTTTACCGGATGACAGGCAGAGATACTTCAATCCCTGGTCAATAAACACCTGCTGAGATTCCGTGATGGCGCCATTTAGTGAATGGAATGATTCCTGAATGTCCGGCACCCACAAGGTATCGGAACCGTCTTTGGTCCGCTTGATTTGCAGATGCCGCATTTATGATTTATAGATCAATACCACCGCCAACGCTGACACACCCTCCTCTCTTCCAACAAACCCTAGTTTCTCGGTGGTAGTGGCCTTTATACTGACATTATCTTCTTCGGTTTCCATAACTTCTGCCAGGCATCTTATCATATCAGGGATATACTGGCTGATCTTTGGAGTCTGGAGACTGACGGTTACATCTACATTGCCTATTCGATAGCCGGATTTGCCAATTAGCCTAACCACTTCCTTTAGCAAAATTTTACTATCAATTAGTTTGTACTGTGGATCGTTATCTGGAAAATGATACCCTATGTCTCGCAGGTTGGCAGCGCCCAACAGTGCATCACAGATAACATGAATCAGTACATCTGCATCGGAGTGTCCCACAGCACCCTGACTATGGGGTATCTCAATGCCACCCAACCAAAACTTTCTGCCGGGCTCCAGACAATGTACATCATATCCCTGACCTATGCGTATGTTCATTATGCAAGTTCTTTTAGATAGTATAAAGTGGAGCTATTTTCCCTCCTGAGCACATTTTGAGCCATATCCATAACTTCACCTTCTGTAATGTTTTGAATTATCTGAGGTTCGCGGTTCACATAATCTGGATCTCCTGCCACTGCTGCTACTGCCAAATCCATGGCCCGGTTCAAAAGGGCAATTTCCGAAAATATCAGACTTGATTCTGTCTGGTTTTTCACTTTTTCCAGTTCCCCCGTGGTCACACCAACAGATAAAAATTCATCTATCAAATCACTTACCGCCTGATGACCTTTCCGACAAGATATGCCCTCACTCAAATGCCCCTGAATTACTAAAAGTCCAGGATCCAGCGAACCTGTAACGTATGCTGAAATTGAACTGAATAGCTTCTTCTCTTTTACTAATTGCTGGTACAACCTGGATGATTTCCCTCTTCCAAGTATGTCACTAACTAAATCTGCCTGATGGTAAGTCTTTCCAAATCTCGGGGACATATGATATACTTGATAAAATGCATCTACAGGTACCTTGGCAGTTACTTCAATTAGCCTTTCTTCTTCCTGAAATGGCTCTATAGGTAAATTTCTTTGGTTTTTCGGGCCT
Organism: uncultured Roseivirgaceae bacterium; assembly: GCA_964580205.1. GTDB lineage: Bacteria > Bacteroidota > Bacteroidia > Cytophagales > Cyclobacteriaceae > SZUA-3. Next base: position 3,659 of record CAZOJZ010000179.1, read on the forward strand.
GCCGAAATATCTGCAAACCATTTGTTGCAAAGGGATTTTACCTGGGTAACTGATACGTCACCCGCCACCACCATAATCGCATTACCGGGATGATAAAATCGATCGAAAAACTCCTTGACATCTGCCATACTGGCCTCCTCTATATGTGAAATGTCTTTGCCAATGGTGGCCCACTTATAGGGATGGCTATGATATGCCAGGGGTCTCAGTTTTAACCAGGCATCCCCAAATGGTTGGTCTAAATATCGTTGTTTGAACTCCTCGATTACCACTTTACGTTGAACTTCCAATACCTTTGGATCAAAAGACAAACTTTTCATACGATCGGATTCCAGCCAAAAAGCAGTCTCCAGATTTGCTGCCGGCAAGGTCAAATAGTAATTGGTTATGTCAGGACTGGTAAAAGCATTGTTTTCTCCTCCCACTTTTTGTAAAGGAGCGTCATATGAGGGTATGTTAGCAGAACCTCCAAACATAAGGTGCTCGAAAAGGTGGGCAAACCCTGTTTTATCTTCATCTTCATCCCTGGAACCCACATTGTACAAAATATTTACTACCGCAAGGGAGGTAGTGTGGTCCTCGTGTACCAGCACTTGTAGTCCGTTGTCAAGTTTAAATTGCTCATAATTGATCATGCTGCTGCAAAAATAAAAAATAAGTCCATTTATTTTATGCCCTATGGTCTTTACCTTAAATTGGTCTCTCATGGCAGAGCGAAATAATCAATGAAGTTCAATCAAAAAAAGCTCGATAAAGCACAACTCCTGAGCATTTATGAAAACCTGCTTTTACCTCGGTTGATCGAGGAAAAGATGATTTTGTTACTAAGACAAGGAAAAATATCAAAGTGGTTCTCTGGTATTGGACAGGAAGCTACCAGCGTTGGTGCTGCGCTTGCTATGGACCAAGATGAGTTCATTTTGACCATGCACCGGAATTTAGGAGTGTTTACTGTCAGAGAGGTTCCTCTAGACAGACTCTTCGGCCAATTTCAAGGGAAACCTTCGGGCTTCACTAAAGGCAGGGACCGATCCTTCCACTTTGGATCAAAAGAACACTCCATAATCGGCATGATCTCTCATTTGGGGGCTCAGCTGGCAGTAGCCGATGGCATTGCCCTCGGTCACTTACTCTCCAGGGAAAAAAAAGCAACCTTGGTCTTTACCGGTGATGGGGGCACCAGTGAGGGAGATTTTCACGAGGCGTTGAATGTAGCCTCTGTTTGGAACCTACCGGTGATTTTTATAGTGGAGAATAATGGATACGGACTGTCAACCCCCAGCTCCGAACAGTTCAATTTCAAGAGTTTTGTAGACAAAGGAGCAGGGTACGGCATTGAAGCGCTTAGTGTTGATGGTAACAATGTATTGGAAGTGCTGGATGTGGTGAAGACTACTGCGAGGACCATACGAAAGTCTCCAAGACCGGTGCTAATCGAAGCCAACACATTTCGAATGAGGGGACACGAAGAAGCCAGTGGCACCAAATATGTTCCCGAAGAATTGATGGAATCCTGGGCGAAAAAGGACCCCATCACTAATTTTGAAAATTTTCTCTTGAAAAGTGGGGACCTGACTCAGGACCTGAAGAGTAAAGTTTATGAGAAACTAATGGGAAATATCAATGATGCTTTGCACGAGGCATTTGCTCAACCATCGCCGGAGGCCGATACAGCAGTAGAGCTATCAGATATTTTTGCTCATACAGTTGAAGTGCCTGCTGCATCAGGAGATGATAATAACGAAACCATCCGGCTGGTGGATTCCATAAATCAAGGATTGGACAAAGCACTTAATAGGCATGAAACACTGATTTTGATGGGTCAGGATATTGCAGAATATGGTGGTGTTTTCAAAGCCACAGATGGTCTTTTTGAAAAATATGGCAGAGAACGGGTCCGGAACACGCCGTTGTGCGAATCCGCAATCCTCGGAATGACATTAGGTTTGTCAATAAAAGGGTTCAAATCCGTAGTGGAGATGCAGTTTGCAGATTTTGCCACCTGCGGTTTCAACCAGATTGTGAACAACCTTGCTAAATCACACTATCGCTGGTCACAAAATGCTGATGTGGTGATCAGAATGCCTACTGGAGCCGGGGTAGGCGCCGGGCCATTTCACTCACAGTCCAACGAAGCGTGGTTCTTTCACACACCTGGGTTAAAGGTAGTTTATCCCAGTAACCCTGCGGATGCCCAGGGCCTGCTGCTAAGCTCTATCGAGGACCCAAACCCTGTGTTATTTTTTGAGCACAAGGCGCTGTATCGATCAATATCAGGTCCGGTTAAATCAGGATACCATTTGGTGCCTATTGGGCGGGCTCTGGTGATAAACAGGGGAAACGACGCAACTGTGGTGACCTATGGTATGGGAGTAATATGGGCAGAGCAGTTATTAGCCAAGCAGCCGGAACTAAATCTGGAGCTTATCGATCTTCGTACACTGTTACCATGGGATAAAGAAACGGTTGCGAAATCGGTAAGGAAAACCGGCAAGGTGCTGGTACTTCATGAGGACTGCGAAACGGGTGGGGTAGGCGGAGAAATTGCCGCCTGGATTGGGGAACATTGTTTTGAACACCTGGATGCCCCTGTTATGCGGGTTGGTTCACTAGACACCCCTGTGCCATTCTCATCTATTCTTGAGGAAAACTTCCTGCCAAAACATCGATTCGCTGACAAAATTAAAGAGTTATTGAAATATTAGTGTTAAGCTGCTTTTCAGGAACTTTTGAGGCAAATTGTTAGTCTTATTATTGCCGATGTAATAATTAGCCCCTACTTACGCTATAATTAGGGTAAATTCGTTATTAATTTGTTAGCTAGAGGAGGTTTCGGATCACTTTGCATACTTACTTTTCAACATATCGTTCCCTTTTACCTACACCCAGACTGACTATTTCAGCTTGCACCGGCTGGGTTGTTCTATTCTCCCTCGGATTACTTTTGGCCACTGGAAACCCATTGATCGCTCAGGACAAAACACATTCAAAGAAACTTGAAACAGTAAATAAGAAAAAAGCTAAAAAAAAGAAGAACAAAAAAGCCACACAGTACCAGGGTAAGATCGAGCCGACTGCAACCCCCACAGTTAAGGGAAATCCCACTAAAAAGAATAAAAAAACCACTGGAAGAAGTTACCAGGAGCGAATTGGTGGAGGGAAAGTGCCTCGTGGCACCAAAGGAACCAAATATGCAGGCAAGGGAAAACAAAAATCCATTGAGAAAAGTAAAGGTACCCGCCATCGCGGAGACCCTGTTCCCATTGAACCTAAAATTGCCGGCAACCCTACGAAAAAAAAGCAGACAAGCGGTGTTAAGTATCAACAACGGATTGGAGTGAACACCCCCCCCAGAGGAACTAAGGGGACCAAATATTCTGGTAGGGGTAAACAAAAATCCATAAGTGGTAGTAAGGGTACTAATTACAGGGGAGATAAAGTATCTGTGGAATCAACCCACATCAAGGGAAACCCTACCAAAAAGGTCGACAAGAAAGGTAAAGGTTACCAGGAACGGACAGGTCAACAAGGACCACCAGCCGGGACTCAAGGAACTCGCTTTGCTGGGAAAGGACCGCCTAAATCAATCAAGGGTGGAAATGATGGAACTCGCTTTGCCGGGAAAGGACAGCCTAAATCAATCAAGGGCGGAAATGATGGAACCAGCTATGCCGGTAAAGGGCGGCCCAAATCCATCAGGGGCGGAAATGATGGTACTACCTATGCCGGGAAAGGGCGGCCCAAATCCATCAGGGGTGGAAAAGATGGAACTACCTATGCCGGACACAGTACCGCAGGTGCTACTTCTACCGCAGGTGGACGAGCTACTATCTATGGAGAGCGAGGCCGAAATTATAAGAAAGGCGGGGCCCCTGATATTAAGTTGCAGGAACAGGGAGCTCAATGGAAAGGAAATTTAAAGGGAAATAAAGCTATCGAAGGTACTCCCGGGACCCGGTTTAAGGGAAATATGAAAGTACCAAATCGAGAGATTTATGATTATGGTGGTGATTGGGCGGGGGACATGAAACTTAAAAAGGTAAAACCCGATACACGTGCCAGTACTTACGCGGTCAAGGGTATGCGGGCAAAGGAAATTCCTCAAGGCCCTGGAACTACCTTCAGGGGCCACCTCGACAGCCCCAAGAAAATTGCTGGCTGGGATGGCGCTGATTTTGAGGGACACCTTAAAGTAAAACGCCACCAAAAAGTAAAAACTGAAGGGACCAGCTATGCTGGTGATCTAAGGGTAAAACCCAATGCAAAGGTTAAAACACCAGGAACCACCTTTGCCGGTCATTATAAAGTAAGAACCAACTCCAGAATAAAAACTGAAGGGCTGGACTATCAGGGTGACTTTAAAACCTCCACCCGTTTCTTTAAAAATCGTGACTACCGGCAGAAATCCCGTGAACAACAACTTTTCGCTGGCAACTACAAAGTACGGCGTACCAAAGGTAAAGATCTCCATCCAAGCGCTACCTATAGTGGAGGGCGCTTAAAGGATCCTAACAAAAGGAATGACCTGTCCAGAAGATGGAAATTACTTTTGGCTAAAACCCGGAAAAATGCCGATCAGCCAAAACATTTGAAAAATAAAAACAAAAAGCCCAAGTACGATCCAAAGGAACGAGAAATTTGGAATAATTAATTATGAACTGGAAAGCATTTAACACTCTTGAAGACCTGGAATATATCATAGAAAAATCTTCCCAGCAACCTGTTCTGATCTATAAACACAGTACGCGATGCTCCGTCAGTAGCGTTATATGTTCCAGGCTGGAACACGCCTGGGAGACCGATCCAATAGACATTCAAGGTTATTTCCTGGATTTAATATCACATAGAGAGGTATCTAGCGCTGTTGAAGATCAATTTCAGGTGAGGCACCAATCACCACAAATTCTAATAATTGATCGAGGCAAATGCATTTTTCATTGCTCCCATCTAAGAATTAGTCACAGGGCAATAAATGAAGCACTAAGCCAGACCTCTGTTCAGAAATAATTTTTAGGGGGCATTAATGGGTTCTTGGGCACCAACACATGCTCATTCCAAGGATATTAGAAACTAAGTGGATTGTTTTTCTGTTAATAGAGAAATTGTTAAATTTAACGGTTAAGGTCAAGAAATATATGAGATTTCACAAGGCATTTCTTCTCATATTTTTATACACATTAGTAGGGTATACAGTTCAGGCTCAGGATTCAGAGGATTACGAGTACACTAGTGAATTCGTATGGGGAGTGAATAAGAATACCAACGGGGGACTTATTGGGGGTTTTGTGCTGAAGAAAAGTATTAGATTAAATGAAAATCAATTTCAAACATTTGGCTTGGAATTGATGAACGTGAAACATCCAAAAGAAGCGAGGATATCCAACCCGCTGAATGGAAATTCTTTTATTTGGGGCAAAGAAAACTACCTTTATTCGATCCGCTTGCAATATGGGCGGGAACAGATAATATTCAAGAAGGCATCATTTCAAGGGTTACAGATTCATGCAATACTAGCTGGTGGTCCAACTATTGGGTTACTTGCACCTTATTATATCCAAAATAGCCAAGGTGTAAACGAGCCGTTTAATCCGGAAAAGCATGTAGATTTTAATAGTATCCTGGGAACTGGCAACATCCTGCAGGGCATCGGTGAGTCCGAAGTAAAATTTGGATTAAACCTTAAACCTGCACTTAGTTTTGAATTCGGGGCCTTTAAATCAAATGTATCCGGGATTGAGTTGGGATTAATGTTTGAGGGGTTTACCGAGGAGATCATTTTAGTGCCAAATGCCAGTAACAAGCAGTTCTTCACTTCTTTCTTTGTAACCTTGTTCTACGGTCGTAGAAGATAACTTCTTCCTTTACCAAATCCTTTATAACTTTACTGTTTCATAACATTACTATGATTGAACTTCCGGTTATATCCACTGATCGTCCTGAACGTCCTGGAAAGCCCAAATGGCTGCGTGTGAAACTCCCGGTAGGCAAGGAATACGCAAAGGTCAGGAAACTGGTTGATAAATTTAAGCTCCATACCATTTGCGAAAGCGGGAATTGTCCCAATATGGGTGAATGTTGGGGTGCAGGTACCGCCACGTTTATGATCCTTGGTAATGTTTGTACCAGGAGCTGTTCCTTTTGTGCAGTTGCTACCGGTCGCCCTCCGGAATACGATGAAGAAGAACCAGCAAGAATTGCAGAAGCAATACGATTGATGGGTGTAAAACACGCGGTAATAACTTCTGTGAATCGCGATGAATTAAAGGACAGGGGAGCTGAAATTTGGTACCAAACGGTAGTCAAGGTAAAGGAGCTAAGTCCTCAAACCACTATTGAAACCTTGATTCCGGATGTTAAGGGGAACTGGAATGCACTTTATCGAATGATCAGCGCCGGACAAGAGGTGGTGTCCCATAATATGGAAACTGTCAAAAGATTGTACCGTCCGGTTAGGCCCCAGGCCAGATACAATCGAAGCCTGGCACAGATACAGTTGACTAAAGAAGCAGGTAAAAGGACCAAATCAGGAATAATGCTTGGCCTGGGAGAAAAACAGGCAGAAGTATATGAAGCCATGGATCATTTGGTGGCGCATGGATTGGATATTCTTACCCTTGGACAATACCTGCAACCAACTAAACTACACATTGAGGTAGCTGAGTTTATACATCCCGATACTTTCGAAAAGTATAAAGAAGAAGGTTTGAAACGCGGTATTAAATACGTAGAATCGGGGCCACTTGTAAGGTCGTCATACCACGCAGAACGTCATGTTCATGTCTGACCGCCAGGGACTGAAGGATTGAGGGATTGAGGGATTGAGGGACTGAAGGATTGAGGTTTGATAGAGTGTCCATAATTTTTTATAATTATACTTTATTAAGAAATTTATTAAGATCAACAAACCTAAATGAAATTTCTGCTGTCGCTCCTGATATTACTTGCTTCCTCTCATTTCCTTCAAGCTCAACGATTTTACCGCACCACCACCCAAAAACTCAATCAAGTGAATGCCTCAAAATTGAAACAGGGTAAATGGGTTGAATTGTCAGGAGATAAGGTCAAGTCCATTACACATTATAAGGAAGACAAGTTGCATGGGTTGATGGTCAAATACTGGTCCAATGGTGGCTTAAAATCAGAAGAAGAATACCGGAATGATCTGCCGCACGGCTACTTTATTGATTACTACCGTTCAGGTACCAACAATCGGCTGGGGAATTATCAAAGAGGTTTAAAAAACGGTTTATTTAAGAAATACTGGCAAAACGGGGAGTTACGCACTCAGGCCAGTTTTGAAAATGACATTGAACATGGCATGATTGTAGAGTATTACAAGGATGGAACGGTAAAAAGAGAAACTCCATATGAACAAGGCATCATCAAAGGTGATGTCAAAATGTATAGTAAAAATGGAGATTTAGTGAAGTCTAAAACCTACGTGGGAAATTTAATCAACTAATCAAGTGTTCCGTAGCTGGAAGCTACGGAAAGCTGCACTGAATACTTTCTGCTGTTAGCCACAGGCTACGAACAAATATAAACTATAAATTTATGGCTTCCCCTTCCTGATAGTGCTCCACCGGAATACAGCTACACATTAAATTCCTGTCTCCATATGCACTGTCGATTCGACTTACCGACGGCCAAAATTTTGATTCTCTAACATAAGGCAATGGATAAACTGCCTGTTGTCGGCTATAGGGATATTCCCAATTATCCATACATGCCATATCCATGGTATGAGGAGCGTTCTTCAGCAAGTTATTCTCACTATCCGCCCCACCGCTTTCAATATCCCTGATCTCTTCTCTTATAGACTTCATGGCGTCACAAAACCTGTCCAACTCTTCCTTTGATTCGCTTTCCGTAGGTTCGATCATCATGGTGCCGGCCACAGGGAATGAAACCGTAGGAGCATGGAAGCCGTAGTCCATTAGTCGCTTGGCTATATCCTCGACCTCTACACCACATGCCTTGAATGACCTACAGTCAATAATCATTTCATGCGCACATCGACCATGTGATCCTGTATAAAGTATTTCATAAGACCCCTGAAGTCTTTTCATCATGTAATTGGCATTAAGTATGGCCAGCTCAGTGGCCCTTTTTAAACCATATCCTCCCATTAATGCAATGTATGCATAGCTGATGGACAAGATACTGGCGCTTCCCCAGGGTGCGGCACTGACCGCGGTGATCGCATGCTCCGGACCCATATTGATAATTGGGCTGCCTGGTAGAAAGGGCTTCAAATGGGCTGCCACACAAATCGGTCCCATACCTGGCCCTCCCCCACCATGTGGAATACAAAAGGTCTTGTGTAAATTCAAATGACAAACATCCGCTCCTATTTTTGCAGGGCTGGTCAACCCAACCTGAGCGTTCATATTAGCGCCGTCCATATATACCTGCCCTCCTGCCTTATGTACCGTTTCACAAATTTCCTTGATTTGTGCTTCAAAAACTCCATGAGTGGACGGATAGGTTATCATTAAAGCGGATATCCTTGCCTCATAAAATGAAACTTTCTCATTTAAATCCTCGGTATCAATATTCCCGTGTTGGTCACATTTAATAATCACCACCTGCATACCCGCCATAACTGCACTGGCAGGGTTAGTACCATGGGCCGATGAAGGGATCAAGGCGATATTGCGGTCACTTTGATTATTATGTTTATGATAAGCCTGTATTACAGTAAGACCGGCAAACTCCCCCTGAGCTCCAGAGTTCGGCTGCAGGGAAGTGGCTGCGAACCCGGTGATTGTACTTAACCATCCTTCCAGTTCCGTAAACATCTCCCGGTAACCCAAGGCTTGATCTCTTGGAGCAAAAGGGTGAATATTAGCAATTTCCGGCCAGGTAATTGGCATCATTTCAGCGGTTGCATTCAATTTCATGGTGCATGAGCCCAGAGAAATCATACTGTGTACCAGTGAAAGATCACTGTTCTCCAACTTTTTTAGGTATCGCAACATTTGATGCTCCGTCTGTTTACTCTTAAAAACAGGATGGGTTAAATAATCACTTTCTCTGGTCAAATGGTCCGGCCATTGAAAGTCAAGATCCTGTGACAGTTCTTGTATATGTATTCTATGCTCCTGTTGAGTAGGCTTAGCAAAAATATTGAGTATCTGCTCTACATCCCCAAGCTTGGTGGTCTCGTCAAGTGAAATCCCAATGGAATTATTGCCATCATACCTGAAATTACATTCGTTTAGTAATGCCAGCACCTTTATGCTTTCCAATTGAGCGCTATTGGGCATTTGAATAGTTACAGTATCGAAATAGTTGGGGTTGAAGATATTGAATCCAAGTTGACCAAGTCCCCTTGCAAGAACAGTGGTCAATCCATTTATTTTGGAGGCTATCTTTTTAAGACCCTCTGCCCCATGGTATACCGCGTACATCCCGGCAATAACTGCTAATAAAACCTGCGAAGTACAAATATTAGAGGTGGCCTTTTCTCTACGAATGTGTTGTTCACGGGTTTGTAAAGCCATACGGTATGCTTTATTACCTTCCTTATCTACGGATACTCCAATAATGCGCCCGGGAAGCTGTCTTTTATACTTTTCTCTGGTAGCAAAGTAAGCTGCATGAGGGCCCCCGTAACCCATGGGCACTCCAAACCTTTGGGTGGTACCTGCTACCACGTCTGCTCCCATTTCTCCAGGCGCCTTTAGTAAGGTAAGACTCAAAAGATCAGCTGCCACAACTGATAACACTCCGTTCCTGTGAGCTTCCGCAATAATCTCTTGGTGGTCCTCAAACCCTCCCTCCAAATCAGGGTATTGAATTAAAATTCCAAAATATTCTGATGGGTCCACTTCAAAATCTGAAAGTTGGCCTATCACCAATTCAATCCCCAGAGGACGGGACCTGGTTTGAAGAATCTCAATGGTATGTGGGAATGCTTTTTCATGTACAAAAAACCTTGTGGTCCTTTTTTTGTCACCTTTACGGAGGTTAAATAACATACGCATCCCTTCAGCCACCGCTGTTCCTTCATCAAGTAATGAAGAGTTCGCAATTTCCATACCTGTCAGGTCTGAAACCATTGTCTGAAAGTTTATCAAAGCTTCTAAACGACCCTGGGCAATTTCAGCCTGATAGGGAGTATATGCAGTGTACCAGCCGGGGTTCTCCAAAATATTGCGCTGAATTACCAAAGGCAAATTGCAATTGTAGTATCCCAACCCTATGTAGGATTTAAACACTTTATTCTTTTTCATCAATTTAGAGAAAGATGCCAGGAAGTCGTATTCAGTCTGTGCGGTCGGAAGGTTTAGGTCCTGGTCCAGCCGTATTTCCATAGGTATAGTTTGTTCTACCAGCTGATCCAAATCTGAGGCCTCTATTATCTGAAGCATTTCTTTAACTTCATCCTCCCCAGGTCCATTGTGGCGATGGTAGAATTGATGATTTTCATTAATCTTTAGACTCATATCTTGTGCGGGTTAACGACCCAAATAAGCTTTACAAATGTAAAATTTAATTGCCATTTTTTGACTTAGCCTGGTATTTTTTGTGGTCTCAAGCCGCTTATCAAATTTCCTTTGAGATCCACCATAGATTGTTACTATCTTAGTTAGGAAAGTTGGCGCATATGCAACATTTAATATCAATTGGTTGCTTGATTATTTTCTGCAATCTAACCGTTTATCCACAGTTGGACATTGCTGTCCAATTGCCACTGGAACCAAATTTAGTAGCTGAGCAATATGCTAAAACTATCAGTGAAGCTGATTTGCAAAATTACCTGAGCATACTGGCTTCCGATGCACTTGAAGGCAGAGAGACCGGCAGCCGAGGACAAAAAATGGCCGCAGCCTTTATCAGAGAACACTTTCGGGACAACAGACTTCGTCCAATCGTAATAGAAGGTTCTGATAGTCTTTACCTGCAAAAATTCCTGCTGTACCGAAACTTTCATAAGGAAATCTATATAGAATCAAATGGTAATAAATATATGCATCTGAAAGACCTCCTCTATCTTGGAAATGCTAAAGCTTCACCACCCAACGAAATGTCGTTACATTTTGTGGGCGATGGAGAAGAAAAAGATTATCAGGGCCTGGACGTAGTAGATGGCATGGTAGCCTTTATCGCTAAAACTCAAAATGAACGGCAGCTTAAAATAAAAGTTGCCAGAGAAAATGGAGCTATCGCATTCTTTGTATTGAACACAGATGATAAATCTGAATTCGAAAACTATTTGGACAAAAATGCCCGGTTTTTCGAGTCAACGTCTATTACCACTCAAAAAGAGCAACCAGGTAAGAACATTTTATTCCTGGGCAGCACCGAGTTACTGGCGGAATTGTTAGATGTGGACTTGCTGAAGTTAAAAAACGTTTTGAAGAAATCCAGACAGACTTCTAAGAATCCGCTTAGAAAGATCAAATCGTCATCAATAAATATAAAAATTGAGAAAATTTCAGAACAATTCGAAACTGAAAATGTTTTGGGCTTTATTGAAGGAAGTGACAAAAAAGAAGAGTTGGTGGTAATCACTGCGCACTACGACCACGTGGGCAAAAAGGGTGACCAAATATTCAATGGAGCTGATGACGACGGTTCCGGAACCTCCGCGCTTATGGAAATGGCCCAGGCTTTTACTATTGCTAAGTCCAATGGACATGGACCCAGAAGGAGTTTATTGTTTTTGACTTTTACCGGTGAGGAAAAAGGACTTCTTGGATCGGATTTCTACTCAAAAAACCCCGTCTGGCCGCTGGATAAGACTGTAGCCAATTTAAACATTGACATGATTGGCCGGGTGGACCCTCTACATGAAGACCAGGACCAATATATTTATATAATTGGCTCGGACCGACTTTCTATGGATCTGCATATGATTAATGAACAGATGAATCAATTATATACGCATATGGAATTGGACTACAAATACAATTCCCCAGATGATCCCAACCGGTTCTACTACCGGTCTGATCATTACAATTTTGCCAGGTATAATATCCCTATTATATTTTATTTTAACGGCACCCATGCAGATTACCACCAATCAACGGATACAGTAGAAAAAATCCGATTCGATCTGTTGAAAAAACGAACCGATCTTATTTTTCATTGCACCTGGGAGCTGGCTAACAGAGAGGAGAGGATTCGAATGAACCAATAGGCCAAAAAAAAGAATCTTGAGGGAAGTACAGAATACTTGCCCCCAAGATCTTCTCAACCAGCTATGGAAAGAAAGATATTCTCCATCTTTCTATACACAAATATAAAAGATATTAAGTATAAAGCTACTCTAATTGTGGAACGTGTAGAAATATATTATTTAGATTTTACGAATCTGCGTGTCTATTAAGAGCGGCCTTTGTGACGCTTCCTCTTAGAAGGTTTATACTTGGTTCTTTTACTTTTCTTTTTGTGAAAGGCTCCCTGGTAGTTAGGGTCCTCAAGTTGCCTTTGACGATCTATGGCGCGTCTCATTATCTGCAACTCTTCAAAGCTAGTTTCTTCAATATCAACCTCGGCAGGAATGGATCGTTCTTCAATTTTTTCCTTAATCAATTTTTCGATTTTCTTTAAATGGTACTGCTCTGCCGGGTGATAAAAGGTGATACCTACTCCGGTATTTGCTGCCCGGCCGGTCCGACCAATCCGATGCACATAATCCTCGTATACCACAGGAACTTCAAAATTAATTACGTGACTTACCATGGTGACATCAATGCCCCTGGCTGAGACGTCAGTACTAACCAAAACACGTACCGTGTCCTTCTTGAATGATTCCAGGCTATTCATTCGGGTATTCTGACCCTTGTTACTATGAATCACTCTGATCTCACCTGTGGTCGAACGCATCAGGTATTTATAAATATTGTCAGCCACTTTTTTAGTTTTCACGAAGACAATCACCTTATTGAAACGCTCGGAATCTCTCAGTAGATACTCTAATAGGTGAATCTTAGTTATAAAATTGGGTAGCCGGTAGCAATATTGGCTTACGGTTTCTGCGGTGGTTGCGGAAGGGGTAGTTTCAATGACCAGAGGGTATTCCAGAAATTCCTCAGACAACTTGATCACATTGGGAGGCATAGTAGCGGAAAACAACAGATTTTGTCTCTTGACAGGTATAACTTCCAGAATCTTCCTGATTTGAGGCATAAAACCCATGTCCATTATTTTATCTGCCTCATCCAGAACCAACGTGTTTAAGTCCTGGACCTGTATAACTCCCCTGCGATACAAATCAATAAATCTGCCCGGGGTCGATACCAATATATCAATCCCCTGCTCAAGCGCTTCAATCTGCGATTTCGGACCAATCCCACCAAAAATGGCTACAGACCTTAAGTCCGTATATTTACTGAGTTTCACAACTTCCTGGTGCAGCTGAGCAGTCAACTCTCTGGTTGGAGCAATAATAAGCGCCCTGGGCCTGTCACCCTGGGCATACTTAACCTTCATCAACAATGGCAATACAAAGGCAGCTGTCTTTCCGGTTCCGGTTTGTGCGATGCCCATTACGTCGTGTCCTGCAGATATCAGCGGAATCACCTTTTTCTGAATAGGAGTAGGTTGTCGATAACCGGCATCCTCTGCTGCTTGTTGCAGCTGTTTATTTAAATTGAAATCTTGAAATCCAGTAATATCCATATCAATCATTCGGCGGTTACTCAAAACTAAAATATTATATCCAAATATCGTATAATTGTACAGATGGCCTCTATCCTGATCAAGAACGCTTCCCTGGTTAACGAAGGGCACATTTTCCATGCTGATGTACTGGTTAAGGGGCAGCGTATTTACAAAATAGGAAGAGATTTAAGCGATCCTGGGAACCTGGTCATCGATGCCCGGGAGCAATTTCTCCTACCAGGTTGCATTGATGACCAAGTACATTTCCGTGAGCCCGGGCTTACCCATAAGGGCAATATTGCTTCAGAATCCAAAGCCGCAGTCGCCGGTGGTATTACCAGCTATATGGAAATGCCCAATACCAAACCGCCAACACTTACGCAGTCCCTATTACAGGAAAAATTTGAAATTGCAGCCAGTAATTCCCTGGCAAATTACTCCTTCTTCATGGGCGCCTCAAATGATAACCTGGATGAAGTACTAAGAACAGACCCTGCAACAGTTTGTGGTATTAAAGTATTTATGGGATCCAGCACCGGAAAAATGCTGGTTGATGATGAGAAAACCCTTCAAGCACTATTCTCGGAAGCTCATCTCCTCATCGCCACACACTGTGAAGACGAAGAAACCATTAAGTCAAACTTGGATTATTTTGTGTCAAAATACGGTCAGGCGATACCGTTTGCATGCCATCCAGAAATACGATCCACAGAAGCCTGTTACTTGAGTTCTTCAAAAGCCGTAGCGCTGGCCAAAAAATTTGATACCCGTCTGCATATCCTACACATCTCAACAGGAAAGGAAACATTTCTTTTTGAGTCAACCAAACCATTAAAGAGTAAACGGATCACAGCCGAAGCCTGTATCCATCATTTATGGTTTACCGACCAAGACTACCAATCTAAAGGAAGCGCCATTAAATGGAACCCCGCAATAAAATCAGGGGAAGATCGGGAGGCTATTTGGGAGGCAGTACTTGATGGCCGTATTGACGTTATTGCTACGGACCATGCACCTCATACCTGGCAAGAAAAAAGCAACTTTTACCTCTCTTCACCCTCTGGAGGTCCTCTTATTCAACACAGTCTGGTGGCCATGCTTGAGTTCTACCGGCGAGGTAAGATCTCCCTTGAAATGGTAGTACAGAAAATGTGCCATAATCCAGCTGATATTTTTGCCATCAGGCATCGTGGATACTTAAGAGAGGGCTATTTTGCCGACCTGGTGCTGGTAGATCTGAACAAATCCTGGGTAGTGAAAAAAGAAAATATAATTGCAAAATGCGGATGGTCACCATTCGAAGGGACCACCTTTCATTCACAGATCACCCACACCCTGGTATCAGGAGAATTAGTCTACAAAAACGGAACATTTGATTATACCGTTAAAGGCCAGCGATTGCAATTTGATGGTTAAATCCGGGTTAAAATATCCAGATTAACTTTGCAAAATGGGATCAAACACCTAATTTTGCATTCCTATAATTCATGGTGGTTGTAGCTCAGTTGGTTAGAGCGCTGGTTTGTGGCACCAGAGGTCGTGGGTTCGAACCCCATCTTCCACCCAAATGCCACCCATCTCTTGCCGAATAAACCCCTGATTGGTGAGCTGTTTATTTTTTCGGCCTTATCGTTTAGACAGCTTATTCAAATGCAATCTTACTTTTTCAATGGTCTCTATGAGTCCTGCCTCATAACTGCTAGCTTAAATTCAGCAAAAAGATCTGGCCCGAATACCTTACATTCGCTTTTTATTGGCTGAAAAAATATGTATTCTTGTTTAGGACATGGATCGCATTACACATAAAGATTTTAACGCCCTATCTCTTAAAGAGAAGATAAGTTTACTATTTCAAAACGGGAACTTTATTGTGGCCATCAGGTACTATGGTTATAAAATTAATTTGTACCTGCTCAATAATTTTTATGTGGAGGTTTTTTACAATCATAAGAGGGACATGATTGAACGTGTTGAATTACTCCCGGTCTTTCATACCAGAATGAAGTTCTACTCAGACCAGATTCAACTTCCAGCTAACTTACTGGCCAAGTAATCGTTCATGCAAGTCAAGTACTTGTGGAATTAAAGGTTGCTTCTCATCATTGTACAATACCATATCTGATTCGTTTATCCTTTGCTCATCTGATAATTGCCTTGAAATAATCAGTTCAACCTGTCTGCGTTCCCGATGGGTGTCGCGAGCCAGTACCCTGGTAATCCTCAGCTCCACTGGCGCCAGAACAGTCACCAGATAATCCAGTTGCTTGTATGAACCAGATTCAATCAGCAGCGCTGCCTCCTTTAGGATGTACGGAAATTTATTTTCGTGATTATCGACCCATTTAGTATAGTCTTTGGCTACTTCTGGGTGAACCAACTTATTTAGCTCCAGTACTTTTGCTGAGTCAGAAAACACCAGCTCAGCCAGATACCGCCTGTTCAGTTTTCCGGTTTGATGGAAGCTATTCTTTCCAAATGCGATCTTTATTTGTTTCTGTAGGCTGGTGGATTCCTCCATCAATTGTTTGGCTCTGCTATCGGCATGGTAAACCGGAATACCCAAAGTGTTAAATATTTTGCAAACAATGGATTTTCCTGCTCCAATGCCTCCTGTGATTCCTACCTGCATTAATTTACCTTTCTTTGATTACCGGTAGAAACGTCGAATCCACCTTAAGCTCCATAATCAACCGGTTGTTTGTTTGGGCCTTTAATTCTATTGTTGAATCGGGCTTCATTTCGGCAAAATCTGCATAAACCTCAATAGAATGTGTCCCGATAGAATCCTGATAACTTGATGCTACCTGGTATTTTACCACATAACCAGTAGAATTCATATCAAGGGTATAGCCCATTGGGAAATTCCTGGTGGTTACCTGAGCAAAGTACTCCTGGTCGATCAAAGGATCTACCTTAAAGCTGACAGATACCTGAGTTGGATTTGAGCGTATTTGTTCTAGTTCAAACTTGATATCAATGACTTCGTCATAACCTCCAGTAATATTCTTCCTCGCAACTTCCACGATCATCGAATCTGCCAGGTTATTTACATATGATTCAGGACCTGTAACAACTATGGTATCCGGGTCAACCCGGATATCAACTACTACGTGGTTCACCTTTGGATTGAAGTCCTCTAGCACTAACTTTATGGTGCGTTGAAGCTTTTTTTCGATATGGAAATGAAGAGTGTCTGTGATGACGCTGTTCAACCTGAAGGTGGTGATTTGATCATTGATCAAGGGTACCAAGCTATTACCCAGCAAATATCTGGTGTCTACAGGGGCATTAATTCTTACTAACAGCGGATTGGTGCCAATACCAAATGACTTCCGAATCAGGTTCCACCCACCACCGGTAACATTTATTCTTAAGGCTTTAGGCAATTCACCCACTACCATTAAACTGTCCTTCTTTGGATAAATCAGCTCAATCGGGAAATTAATGGTGGTGGTATAATCCGACTTGTTTAGGGCGTTAAAAAACCAGAAAGTAGTAGCCGCCAAAATACACATTGAAATTACTTTCCATCTGTGGTGATTGACTTTTCCTGATTTACGCCATAATCGTTGGATCGATTTCATTATTTACCTCAAGGGGAGCGGGGATCACTCCTTCTTGTATTGTTTACTGGCTTCCAGTGAAATAGACGATTTATCCATTTTAATTCTAGCGCCACGATCTACCTCAAGTGTAATGGTACTGTCGTCAATAGCCGTCACCTTCCCGTGTATTCCTCCCAAGGTTACTATTTTGTCTCCTTTCTTTATATCACCGATAAACTTTTTCTGATCTTTTTGTTTCTTTTGTTGAGGACGGATCATAAAGAAATAGAATACCAAAAGTATTCCCCCAATAAAGATCAAGTTCATAGTGCCTGCTCCTCCACCGGCCTGTAATAATATAATTTCAAACATAATGTTATATTAATTCAACCTTTGACAACTACCCAGCGGTATTCACAGTACCCTTCAGCCTTAATTTTAACACCTTGGGGTAAGTATTTGCAGTTATGGTAATTGTAGGTGCTTGATTTCCTTTTTTCCCTTTACTATTAAACCTGACGGCAATTTCACCTTTACCTCCAGCCGGCACTGGATCTTTAGAATATGATGGCACAGTGCAGCCACAGGACGCCGAGGCACTTTGAATGATGAGCGGAGCTTCCCCAGTATTGGTAAAGGAAAATGTATGTTCCACTACCTCACCTTCCGAAATGGCTCCAAAATCAAAAGTTTCCGAAGAGAAATCAAATTCGGGCAGGGGGCCTTCAGGTTTAACCTCAGGCCCAGCTGGAATGGTAGTAGTGGTTGGTGTGGTATTAAGTGTGGTGGTTGCGGTGGCCCCGCCATTTTCGAGTTTAGCAACCCGACGTTCCAATTCCGAAACCCTGGATTCCAAAACATTATCACAGCTTACAGCAGTGAGTAATATCATTACTATAACAAGGTTTAGTTTAATAGTATTCATAACAACATTAATTTTATTCCTTAATTCAAATTACCAATTACCGATTTTGTAAACTGACTGGTACTGGAAGATCCACCCAAATCAGCAGTACAAAGCTGGGGGTCTGCTAATGTTTTATTCAACGATAAATCAATAGCCTCTGCAAAACTATTCAATTTTAAGTGTTTCAGCATAAGAATCGATGATCTAATTATCGCCGTTGGGTTGGCTTTGTCCTGACCTGCTATATCGGGTGCAGACCCATGCACCGCCTCGAAAATTGCCACTTCATCACCAATATTGGCACCCGCAACCATACCCAGGCCGCCCACCAACCCAGCACACAGATCAGAAAGAATATCTCCAAACAAGTTGGTAGTCACTATCACGTCATAATCTTCAGGTCTAATAACCAATTGCATGCACATATTGTCAATTATACGGTCATTGACCTCAATTTCCGGATAATCCTTGGCAACTTCTTCACCGGCATCAAGAAAAATTTTTCCTATCCGTTTGAGGATGTTAGCTTTATGCACAATAGTGACTTTTTTTCTGCTAAAATTACGGGCATATTCAAATGCTGCCCGGACAATACGCAGCGATCCTTTTTTGGTTACTCTGGCTATCGAATCAGCCATCTCCAGGCGCTCATCGTACAACTCCAATCCGGCATACAATCCTTCGGTATTTTCCCGGAACAGCACCGTATCAACATTATCAAACTTTGAATTAACTCCCGGCGTGGACTTGCAAGGCCGGATGTTTTGATATAGATCGAACATGTGCCGAAGCTGGACGTTTACGCTTTTAAACCCTTTACCAATTGGAGTGGTTATTGGCCCTTTTAAAGCAACTTTATTTTTGTTTACGGAATCAATTAATGACTGCGGTATTAATTCATCACCGCTATTCAGACTATCAATACCGGCATTGACCTCTTCCCAGAGAATGGGAACCCCAACAGCAGTGAAAATTTCTTTTACGGAAATGGTAATTTCCGGACCAATACCATCCCCGGTAATTAAAGTAACCTCCTTTTGCATTGGGTTATTTCTTTTCTTTGATTTGGCCAATCAGCTCGTCCACATCTTCCAGGAGTTTCTCAGCTTTTTCCTTGGCGTCCTGAATTACTTTCTCGCCCTCTGTACGTGCATTGCTCAAAATTGGCTCGGTCTGTCCCTCCATAATTTCTTCGAGTAGTTCTTCCAGCTTTAGTTTATACTTTTCCAATCTAAATGCGAGTTTTTCCCTGGTATTGGTTCCCTTATCCGGAGCGTACAGGATTCCCAGGATGGCACCTGCGGCGGCGCCGGCTAAAAAACACAATAAATTATCTGTCGTTTTACTCATGGTTATGGTTATTTATTATCTATCAACCCCCTGCCACTTTTTTTAATAGTTCCGCTTGCCATCAGATCGTTGGCCAGAACGTCCAGTAAGCCATTAATGAACTTCTTACTTTTGGGTGTGCTATACTTTTTCGACATTTCAATATATTCATTAATTGTAACTTTAACAGGGATACTAGGGAAATTTATCATCTCACTTAAAGCCATTTTGAGTAGGATCATGTCAACCTGTGCTATACGATCCGTTTTCCAGTTTTTACTACTATCAGCTATCAGTTTCTCTGACCAAGACTCATGTTTAATAGTAGTATCGAATATATCCGCGAAAAATTGTTTGTCGTCCTCCCATTGATAGGAAAGAGGTGCCAACACTACGCCTTCATCAGTAATGGATTTAAGCGTCTTGTTAACCAAACTTTTGATAATATCCTTGTTTTCGATCCACCCGCGATCGTACTCTTCAAAAAAGTTTTGGAAAGATTCACTTTTCCATAAAATGGATTTAAATATGTACCGCAATTTCTTTACCTCATCATCCAGCCCGCTAGCTTCATTACCAAACTCCTCAGTTAATCCCTGATGGTTCTTTATCTCTTTGTACCACTGTGAAACCCGGTCCTTATTTACATCCCACGATGGCAATTGAGTGTCAGCCAAAGATTTTTGAAGCACTTCAATTGAGCGCATGTCTTTCAAATATACTTTTTGTCTTCCTTGCAGTAATGACTTAGCAAGTAACATACCCTCGAAGTCGGCCAATGCTAAAAACAAAGCCAATACCCACAAGAATAGTTTGTGGACGTCCTCCACCTCCAACAACATCTGTGAACGTAGAAATTTCAGGTCTTTAGAAATTTGACGGTAATAAGTGGACAGTTCAGCTTCTATACCAGCCTTTTGCTCTTCAGTAAACTCTTTAGGAAGGTTGCCAGGTTCAATCAGCTGTTGCTTAAAGAGTTGTTCCAAATTTGCAACCTGGTCAGGAGCCGTCCCTGGTAGATCCTTTGAGGCTTCTTCAAGTCTTTCCCAAGAAATCTGTCTATTAGAAGTTCGGAGCTGTTGAAATGCAAATAACGTTTGCATTGCTTTGATACGCAAATTTCTGCGGTTTAGCATTCCTTAAAAAATGTAGCTAATGGACGGTAATACTGAGCAAAAGTACCCCTTTTTGAGGATTAATTCAAAGTGGTTAAATACCCTGATCATAATCTTGTGTAAGTTTACCGTTGGTGGTTTTCCAACAAAAACTTTACTTGCCCGTTTCTATTTTAAGATATGAAAGAACTTCAATATCTAAATAAATATCTGCTAAAGTACAAGCATTATTTGCTGCTTGGAACGGTCTTCATAATCATTACCAATGTTGTTGCCATTATCCCAGCTCAGTTAGTCAGGCACGTGATCAATTTGGTCAATGAGAATATTGACCTGTACCGATTATTTGATAGTACTGAATTACAGAAGAACCTGTACGGCATATTTGCCAAATCCATATTGATCGCCGGATTGCTGATAGTGGCAATGGCAGTGTTACGAGGTATTTTTTTATTCTTTGTTCGACAAACGATCATCGTCATGTCCAGGTTGATTGAATACGATCTGAAAAATGAGATATACCAGCACTACCAAACCTTGCCTTTAAGCTTTTACCGGCAAAACAATACCGGCGATCTTATGGCAAGGATCTCAGAAGACGTTAGTCGTGTCAGGATGTATTTGGGCCCAGCTATAATGTATGGGATCAATCTAATAACCCTGTTCATCATCGTGATCTCCTATATGATCATAGTCAATCCAAAACTTACCCTCTACTCTTTACTTCCGCTGCCGGTGTTGTCTATCAGCATCTATTTAGTAAGCAATATCATGAATAAACGATCTGAGGAAATACAACAAAGCCTGTCTTCAATGAGCACCTTTGTTCAGGAAGCTTTTTCCGGTATCAGAGTTTTGAAATCATTTGTTCGGGAGCAGGACTCAGAGCTTAAGTTTACCCGGGAAAGCCTGGTGTACCGTGATAAATCGCTGACGTTAACATTTGTAAATGCTTTGTTTTTCCCGTTAATGATGGGTCTGATAGGGTTAAGCGTTCTGTTAACTGTTTTCGTTGGGGGTTCCCAGGTCATCGATGGTTCACTGACTATTGGCAACATTGCAGAATTCATTATTTACGTAAACATGCTCACCTGGCCTGTTGCATCGCTGGGATGGGTGACCAGTCTCATACAAAGGGCGGCGGCCTCTCAAAAGAGAATTAATGAGTTCCTTAATGTAAAAACGGATATTGTTTCAATTCAGGAGTTGAAGGAAAAAATCAACGGAGAAATAATATTTGACAATGTCAGCTTTACCTATCCGGACTCAGGGATTGAAGCGCTTAAGAATGTTTCGTTTAAGGTGGCACCAGGACAGTCAATAGCAATCATTGGGACTACCGGATCTGGTAAGAGCACTATTTCCAATGTTATTTGCCGGTTATATGACGTCACATCTGGTATGGTAAAAATTGATGGACATGATATAAAAAATTACAACCTGGCTCATCTCCGGCAAGCCATTGGATATGTCCCGCAGGACGTTTTCCTGTTTTCTGACAGTATCAAAAACAATATCGGGTTTGGCAACGGTAAATTGAGCCAGGATCAAATAATTCAAGCTGCCAGGGATTCAGATCTATACGACAATATCAAACTTTTTCCCAATGGCTTTGAAACTACTCTGGGGGAACGCGGAATAACCTTGTCAGGTGGTCAGAAACAGCGTGTGTCAATTGCCAGAGCCATTGTACGTAAACCTCGGATCCTGATACTTGATGATAGCCTTTCTGCTGTCGATACCAAGACAGAAGACACCATACTAACTAACCTGCAACGCATAATGAAAGACTGTACTACGGTGATCATCTCTCATCGGGTAAGCAGCGCCAAACTAGCAGATCATATTCTGGTTCTGGATGGCGGTTGCATCATTGAGCAGGGGAATGAGGAGGAACTTTTTGCTAAAGGCGGTGTTTATCGAGAACTGTATGACAAGCAAATCCAGGTGGATAAGCTCATTTCGTGAGAACAGGGGAAGGTTAGGAACGCTAACATCGAATAAAGAACACGGAATGTCGAAGGACGCTGAGGGGCAGGGTGCTAAGAAAGAAGTATCTGTATAATCATCATTTCTCAAAAAATCATTCGCCAAAAATCCATCCATCATAAATCAATTTGAATCGAAAAATACGGTCACTTAATTTAAGATCATCAGTTTGGGTGCTTCGTGATCGTTGGAATATCACTTCAAATTCAGAAATCCATTTATCACTGAA
>CAZOJZ010000180.1:0-20368 GCA_964580205.1 uncultured Roseivirgaceae bacterium
GCCGTCCTCTTGTACCTTTTGAATCTCCCCGAAGAGCCACCATGCCCTGTTTCCATATCCGTATCAAGCAGCAACAGGTTGTTGTCTGTCTTCATTTCTCTGAGTTTGGCCACCCATTTGGCCGGTTCCCAGTATTGGACCTGCGAATCAAACAATCCTGTAGTTACAAGCATGTTCGGATAATCCTGTGCTTTTACCTGATCATAGGGAGAGTAGGAAAGCATATATTCATAATACTCCAATGTCTTAGGATTCCCCCATTCATCGAATTCGTTTGAAGTAAGCGGGATGCTTTCATCCAGCATGGTGGACACCACATCTACAAATGGTACAGCGGCAATAATGCCATTGAATGTCTCCGGAGCCATGTTGACTACTGCTCCCATAAGCAGCCCACCGGCACTGCCGCCATAGGCATATAGATGATCGGCAGAAGTATACTTTTCGTTGAACAGGTATAATGCACAATCGATGAAGTCATAGAAAGTATTCTTCTTTTTAAGCAATTTACCTTCTTCGTACCATTGCCGGCCAATTTCCTGTCCTCCACGGATATGGGCGATGGCCCATGTATACCCCCGGTCCAACAACGACAATGTGGATGAATTAAACCAAGGATCCATTGATGCCCCATACGAACCATATCCGTATAGTATCAAAGGGGCTGTACCATCTTTATTCATTCCTTTTTTAAAGACCAGTGATATAGGTACCTGGGTGCCATCACGGGCTTCTGCAAAAAGTCGTTCGGTCAGGTAATCATCCGGATTGTGACCTCCAACCACTTCCTGTTGTTTTTTTAATTCCTTCTCACTGGTCATCATGTTATAATCATAAATCGAATTAGGAGTGGTCAATGAAGAATATCCGTATCGCAGGACTTCTGTATCGAACTCAGTATTCGTAGAAGAATACACCACGTAAGCAGGTTCTCCAAAGTCAAGATAATGTTCCTCTTTGGTTTGCTGATTGATGATCCTCAGCTGTGTTAGGGCATTGGACCTTTCCTCTACTACCAGGAACTCTTTGAAAACTACAATGTCACTCAGCAAAGTGTGTCTACGATGGGGGATAACTTCCTGCCAATTGGATTTTTCGGTCGCATTCACCGGAGTCTCCATCAGCCTGAAATTAGTAGCTTCCCAATTCGTTACCATGTAAAATTTATCCTCAAAGTGTTCGATCGAATATTCGTGGGGAGTTTCACGCGGGGTGAATTGCTGGAAATCACCTTCAGGATTGTCCGTTCGAAGAATATGATAATCACTGGTAAGCGTACTACTGCTGTAAATGATCACATAATCATCGGACTTTGAATTGTAGACACCGGTATAATAAGAGTTGTCCTTTTCCTCATATACCATTTCATCGTGGTCCTTTTCATTGCCCAGTTTATGCCTCCAAATCTTTTCTGATAGCAGGGTGGTTTCGTCTTTGGTAGTATAAAAAAAGGTGTTATTGTCATTCGCCCAGGCACCGCCGGATTCAGCATTGATGAGCTCATCATTTAACATCTCTCCAGTTTCAAGGTTTTTAAATTTAATGGTGTATATCCTTCTACTTAGGGTGTCCTCCGCGTATGCAAGGATTTTGTTGTCTGGGCTCACTCTCAAGGAAGTAGCTACATAGTACTCGTACCCCTCTGCCATTTCGTTGACATTGAGCATGATCTCTTCTTCATTTTCCAGTGATTCCTTTTTACGGCAGTATATCAGATATTCCTTGTCTTCTTCATATCTGGTATAGTACCAATATCCATTTTTTAAATAGGGAACGGATTGATCATCCTGTTTAATTCTACCTATTATCTCATCATAGAGCTTTTCTTGTAATTCTTTTGTATGTGCCAACGTTTTTTCCTTGTACTCATTTTCGGCAATGAGATAATCCAGTACTTGTTGTGTTTGTTGGTCCGGGTTATTGGAAGTTTTCTGTTCGTCAGAGAGGCGCATCCAAAAATAAGGATCAATCCTGGAGTCACCATGGATGGTCAACACAGAATCCATTTTTTCAGCAACAGGAGCTGGTGGTAATTGTTTGGCGTTCATAGATTTGTTGAGATCAGAATTGTTGCAGGATGACAGTATCCAGATAAACAAGACAAGGTAATGGACATAGTGTTTCATGACTTAATCTTTGACGGGCACCGAAAGTAACGAATAAACTGTAAATTCTCAACAATCAGTTCAATACCTCCTCAAGCAGTTATCCTTAGCTTTCAGCTACGGATTTATTTGTAAACTAATCCACCATTATTGCAGGTACACCCTTCTCACTATATAGCTTGTTGTACCGATTTAGATCTTCATCAATGATCTTATCCAGTGCAGCTTTCTGTTCCACCCACTGGCTCTCCAGGTCCTTCATCCTTTGGATCGCCCCCTCCGTTAATCGGGGATCATGATTGTCCACATACCCCTTTAAAAACATGAACTCCGCTCCCAATTTTGATCTGAAATTTACCATATCCTGTTGAGTTTTCATTTTAGTTTGCAGTAACTCTTGTTCCCACCGGTTGATTCGGGCCATCAATGTATCACCAAGGACCATTAAATCCTGATATAATTCTTTATCTTTCAAATTAGACTGGTATTGCTTCAGCTGAGCCTTGGCGTTACGCATTTTATTAATTAATTCATGGATCTCGATCACATAGCCATCAATTTTTGTTAGAATTTCTTGCTGTGCCCTGAACTCATCCTTAGTGATGTTCCAATTTGGGTCTGGTAGTACTTCAATGGATGTAGAAACGGTATCTTCTGAAGTCATTAACCTGGCTTTGTAGTTACCTGGGGTTATCATATGTCCCCGAAAATCTCCAGTGATAAAAGTATCATCTATACCTGGGAATGTTTCCTGTCTCAAGTCCCAGGTAAACCGGTTCAATCCAATTTCCGTGGGAAGTACCGGCGCTGGAGGTGGTACTCCCGGGCGTGGCTTGACCGTATCATCTCCTGTGCTGGTGTAGGTCCTAAGCAGTTGGCCCTGATCATCTGATATTTCAAGTGCTAAACCCACAGAGTCCGGCTCTTCAGCTAAATAATAGTCGAGGGTTACTCCATTGGGAGGGTTCTTCCCAAAATTTGGGAAACGGATGCCTCCAAATCCACCGAATGTGTAGCGTATAGTTGGTTTTGGCTGATAAAGTGTAAGTGTGCCTTCAAATTTCCCCACTGATTGTTGAAGTGCACTCAGGTCATCCAATATCCAAAACCCACGCCCGGCGGTGGAGGCCACCAGATCGTTGTCCTTTATGGTCAGATCTGTAATGGGAACAGGAGGAAGATTAAGATCCAACCTATGCCAGTTTACTCCGTCATTAAAGCTTATGTACAATCCCCGCTCAGTACCGGCATACAATAATCCTTTAGTTTTTGGGTCCTCACGTACCACTCGCACAAAGTCGTCAGCGGCTATGCCCTGGGTAATGGCCCTCCAGGAGCTCCCAAAATCAGAAGTTCTATAAATCAGGGGTGTCAAATCACCAAACTTGTAGCGCATAGCCACCAGGTAAGCAGTTGCAGGATCATGGGGTGATATTTCAATGCAATTGATAATGGACTCCGGAAGTCCATCTGGAGTTATTTGCATCCAGTTCTGGCCCTCGTCTCTGGTAAGATAAACCAGCCCATCATCACTGCCCACGTAGATTGTCCCCTTTTGGTGCGGGGAGGGTGCGATGTACATAATAGTATTGTAATTTTCCCCGCCAGCTGCTTCATTGGTAAACGGACCTCCACCAGGTCCCTGCCTTTCAGGTTGATTCCTGGTAAGGTCGCCGCTTATTTCAGTCCAGCTCATTCCACCGTCGTCAGTTTTTAATAACTTCTGGGCACCGAAATACATTGTGGAAGGGTCCTGCGGTTGCCATACCAGGGGCGGGTTCCAGTTGAATCGGTATTTCATATCCCTGGGAATCATTCCCAGTGCCATTTCCGGGTAAACCTGGATGGGTTTGTTCCTTTCCTGCGGCACATCATACCTGGTTATCAATCCCTGAATTTGAGTCCCATATACTACTTGCGGATCTTGGGGATCAAATGACAAATAAGCGCTTTCACCCCCTGCGACCGGGTACCAATCCTTCCACCCTACCCCTATAAAGCTGGTGCGGCTGGCTATGGCCATTGAAGTATTGTCCTGCTGACCCCCGTAAACATAGTATGGGAATCTGTCATCGGTAACCACCCTGTAAAACTGTGCCGTGGGCTGATTTTTCTGAGAAGACCAGGTCTTACCTCCATTAAAAGTGATAGTCCCTCCTCCGTCATTAGCATTAATCATAATCCGATTATCGTTGGGGTTAATCCAGTGATCGTGAACATCGATATGGGGCACATCCACAATATTGAATGTTTTACCCCCGTCAATCGACCTCAGTAGTGGTGAGTTCAAAACATATACTGTATTCGCATCCTGAGGGTCCGCTTCGATCTCCATGTAGTACCAGGCCCTGGCGATGATAATACGATCCTTGCATACCTGCTGCCATTTTTCTCCTCCGTCATCAGATCGGTACAGGCCACCCTGCTCCCCTTCAGCTTCAACTACCGCATAAACCCGATTTGGATCAGCTGGGCTTACAGATACGCCGATCTTTCCCATCATCTCCGGCAATCCCTCTTCAAGCTTTGTCCAGGTAATGCCTCCATCCGTTGATTTATGAATACCAGAGCCAGGACCTCCGCTCTCCATTTTCCATGGATATCGTTGATGCTGCCACATAGCAGCGTAGAGGATACGCGGATTGGAGGAGTCCATGGAGAGACTGCTCGCCCCAGTTTTGGCATCAACATGCAATAAATTTTGCCAGGACTTGCCCCCATCACTGGTGCCAAAGATGCCCTTTTCTGGGCTTGGCTCATATAAAGGTCCTTGTACGCTGACATATACCTTGTCCGGGTTTTGGGGGTGCACAATTACATCACTTATGTGATGGGAGTCCGGCAAACCGATGTGCTTCCAACTGTCTCCGCCATCAGTAGACTTGTACATCCCGTCACCATGGGAAGTCATAACACCTCTTACTGCATGCTCACCCATACCCACGTAGATCACGTTTGGATCGGAGAGACTAATTCCTATAGCCCCCACCGATCCGGAGACAAAATCATCGTCAGAAATGTTATCCCAGGTATTACCTGCATCAGTGGTTTTCCACATACCACCACCAGTGGATCCCATGTAATACACCAGTGGTTGATCTGCGATACCCTCCACCGCCACACTGCGTCCACCCCTGTATGGGCCGATGTTGCGCCATTTTAGTCCACTGAAAAGGGTAGTGTCAATTTCTTGTTGGATATTGGATTGCTTTCGTTTTTGGGCCATGCCCGGAGGTCCTGTCAAAATCAACCAAGACAGGAAAACGAATAATACTTGCTTTAAATTCATTGGGTGTGATTTTGATTATTAGGGCAAATTATGGATAAAAAGAGAAATCGCAAAAAAAGTTTATAATCTGCTGGACCAGACTGGTATGTGGTTTGGAGCCAGAGGCTTCAAACAGCTGCCATGTATTTTATCAGCTTTTCGTAGCTTTGATTTTTTGAATTGAGATTGAAATTGATTGTATGAATCATTCATTAATTACTAAACCTGTTATTCTTCCGGAAATACAAAAAAAATGTGGTGAATTAGGATTTGATATGGCTTCTGATAGCTATACCGGATCATTGCTGAGGTCACTGGTAGCCTCGAAACCAGGCTCCAACTTCCTGGAACTAGGAACTGGAATAGGAGCCTCGTTGTGCTGGCTGTTGGACGGTATGAATGCTGATTCGAAACTGATTTCAATTGATAATGACCCTGAACTGATTGAGACCGCAAAGTCTTTTTTTGGGCAGGACCATCGATTGTCATTGTTATGTGAAGATGGTGAAAAGTGGATATTGTCATACCTGGGCAAACCATTTGATTTAATCTTTGCGGATGCCTGGCCTGGAAAGTATTCATTGCTGGAGGAAACTTTGAGCCTGTTAAAAGAAGGTGGATTCTATGTAATCGACGACATGAACCCACAACCCAATTGGCCCAACGGGCATGAGGAAAAGGCGAATGGTTTACTGGATCATTTGAGTCAGAGAAACGATTTGATGGTTACATTTTTGGATTGGTCAACAGGAATAGTCGTCGGAACTAAAAGAAAGTAGCTAACATCAAGTTGTAAGTAAATACAGGGTTCGTCGCCAGAGGCTACAAACAGTTGCAAGTTGAAATGGTCTGTAGCTACAAGCTATAAACGGGTCAATGATATGATAAGATCCCCAAAAGCAGGGTACTGAGCAACCAGCTTATCCCTCTCCCCAAAAACCGGATCAGTTTCATCATATGCGGGCGCCATAGAGGTGCTTACCAGAGTAAATCCATGAGGCTGACCAGGTAATGGCCGGGATCCGTGCCACCAGTAGCGCGGTGCCAAATGCTGTGGTTGTTGGCCAGAATCCAGGTACATGCCCAGAATTATCCGTTCACTCTTTCCTTCAGGTCCAAGGAAGAGCATCTCCAGTGGGTCCCCGTAATGGTAATAGTATATTTCATCGGTGGGCAGCTTATGTAGCGCTGAGAACTGATCCACCGTTACCAGGTAGTAGATGGCCCCGCTGAGCATTCTTGAAGATTTATAGCGGGTGGGCAATGCCTCAGCCACCAACTGTTCATCTGCGATGTGGGTCACGGCAAAGTAGCCTCCCTCCACCGGCAAAGGTTTCATATCCAACGCATTTATGATCTGGTCTGCGGTCATAAATTCAAGGGTTCTGTAAGAATAGCGTATATTGTCTTGATGCCATCTATATAGTTTCCCAGTCTGATGTTTTCGTTGGGACCATGTTGATTATTATCTCTATTCACTGTTGGTACTGTCACCGCAGGAATACGCAGTTCATTTACAAATGGGGATATAGGAATACTGCCTCCTGAGGTCCTCAGCCTGATTGGCTCCTTACCGAAAGCTTGCATTAAAGCTTGTGACAGCCATACACCTAGTTTTGAGTCAAAATCTGTACGAAATGCCAGGTACGAGATATTTGCATTGAACTGACAAATCCTACCATACTTTGCCCTTTCCTCCTTACTGGGAGGTCGGTCAATTAAGTAATAACCTTGCTCCTTAATATGATTGGAAACTAAACCGATCAATCGGTCAGGATCAGACTCCAACACCAGTCTTATGTCAATCTCTGCCACCGCACTGGAAGGAATAATGGTACGTGCCTCATCTCCTACCCAACCAGATGAAAGACCTTTGACGTTTAGTGAAGGATACTGTAAGGATTCCTGATAGGAAGGAGCCACTGCATCTGAGGTTGCAATACCCAAGCTGTATTTTATGAATTCCTCGTCATCGGGTACGGACCTAAGAACCTCTTTAACCTTTTGGCTAAGTTCAATCCCATCATAGAAACCCGGAATGATTACCCGTCCCTCTGAGTCTTTCATACTAGCAATTAATTGTGACAATCTTATGGCTGGGTTTGGAGCATAGTTCCCGTAATGGCCACTGTGCTGAGGCTTCACAGGTCCAAAAACTTCCAAGGTAATATCGGTAATACCCCTGGCCCCAAATGTCAGTGTTGGCTGATTGGTAATGTGTCTGGGCCCATCGAATATGATCAGCATGTCCGCCGCTAGCTGCTCGCGGTATCGAGTCACTGCTTCGGGCAAATTTGGTGATCCCAGTTCCTCCTCAAAATCCATAATCACTTTCATGTGGAAATCTGACTGCTTGCTTTCATTTGTCATTAAATCTACTGCTGTGAGGAACATGGAAACCGGGCCTTTGGCATCTGACGCGGACCGGGCAAATATGCGCCAGTCCGGTTCGATCTCCCGGTACAATAACTGCCAGTTGATCTCATCCCAACCACCCGTTTCATTTTCCTTCTTTAAGACTGCCCCATATGGATCGGGTTGATCCCAATGGGAAGGGTCCACCGGTTGACCATCAATTTGCAGATAAATAAGTACCGTTTGGGCATTGGGCTGGCTGGATCTTTTTTCACCTAATAGTAACGGCGCTCCAGGAGTTTTCAGGCGCTTAAGTTTAAAGCCCCGGGCTGCGAAATGGCGTTCACACCATGCTACGTTTTTCTCAATGTCCTCTGGGTAATGGGCATCGTTTGCCAGGCTAAGCAGTCCCATAAATTCCTCTAGTGATGTTTGCGCATAGCGCTCAAAAGTCTGTTGAGAAGGAAACTGAGCGTGGCCTGTAGAAATTGTAATCAGGAAAATAGACCATAATAACCAGGAGCCCCTAATTCCAAAGTGGATATTCATTAGTTAGATTTTTGCTCACATCAATCTAGGGATTTATTTCCATTTTTGAAATCCGATCAATAACTGTTGAACCAATAAAGAACCGGTTATTAGTTCGTATATTAATTTTGCCGATGTTTCCGAAATATGCGTCTCAAAAATCAAACATCGATGCCCTACGTCAGAGACATACGGAATTTCCACAGGAATCGCTTCGGTAAGCGGCAGCAATGGCAAGCTTAAATGACTCTGACTTCATAGAATCCTGTGTGGATAAATATCAGCAGGGGCGAAGCATTCTGTATGATGCATTCGATCGATGGGGCGTTTTATACAATATGTCAAGATTCGCGGTAATTTCCTTTTTCATGTACGTAATTTTTCAGGAGGCCCTGTTGTGAAAGATATAAAAATAAAAAATACGATACTTGATAGTAAAAATTCACTTCATTTACCTAACGGTCTGTTATTTCTTAACTTGGCTAATGCAAACCTCTAAAATTAGACATTATGAGACCACAAAAGGTAAGTGACCAGCAACTAATAGAACGCATGTTAGTAGTTTTAAGGTCGAAAGGTTATGACGGCTCAAGCTTAAATGAATTGGCATTAGCCGGGGGCTTAAAGAAAGCCAGTTTATATCATAGATTTCCTGGGGGAAAGGAAGAACTGGCCAAATCTGTATTGGATTCATATGCTGCGTATTTGGAACAAAATGTTTTTAAAGTACTGGCCAAAAGCAAAGTAAAACCAAAAAAAAGGTTGAAAAAGGCCCTGGGAAATATCCGGATTCTTTATAATGAAGGCGCTCGTAATTGTCTTTATCGAGCACTATCAATGGAATCGGGGCTGGCCCTGTATGGCGAACAAATAGCAATGAATTGCAAACAATGGATAAGAGCCTTTACTATTCTCGGCAGGGACATGGGCTTTAAAAAGAAAAAAGCCAAACGGCTGGCCCTGGATGGTCTGTTGAAGGTTCAAGGGTCATTAGTGCTTGCTAATATATTCAATGACCCAAAGCCCTTCCAGGATGTGCTAGAAGAAATAACCAGCGAATATGGCGTTAAAAACTAGCACAATTCAAATCCAGCGCCTTACTTTCAATCTATACTCCCGGTACTGCTCCCCGAAATTTCCTTCCAGGGCCTTCTCCTCGGCTCTTATCTGAAAGTGTGTCATATACCACACAAAGGTTACCGGTAAGAACATTGCCATCAGGCTTCCTTTCCAAACAATCCATGCTATCAGGATCAATAAAAGGGCCAAATACATGGGGTTTCGCGAGATCCTAAAAATACTAGTACTGACCAAACTGGAGGCCCGATTGGGAACAACAGGGTCAATAGTGGTCTTAGCTTTATACATAGTATAAATTGCAATTAGAGCAATGGCAATGCCTGCAATAATCAGAATCAAAGTAACTGCTCGTTGTCCGATGAAAGTGAACTTGGCAAAATAAAGATATTTATTGATTAGCCAGACAAGGCAAAAATGGACTAGAAAGACTACCACTGGCGGTACACTGGGTTTCATATAATATAAAGATTTCCTAGGCAACCTTTAACATTATGCTGATCTGCCGTATATTTCATTATCAGGTAGATTTTTATCTATATTATGCTATAATAATGATCAATTGAAACAAATAACAATATGAAAAGAAGAAAATTCGTGGCGGCAGCAGCTGCTACTTCGTTAATGGGGTCCTATGCCTCTGCTCAATCTTTAGCCACAAGCGCTGATGACTCGCCGGAGATTTACGAGTTACGAACCTATGAAATGGCCTGGGGAGGGAATCGGACAGCGCTTATGTCCTTCTTAAAAGAAGTTGAATCATCTTTCCTTAAAAATATGGGAGCGAATCATTTTATGTCCTTCACAGAGGTTGGTCAATCTGAGCCTTCGAAACTCTGGACCCTGGCGTCCTATCCGGACTTCAACAGCTACCAGAGAGCAATCGCACACCGCTCCGACCAGGAATATTTAGATCAGTCAGCCAATTATATGGCCGCTGGACAAACCTATAACAGAATCTCTTCATCCTTGCTATACGCTTTCGATGGCATGAAACATATGAAAACTCCCATTGAAGGCGCCTCACTATTCGAACTGAGAATCTATGAAGGTATAAACGAGGATGCTGTCAGAAGGAAAATCAAAATGTTCAATGATGAAGAACTGGAACTCTTTTATAAAGTTGACCTCAACCCCATCTTTTTTGGCAACATGGTAGTAGGCCCTTATGTACCTTCATTGGTGTACATGCTAAATTATAGGGATATGGACCATAGGGACCAGGCATGGAAGGCTTTCCTTGAACACCCTGACTGGGATGTTATGAAGGTAAAAGAGGAGTATGCCAATACGCTTTCAAATATAAGGAGGGTGTTTTTGGAGCAGACGTAGTCTGGTAAATGTCGAACCAGCCTGCCCGGCTGGCAGGCGCCGAATGTCGAATGACGAACCGAATGAACGTTGGACATTACTTATTGAATGTTCGACGTTGGACATTCTCATTTATTTCATAACTTATAAGTTCGTAATAATACCAATCTTCATAATCTTTACACTTCAATGCGGGTTTCACAACTGGTTCTGACTATGGCATTGGCCTTTGGCTATTTATCAGCCCAGGACATCGATCTGTTACTTAAAGGAGGGCATGTTATTGATGCTAAAAATGGCATAAACACCACCATGGATGTAGCTATAAAAGATGGCAAAATCCATAGTGTTGCCCCTAATATTTCGGAAGATCAAAGTAAAAAAGTGGTAGATGTCAGCGGACTTTATGTTACTCCAGGGCTCATTGACATGCATGCTCATGTTTTTCAGGGTACGGATATGGACTCTTATATTGCCAATGCTCCGGGAAGTCTGCCTCCCGATGGGTTTACTTTTCGAGCCGGAGTCACTACCGTAGTGGACGCTGGCTCTTCGGGCTGGAGGACCTTCAGGAAATTTAAACACCAAACCATCGATCAGGCGCAAACCAGAGTGCTGGCATTTATCAGCATCGTAGGTACTGGCATGTATGGCCGTCTGGAAGCTCAGAATGTCAATGACATGGATGCCGTTTTGACTGCTTTTATGATAAAAACTTATCCTGAGATTATTGTTGGGGTTAAGGCACATCATTACCGGGGCGAGGACTTCATACCTGAGGAAAGAGCGGTGGAAGCCGGAAACATCGCCAATGTTCCGGTAATGGTTGATTTCGGAGAGCATAACCCTATGCGGTCGATTAAAAAATTATTCCTGGAAACATTACGACCCGGGGACCTCTTTACCCATACCTATTCCTACACTAAGAATAGGGAAACTGTAGTGGACGAAAACGGAAAGGTAAAGCCCTTTATTTTTGAAGCACAAAAGCGCGGAATCTTATTTGATGTAGGTCATGGCGGAGGGAGTTTTATATGGCACCAGGCAGTGCCATCTATAGAGCAGGGGTTTTTACCTGATGTCATTAGCACAGACCTCCACTATTGGAGTATGAATGACGGATTGAAGGATTTTACCAATCTACTTTCGAAATTCTTGTGCCTGGGGATGTCCCTGGAAAACATCATAAGCCGCGCAACCTGGAAACCCGCGCAGGTAATTCAACGACCTGACCTGGGCAATCTGACTCCAGGTGCCGAAGCAGATATTGCAGTGCTGAGTGTCTCTGAGGGAGACTATGGCTACATTGATTCCAGAGGAAGAAAAATGAAAAGTGATAAGAAAATAAATGCAGAACTGACTATTATGGGTGGAAAAATTAAGTGGGACCTCAATGGCATTTCTGTTCCCTCCTGGAATACCAAACCTTTGAAATACTGATGACCGTCTATTTGAGATATACTCTTATGGTAATGTTGTTCCACATTGGAGCCCTGGCACAACAATATGACTTGATCATTAAGGGTGGACGGCTGATTGATCCCAGAAATCAAATATATGAAATTGTGGATGTGGCAGTTGGGGATGGGATAATCCAAAAAGTGGCCAAAGACATTCCAACTACTAAAGGCCAAACCATAATAAACGCTCAGGGTCTGATAGTTACTCCTGGTCTGATCGATATCCACACTCATGTGTTCGTGGGCGAGAAAGAAAATACTTTTGCCAGCGGATTCTCTAGTGTAAGTCCTGATGACTTTACTTTAAAGGCCGGTATCACCACCGTGGTCGATGCTGGTACTTCCGGCTGGCGGTCCTTCCCCAAATTTAAAGAGGAGGTAATTGACCGCTCCAAAACACGTGTGCTGGTATTCCTCAACATTACCGGTGCCGGTATGATCGGAGCTCCGGATGAGGAAAAATTGGATGATATGGATGTGACCATGACTGTGAAAGCCATCCGGGAATATCCGGATATAATAGTAGGCACCAAGATCGGGCATTACACGGGTGATCAATGGACCCCGTTTGACAGGGCGGTAGCGGCGGGTACCGAGGCCAATGTTCCTATGATCTTAGAGTGTCACCTGCCGGAGTTACCTTTAGAAGAAGTGCTGAATAAAATGCGAAAAGGAGACATTTTCACTCATACCTATGGCGCAGTAAATGATCGTAATTGGTTGTTGGATGACCAGGGGTCTGTTCAGCCATACGTATTGGAAGCACGTAGGAAAGGTGTGTATTTTGATGTTGGGCATGGTGGAGGCAGTTTCCATTACAGCCTGGCAGTTCCTGCTTTGGAACAGGGTTTTTATCCTGATTCTTTTGGTACTGATTTGCATAGGTTCAGTATGAATGCTGGCATGAAGGACATGCTGAATATCATGTCAAAATTCCTTAATTTGGGTATGCCCTTAGAAGATGTTATTTCCAAAGCTACCTGGAGCCCCGCCCAGATGATCAAAAGAGAGGACCTGGGACATCTTAGCAAAGGAGCCGAGGCAGATATTGCTATTTTAAGGGTTCGAGAAGGTCAATTCGGATACATCGATGCTGATGGCTACAAAATTAACGGGGACAAACGACTGGAAGCAGAAATTACCATAAGAGCAGGTAAGATAGTATGGGACTTAAACGGAATTGCAGCTAAAAACTTTAAATAAAACCAACGGACCTGGTCCAAGAAAATCAATTATTATGAATCGTAGAGAAATTGTTAAAAGCCTTTCAATAGTCCCTTTCGCAGGTGGGCTCATGTATCAGGATGAACTATTTGGGAACAGCGCATCTGCACCTGTGAATCCTGGTGATGATGTTTATCGGTCTCTTGGAGTGGAGCCCGTGATCAATTGTAGAGGAACCTTTACCATAATTGGAGGCTCAATCGAACGGCCTGAGGTCTTGAAGGCCCAGGAGGCTGCCTCTGGTCAATTTGTGCAATATGATGAATTGGCAGAAGGCATTGGCAAGAAATTGGCCGCATTAACCAAAACAGAATGGGGTATCGTTACCTCGGGATGCGCCGGTGCTTTGAAGCACATCACCGCGGCCTGTGTTACCGGAGGGAACCCTGAGAAATTAATTCGGATTCCTGACTTAACGGGATTTGAAAAAACGGAGGTGATCATACCTAGTCATTCGAGGAACGCATATGATCATGCGGTCCGTAATATCGGAGTAAAGATCGTTACTGTGGATACTCCTGAAGAAATGGAGAAGGCCATTAACCCACGAACCGCCATGATCTATCTGATGACCCCTCCTGCATCAGAGACTGGACAACCTTTTTCTTTGGAAGTAATTGCCGAAATAGCAAAACCTCATGGCATTCCGGTATTGGTGGATGCCGCAGCGGAGAACCTGACCATTCCCCCGGTGCATTTAAAAAGAGGCGCTACAGTGGTCGCCTACAGCGGGGGTAAAGCCATATGCGGACCTCAATGTGCCGGATTGGTATTGGGTGATAAGAATTTACTAATGTCCACCTGGCAGGCAAGTTCACCACATCATGGTCCAGGGCGAGACAACAAGGTGGGTAAGGAAGAAATGTTAGGCATGGTGGCTGCAGTAGAAGCATGGACCACCCGGGACCATGATAATGAATGGAAGACCTGGCTGGGCAGACTGGATCATATCTCCAAGAAAGTGACTAAAATAAAAGGTGTCGAGACCGCGGTTAAGCAGCCATCCGGTTTAAATAACAGGGCGCCGGTAATGGTCATTAGCTGGGACCCTAAGGAGTTAAATATTACCGGCTATCAAGTGGCCGAGGATTGCGCCCGTAAAGCACCTCGGTTGGCTATTGGCGATAATGACGAAGACCATGAAGCTTCCGTCAATATTACTCCCAGTCAAATGCAGGACGGTCAGGAAAAAATAGTGGCAGATCGTTTACATAAATTGCTTTCTGAAAAAAGGCCGTCTTTATCCTCAGAATTAAAACCGGCGGATGTTGCTATCAGTGGGCCTTGGGAGGTAGATATGCATTTTTTCACCAGTACCAGCAAACAAAGTTTTTACCTTGAACAGGAAGGAAACTGGATTCAAGGCACCCATCATGGCGAATTTGCCATTCGTGATTTAATAGGAATGGTGGAAGGTGATAAAGTAAAATTTCGAAGTCAGTTCCGTATTCCAGGAGACAATATCACCTACCTCTACTCGGGCAAGGTAAATGGAGATACCATGGAAGGCACCGTACATTTAGGTGAATACCTGACTGCCAAATTCACTGCTAAAAGGGCTGTGTACCAAAAGAATCGTAAGCCCATCCAAATACCCGGTGGACCGCCGCTTGCTACCTGATTTTTAACAACCAGGGCTGGCTAATCATTGAGGCGGGAAAAGCCTACCGCATATTGGCCCTAGGCTATCCTCATATCTTAGGGATTATGCAAAGGCAATGCTTGAAAAACTTAGAAACATTGGTCCGGGAGCAATGGTTGCTGCGGCGTTCATAGGCCCGGGAACTATTACCACTGCCACAATTGCGGGTAGCAGTTTTGGTTTTACGTTATTGTGGGCGGTGTTGTTTTCAGTATTGGCTACCCTGGTCTTGCAGGAAATGGCGGCCCGTTTGGGTGTGGTTTCCCAAAATGGATTGGGACAAGCCTTGCGGAAGAAAATCACCCATCCGGTAGCCAAACTAGCGGTCCCATCTTTAGTCATTGGTGCGGTGCTATTCGGAAACGCAGCTTATGAAACAGGTAATATTACCGGAGCTGTACTTGGATTAAATTATTCCTCACAATTTTGGATGATTAACCCATGGATCCTGCTAATTGGGATTATTGCTTTTCTTTTGCTGTGGAGCGGAAAATACAAATTAATCGAGCGCTCGTTGATAGCCCTGGTCGGAGTCATGGGAGTGGTTTTTTTGGTGTCAGCCCTGTCGTTAAAACCGGATCTGGTTCTAATTGTAAAGGGGCTGTTTACACCCAACATTCCAAAGGGATCTTTAATTTTGATAGTCAGCCTTATCGGCACTACCGTGGTGCCTTACAACCTATTTCTTCATGCTTCATCTGTTAAAAGTCGTTGGACCACTGAAAGCTTACCAACGGCCAGACTGGATACAATTATCTCGGTAATTGGCGGTGGGATTATCACCATGACCATCTTGATTGCCTCTGCAGTAGCATTTGAAGGATCGGCACGGGAAATAAACGATATTACTGATCTTTCTCATCAACTTTCCCCTATTCTAGGCAAATGGTCCTCCACTTTTATGGCTTGTGGATTTTTTGCTGCAGGGCTCTCCTCCTCAATCACTGCCCCCCTGGCCGCATCCTATGCCACCTCTGAGATACTCGGCTGGAACTCAACCCTTAGGTCTCTAAAATTCCGGCTGGTTTGGTGTTTGGTACTATTTACAGGAATAGTTTTTTCCAGTTTAGGTTTTAAGCCAACTCTGGTAATCATGTTTGCCCAATTTGCCAATGGGTTGCTGTTGCCGGTATTGGCTATTTTCTTACTATGGATAATGAATGATAGTAAGATCATGGGTACTTATGTGAACAAACGTCTGACCAATATTTTAGGGTTGTTGGTAATAATTGTAACCATCATCCTGGGGATCAAGAGTATAGCAGGAGTTGTGGGGTTTTAGCTGAGCAGGGGGCGCGGCGCGGGGCGCGTTGGGCGGAGCGCGTTGTGCATGGGGAATGAGGACTAGAAGCTTATTGGTAGTTATTGGTTATTTTTAACAAATGAAAACTATCGACATCAATTGCGACATGGGTGAAAGCTTTGGTAACTACCAAATCGGTAATGACCACGGTATTTTCCCCTATATAACCTCTTGCAATGTGGCTTGCGGTTTTCATGGTGGTGATCCTCTGCATATGGAAAGGACCATCAAGGCTGCCATAGAGAATGGGGTCCAGATTGGAGCGCATCCTGGCCTTCCGGACCTGGGAGGGTTCGGCAGACGGAAAATGGAATTGCCTGCTGAAGAACTAAAAGCAGCGGTCAAATATCAATTAGCGGCTATCAAAGGGATGGCTGAAAGCTTTGGAGCTTCAGTAGGGTATGTTAAGCCACATGGAGCACTATACAATATGGCCGCTGAAAGTGAGGAAATTTCAAAAACACTGATTAATAGCGTTCAAGAGATTGATGGTGGACTGGTGATTATGGGACTGGCTGGCAGCCTTTTCCAGGATATTTGTCATGCCAATAATATGCCTTTCGTGGCTGAAGCGTTTGCGGACAGAAGTTATGAATCAAACGGCAGGTTACGTTCCCGATCACTTGAAGGAGCAGTGCTCACAAACTCAGAAATAGCAGCCCAACAGGTTTTAGACATCGTGCTAAATCAGCAGGTGGTTGCTTATGATGGATCTACGGTTCGGGTGCAGGCACAGAGTATTTGCATACACGGTGACAATCCGGCGGCAGTTGAGATACTCAAGGCCATCGATGCTAAACTCATGGAGGCGGGTATTGAGAAAAAAAGCTTCCTATGAGTCCGGAAATAATGCCCCTTGGTGACCGAGCACTGCTGGTAAACTTTGAGCAAAAAATTGATCCTGACATTCATTCGCAGGTGATGGACCTTTCAGCTAAAGTTGAAGAAGCTTCAGTTGATGGCGTAACTTTTACGCTTCCCGCCTACTGCTCGGTGACAATCGGCTTTGATCCGAAGAAAGTCAGTTATCTCGATTTGAAGCCAACCATCGTAACCTTGCTAAAGCAACCGGCAGCCAAATCCACCATTTCCAGCCGTTCACTCACTTTGCCGGTGTGCTACGAAGAACCGTATGCTCTCGACCTGCCGGAGATCTCGAAGTTTTCAGGTTTAACACCAAAAGAAATAATCGAATTACACACCAGTGAAACCTACCGGGTTTATATGCTGGGCTTCCTTCCGGGGTTCCCCTATCTGGGAGTTTTACCCAAAGCATTGCAATTTCCTCGAAAGAGAAATCCAAGGCTACAGGTACCAGAACGATCGGTCGGCATCGCTGGTCAACAAACTGGGATATACCCATCAGGATCACCCGGGGGATGGAATATCCTTGGTAACACCCCTTTGCCCATTTTCAATAGTTCCAGTGACAGCCCCTTTTTACTTCAGGTGGGAGATCAGGTAACATTTAAAGAAATCAGCAGCAGGGAATATCAGAAACTCCATCAACAAATACAGCATCAGGTATTCAATTGGGATACAATATATGGATAAGTCACTGCGTTTAACCATAATCAGTCCAGGCCTACAGACCACCATCCAGGACCAGGGTCGTGAACCCTATCGGCCATATGGTGTACCCAAGGCCGGTCCGATGGATATTGGCGCTGCCACACTGGCCAATAGATTGATCGGTAATCCTGAATTTAATCCGGTACTTGAATTCACCTTGAGAGGACCATTAATAGAATTGCAAGGGCAGGGATATTTATCGTTGACCGGTGCACAATTCGATGCAAAACTTGATCAAGAGTATTTGCCGCTCAACCAGGCCATAGCTATAAAGGGCACCCATGGTCTGTCCTTAGGCAATGTCCAATCAGGATGTCGAGGTTACCTGGCGATTGCAGGCTCATGGAAGTTACAGCAGTGGCTGGGAAGTTGCAGCACCTCACCCCAAAACGGATTGGAGCTTACACCGGATAGCTGTATTAAGAAAGGCACCAGAATTACCGTGGTTTCCGGAGATCAGAACTTTCCTATGGATTTACAATTACCAAAACCCTTAAAATCTGCTGTGATTAGGATTTTGGCTGGGCCTGAGTATAACCTCCTGAATACAACAGTCATAAAGGAGCTTTTGAGCAGGAAATTCACCATATCCAACCAAAGCAATCGCATGGGGTACCGGCTGGAGTCATCCCTGGCAAATTACCAAACACCCTTGGAGATTATTTCATCGGGAGTAGTGCCGGGGACCATTCAGGTGACCCACTCAGGCCAATTGATTGTGTTAATGGCCGACGCCCAAACAACCGGAGGCTATCCCCGCATTGCCAATGTAATCAGCGACGACCAGGATTCATTGGCACAAATGAAACCCGGAGATAGTTTTACATTTCAGTTAGTCTCATCTAATCATGCTTACGAAGTGTTTTAATTATTGTCAATTGCCATTAAAGCATTAGATTTACTACAATTCATAATTTCTAATTTATAATTCAAGTTGAGTGATAACCAAAGCCAACCTAGTACATCAACCAGGGCCTTATAATAGTTTTTCTTTTGAAGAGATTACTATTCCTGACCCAGGGCCTAATGAGGTTTTGATAAAGCACCA
The DNA here is from genome assembly GCA_964580205.1 of uncultured Roseivirgaceae bacterium. Classification (GTDB taxonomy): domain Bacteria; phylum Bacteroidota; class Bacteroidia; order Cytophagales; family Cyclobacteriaceae; genus SZUA-3. The sequence continues at coordinate 18,894 of CAZOJZ010000180.1, forward strand.
TGCCATTGGGGTCAACTTTATTGACACCTATTTCCGCAGTGGGCTTTACCCCTGGCCCGGTGAAATGCCTATTATTCCAGGAGCAGAGGCTAGCGGAGAAATCCTGGAAGCCGGATCAGAGGTGACCGATCTAAAGCCGGGAGACCGGGTGGCTTATACATTTTCAAATGGGTCTTATTGTCAACATCGAACTATCAATGCTGACCGTGTGGTTAAACTTCCCGAGCCCGTATCAAATGAGGTGGCAGCAGCCGGTATGCTAAAAGGGTTAACAGCGCATTATCTTCTTCATGGAACCTTTAAAGTTAAACCAGGGCACTCCATTCTGATCCATGCGGCCGCCGGAGGCGTGGGCCTGATAGCCGGGCAGTGGGCTAATAAAATTGGCGCTACCGTGATAGGAACCGTAGGCTCCGCGGAAAAAGCCGAATTAGCCTTAAAAAATGGATATCACCATGTAATCAACTACTACGAAGAGAATTTTGTGAATCGAGTTATGGAAATTACCAATGGAGCCGGTGTGGAAGTGGTTTACGATTCGGTAGGTCAGGACACCTACCCGTATTCATTGAAATGCATAAAAAGACTGGGTATGTGGGTGCCCTTTGGTCAGTCTTCGGGCCCGATTAAGAATTTTGACCTCAAAGACCTGGTGGCAAATGGTTCTCTTTTTACCACCCGCCCTTCTTTGTTTGACTATGTGCCCACCAAAGAAGCCCTACAAACCGCCAGTGATAACTTATTCGACATGTTGGAATCCGGGCATATTAAGGTGACTATTAATCAAAAGTATAAATTGGAGGAAGCCGGTCTGGTACACCAACTACTGGAAAACAGGCAAACCAAAGGATCCACAATATTAATACCGTGACACGCTAACCCTCCGGGAATGAAACCGGTTGCAAGAAATTTGCCCAACGTTTCGGCACAGACGCATTGAAATTTATCAGCTCCCCTGAGGGCAGGCAATGGCAGCTCCGGGGAATCAATGCACGGGTAGTAAAAACCGGTAGCATTCAGAAAGGTGATCAGGTATTCAAAGTGCCTGATTATTCAAATTCCCCGCAGCAAGCAGCGGAGAAGATTTCAAAGTGAGATATTTAGTACTTTACAATATCAAGAAGAATAAATTAACCTTTGAAATCAGAAAATATATCATCAAATCATTCTATTCTATGAAAAATCAAAAAGTAACACTACTAATCATTCTAAGTTTTGTTTTACTAAACTGCAAAGCCCAAATCAAACAATCTCCTGATGCTAGTCCCTTAAACGTTACCTATTTGCCTGACAATTACGCACATGACTGGAACAAACATGAAAAGGCCATCATTAAAGTTTACTATAGCCAGCCCAAGAAGAATGACCGGAAAATATTTGGTTCATTAGTGCCCTACGGCAAAGTATGGAGAACAGGAGCAAACGAATCTGTGGAAATTAAAGTCTACCAGGATTTGACCTTTGGAGGTAAACAG
>CAZOJZ010000181.1:0-1828 GCA_964580205.1 uncultured Roseivirgaceae bacterium
AAACTGATAAGACCAGATTGATTGGACGATTGTACGATGTGGAGGACACCAAACTGCGGATTTCCAATAGCTTCAAAGCTGAGTCTTCTCAATTTAACTACATAGATATCTATGCCCATGAGATTGAAAAGATTAAATTAAAGAGAAAGGGTCAGGTGGCATTGGGAGCTTTAATCGGATTAGCTACAGGGTTTACTATTGGGTATTTTACCGCTAAGTATAATTCAATAGAACCTTATTTAGCTGTCGGATTTTTGATAGGCTTACCTTCGGCTGGGATCGGTGCAATAATGGGAGGGGCAATAAAGATTAAAATTCCAATCAATGGCAGTGAAAGCAAATATAGAGCGAACCTACCTCGCCTGAAGAAATTCGCTTACCAAAAGTAACTTAAACTCAATAATTGATGGATGATCAAATACAAAGTACCCTGATTAAATTAATTAGCTGCTTTATAGTACTTTTTTTCGGATTGCATAAGGGATATGGACAAGGTGCTCTATACCCAGAAAAAATACCCGTTGATTTAAAGAATATTCAGGTCAATTTGAATATTCTGGAGCCTAGTTTCAGTTTAGAAAAAAAAGTCAGCGACAATCAATCCTTTACCATGGCTGCGGGAATAACTATGTTTTCAGAATACGAGACTGATTTTTTATATTCTGTTAATCCATTTATTGAGGGGTCTTTTCAACACTATTATAAAAGAAAGTGGGTAAAGGAGCAGCTCAAATCAAATTCTGGTAATTATATAGGCGTGTCTGCCGGATATTATTTTGACTCAGTTGCTGACAACTTAGATTTTGGAACTACTGAGCAATCAAACTCATTCTTTGTAGGGCCGGTATGGGGTATACAAAGAAACTATAATAGTGGAATCCACTTAAAATTAAGTCTTGGGCCAGGTATCGGATTTGGAGAAAAATCAGAAGTATTCTTTACCTCTGCCGGAGGTTTTGAATTTGGATTCGTAATTAATTAAAACCAAAAGAAAAGCGGATAATTGTTTAAAGCATGAACGGCCGCTTTTGGCCGATAGCTGCCATTGACGAAACCTAGTTTCTATTTTAATTGCAGCATTTTGATATAAAATAAGTTTTACTCTGAATGATTATATTGTATTTCCAACTACTGTATAGAACACTCTTATGAGCATGTGGCAAGACTCGGCGATTTTAAAGGAACTCTAATGACACTCTTGATCTTTATAAATCTTTCGAATCAATGAATAAATTGTAAATTGGAATAAGATACAGAAACCAGAGAATAACTCGTTTAATGTGAAATGCCGAAAGTAAAAAATATTCCACATCTCATTAAACTCATCGATGATGAGTCTGAATTCGTCCGGGAAACCTGCCTGAAGGAATTGCGGGTTTTTGGCGATAGGCTCAGGGCTGAACTAAAAATACTGCCCGAAGTTTTGACAGAGGCTCAAATAGAGACTATTGTCAATCTGGTAGAAGCTTCAGGTGGTCCAAAGAAAAAGACCAGATTTCAGATTGGCGAACTCGTTCGACATCTGCGTTATGGGTATCGCGGTGTGGTTGTTGATTGTGACCTGACTTGCCAGGCGGATGACGACTGGTATCAGTCCAACCAGACACAGCCGGACCGTAATCAGCCCTGGTATCATGTGGTCGTCTCAGAGTCTAACCAGGGCACGTATCCCGCAGAGAGCAGCCTTATGGCTGATGAGTCCAAAGAAGAGATATTAAACCCCCTTGTCTCTTATTTTTTTACAGACTTTGAAAAAGGTGTTTACATCCGCAATGACCGCCTCTGGCCCTCAGTATAAAAATAAGACATACCCACTAAACGGTATTTG
>CAZOJZ010000182.1:0-30558 GCA_964580205.1 uncultured Roseivirgaceae bacterium
AAGTAGCACCAATACTTCGTAATGGTTTATCTTCCAGGCTTTGATAGAAGGGGTAGTCGTTTTCCGGATAGCCCTCAAAGTGATATTCTTCCTTAAAGTATTCAAGCCCCATGGCCAGCTTAAACCCAGGTTTCAGTAACAAGGGGAATCGAAATTTAAACTGCCAACGTTTATTAAATTGCACTTTGTCCTCACCCTCGCCAAAACCAGCTTCATTCCCATCAGAAGTGATTTTGTAGTTAAACACACGCTCTTGTTTTAAGATGATTCCTTTGCTTCGGGACATACCCAATACCGCAGGGACACAAAATGTGGAATCAGTACAGATCACTACGCTTCCCTGGGCCAGAGAAGTCAGTGTCACGGCCATGAAGCAAGTAACAAAAAGAAAGGATGAAAGTGCTTTCAACGATCGATACAATAGTCAGGTAAAACAATAAGCAGGACGTAGTGGCCTAATTATTGGACGTTCCAATATAACCAATAATTGTCTCCGACATTGTTTTAAATTGCCGCTATCTTTTGTCATCTTGGTGATAGTAGTTTATATAAAGCAAATTAATCTAGACAATGGACAAAATTGACAGCTTGAATCAGGTTGCTGAGTTTCATCGCACCTTTCAACATCCTATAAAAGACCGCCCAGGAATTCCTTCACCCACTAGATGTGACTTACGGGTTTCATTGATTGCGGAAGAATTGGAGGAGCTTAAACAGGCCATTGTTGATCGTGACATGGTGGAGATTTCCGATGCTTTGTGTGACCTACAATATGTACTTTCAGGGGCTGTATTAGAGTTTGGACTGGGAAATAAGTTTGTCGAATTGTTTGACGAAGTACAAAGATCGAATATGAGTAAGTCATGCGAAACTGAGGAAGAAGCACAGGCCACGGTTGATTACTACCAGGATCATAAAGATACTCCATGTTATTATCGAGAAGTCGATGGAAAGTTTCTGGTTTTTCGGACCGGCGATGATAAAACCCTGAAGTCAGTGAATTATTCCCCGGCGGATTTGAAATTGATATTAGAGCGGGAGGCTATGGGAACGCTGAACTCAGAACATTAGATTAACGATTTATATTTCGTCCAAATATTCTGGCCGGCCTGGCAAATACCAACTAATATTGAAGCCCCAAATATCTCGAACTCTCTGCATCACCCTTCACAATATCGATAATCTATTATTCAATTGCTCAACTGCCCCATGCCCTTAGTAGATTCCTTTGCCCAAATACGGCTTCAACTTTGGTGAGATCTCACGTTGAACCAGTGCATTTTGCCAGACCCATTTGTGAGATTTGTCAGGGGTCTTAATGAAGGTAATTTCTTTGCCATTCTTAACAGCCACCGGCTCGCCGTCAAGATAGAGAATACGGTTGTTGATCATTGCAGGTACCCGGCCGCCTGGAGTGATGATACCTGTTAGATTTATAGGATCAGTGGCGCTAATGGTCAACAGTTCACTAGACTTTGGTTTTTTAGTTACTGACCTTAGCTTAGTTACCGCCTCTTTCAGAGCGAATTGTTCTCCCCACACTCCCGCGACAAACCGGCCCCCTCTGATCTGACCCCGGGCTTCAAGTAGCCTGAAAACCCTAACCATATCTCTCCAAGGGGGTAATGATTTTTCCCTGTCAACCAATTTCCTGAAAATCACTCCATATCTTCGCAATAAGACTCTTGCGATTTCAATCATTTGTTCCTGGGTCAGGTCCTGTTCTTGCTGTTGCTGTTGCTCTATTACAGACCACCTTCCAGCTTCCTCAATATTAAAAATGCTTTTTTTGCGCCTCCTGGAGTGACTGATCTTGAATTTTCCCGGAACCAGCAGCGCTCTTAATCCATTGAAACTGTCAGCAGTGATTAGTCCATAAGACACTAATTCACCCAAACTTTCTTCTACCTCTACTTTCAACATTTTAAGGTCAGCAGCGATTTGATTAAAAAACGACGCTCCTCGATTGCTCAGGTATTCCCAAACCCTGCGGTTCTTGTAATCAAGTTTACTGGTATCCACAGTTTTCCTTATATGTTTCCATAGGTCCATATGCGTTCTGCGAACAAATGCCAATGGGGTGGTTTTGATGGGGTTCTTGGTTTGGGCTTTATTGGCAAACCTTCCCCAAAGGAAATTCCCGGACAGGCAGTGCACATCAAGCCATAAGTAGTCATAGTCTTTTATGCGACTGGGAAAAATATCTCCTTCCCAGGAAGCTGCAGACGCTTCAAAACCTTCCATTTGATCCAAGACATTTTCAAGAGCTTGAGGTCCTTCCAAACGGCTCTCAGGAGCAATAAATTGCCATTCAAATAGATATCGCATAAAATCGGCGGCAGCTACCGGGGCTATTTCACGTCTTAGTTTTTTTAAGGTATACCGGTGGATTCTGGCCAATAAGCGACGTTCACACCATTCTGTATGATCACCGGAAGTATAATATCCTTGAAATACAAATCCTTCCTGTTCCAAACTTAGCAGTGCAATCTTTACCCTGGATGCAGTTAGCTGCAGATCATCGGCTAATTGCGCTACAGTTACTGGACCCAACACCTCCAACCTGCTTCTTATAATTTCCACCAGACATTCTTCCGGGGAAGCTTTGGCCCCCACATATTTCTCAGGAATATTTATATCTGTTGGAATCTTTATCCCGGCATGAACTTGTTGGATTTCCGGAATTCTTTCTACTGCCACCCACCACCTCTTTTGGTCAACTTTAAGGATAATTGCACGGCCCGCTTGTTTAAGTGAATCAAACAATCTGGGCCAATCCGGAGCGCCTTGGAGCCCTTCAGATTCTGTAACAAATCCAGCGATCAATAACCCATCGTGCAGCTCATGTTCCGTTTCCGCCTGGATCCAGGCTTCTTCCCGGACCATCTGTATGGCGCCTGGGTCAAGTTTGCCAAGCTCTTTCGCTTCTGCCGGATCAATCCAACGCCTTTGGCTAACAGCCAATGTACGGCGTTCTTCAAAAGGAGCGTCATCTATAAATGTATAAGGTTTACTGCTCAATATCTCACTTGCCAGCGGGCTGGCTTCTCTCAAATCGACTGCGTGTAGACCCTTCTTATTACTTCTAATGTCATGAATCAATCTTTCCAGACGCGTAAGATCCATAGCATTATAAAGACAATCATCTATGGTTTGACGTACCAATGGATGATCTGGTACATCTCTGTCGCCAGCTATATTTTCCAGGCATGCCAACTGATCAGGGAACACCAAGGCAACCAGGTCTTCAGATTGCATTCGCTGGATTTGTGGCGGTACCCGTTGTCCACCTCGTCTTCTTAATACCGCCAGGGCAATGGAAGCATTCCAACGCCAACGAATTCCGAACATAGGTGCATCCAACAAAGCTTGTACTAATATGTTACGGAGTGATTTGGGGTTGAGGTATTGGAATACTTCTTCCAGCGGAAAACTATGGGTGGCACCGAGTGACAAAATTATGGCGTCTTCGTTAGCTGCAGCCTGTAGTTCAAAATTGAATCTTCTGCAGAATTTTTTGCGTAATGCCAGTCCCCAGGCACGATTGATCCGACTGCCAAAAGGAGCGTGAATTACCAAATGTTGGTCACCCGCCTCGTCAAAGAATCGTTCCAGCACAATGTCCTGATGGGATGGCATAACCCCTAACGCCGCCATGCCGGCTGCCAGATAGTCAATGATCTGATCCCCTGCACTTGCCGGAACATTTAAGTCATTTTCCAGCCAGTCCAAAGCCTCCTGTTTCCAGCTGTTGTGGTGAATTTCTCCCTGACTACCGGTTTCAGGAATATCACCCAACCGGCCCACCAGGTCAACACGAAATCGGGAAACTGCCTGAGATAATTCCCAACTACGGCCTGGAGCTTCACCCAGCCAAAAGGGAATGTTGGGTGGTTGACCATGTGCATCTTCTACTCGCATTTTACCAGTTTCCAACCGTAAGACCCGGTACGAATTATTGCCCAATTGAAAAATCTGCCCTGGTAAACTCTCCAGCGCAAAGTCCTCGTTGAGTGATCCAATAAAAGTCCCTGATGGCTCCAGAATAACATCCACATCAAAGCTATCCGGTATGGCCCCTCCGGACAAAATGGCCGCTAACCGTGCTCCTTTGCGTGCAACCAGTCTCTTATTTATTAGGTCACGGAAGAGGTAAGCCCCCCGTCTACCTTGTCTTAGGGCATATCCTTGGGAAAGCAAATCCACAATTTCATCAAATTCCTTTTCGGATAAATGTTTGTAGGGGTAGGCCTTCTTTACTAAGGTATAAAGGTCTTTGATATGGTATTCTTCATTGGCCACCTCGGCTACCAACTGCTGGGCCAGCACATCCAGAGGTTTATCAGGTATTTCTAAGGTGTCCAACTCGTTGTATTTTATCGCCTGCATTAAGGCCGCACTTTCAACCAACTCATCACGAGACAAAGGAAACAGCCTGCCTTTGGGTGTGCCGTGGACAGTGTGCCCTGATCTGCCTACTCGTTGCAGAAAATTGGCAATACTCCTTGGTGAGCCCATTTGGCAGACCAGATCCACTGTACCTATATCAATTCCCAATTCCATAGAAGCGGTAGCAATCAAGGCTTTTAATTGTCCGGATTTAAGTTTTTGCTCCGCTTCCAGCCTGTGTTCTTTTGACATGCTGCCATGATGGGCAGTGATAAAATCCGATCCCATCATTTCAGTTAGTCTATGAGCCATACGCTCAGCCAGTCGACGGGTGTTTACAAAGATCAGTGTGGTTTGGTGATTTCTGATAAGCGTCTCCAGCCTTTGATATAATTCTGACCAAACCTCGTTCGACAATACTGCCTCCAGTGGTGACGCGGTCACTTCAATAGCAAGGTCCATTTTTCTGCTGTGGCCGGCATTGATAATATTGCAGTTTTCAGATCCCGTTAGAAACTGGGCTACGGTTTCTATGGGTTTTTGTGTGGCGGACAACCCAATTCGCGTTATTGGACTTTTGCAAAGGTGAGTCAATCGTTCAATAGATAAAGCAAGGTGTGACCCCCTTTTGCTTTCCAGCACTGCGTGAATTTCATCAATGATCACGGTATTTACAGACGATAACATCTTGCGACCACTGACACTAGTCAACAATAGGTAGAGAGATTCAGGTGTGGTAACTAATATATGTGGTGGATGCTTATACATTGCTGTACGCTGTGAACTGGTGGTATCACCTGTCCTTAAAGCAACCCTAATATCAAAAGGAGGGACCTTGTTTTTAGCCAACAGGGTTTTTATACCCTGAAGAGGAATTTGTAGGTTTTTGTGAATATCGTTGCTCAAGGCCTTTAAGGGGCTAACATATACAACAGTAGTTTCTTCCCCCAATTGACCGGAAATCCCAGTCTTTACCATGTCGTCTATGATAGCCAGGAATGCTGCTAAAGTTTTGCCGGAGCCAGTAGGTGCTGAGATCAGTGTATGTTGTTTCTTCTGAATGGATGGCCAGGCTTGCTTTTGTATTTCTGTGGGTTCGCCAAGCGTTGATTTAAACCATTGGGCAACCTGTTTGTGAAATATATCTGACACCATAATACCTGAAGTTGCTCAAATCTCAATAATTAAAAAAGTCCCTGGTGACATTTTGGGTATCAATTCACTTTTTCGAACTTAATTAGTCGAACATTCATTAAATTAGTTGATTCTTATTTAAGCTAATCTTGAAATTGAGATTCTTAACTGTTATACTTTTGACTTTGTTTCTGTTTTCCTGTGAAACGGTCGATTCTCTTGAACCAGTCAGGGTTATTCCAGACCAGATGCAGCCGTTTGTAGATCGCTTTATCGGCGAAGCTGAAAAACGGGGCATGGTACTGGATGTTAGTAAACTTAGTTTTGAATTCGATCGGGATATTGCCGGAGGGACCGCTCAAAACCCGGCGATCGGCAGTTGTACCAGGTCCCGCGATTTGGACCTGATAACGCTGGATACTTTAAACCTCTTATGGCTTCTTACCAGTAACCTTGGTCGAGAGGAAATAATATTCCATGAGTTAGGTCATTGTATACTGGATCGTGAGCACAACGATAATAAATTTATTACTGGTGATTTTGCAAGTATTATGCTAACGAGGGGAGTGCTACAATACGGTGACTTCAGCAGATACGCCCCTTCGCTTACTAATCCCTCCGATTTCAATGCACACAAACGCGACTACTATATAGACGAACTTTTTGATGAATCTACTCCGGCGCCTTGCTGGTCTGACCCCAATGCGGTTTCTCCTTATCCGGTGACCGTCTTTGAAGAATCTTTTATAAAAGAAAATAACTATCGGCATATGTGGATAGACCATGCTGATAATTTATGGTTTTACGGAGGAGAAAAGAACTACCAATTGATTAGCGGTGTATTTCAGGAAAAATTACCCAATCTTAAAATTGCGGGCATGAGCATAGATAGCCAAAATAATCTTTGGATAGCAGGTTTTCAGGATGGTGAAGTACTTATTGGAATGTACCGTTCCGGAAAATTTGAGCCAAAATTTTATTCAAGCGACTTTCCGCTACTTTTCTTTGGGATTAATCAATTCTTGGTCGATGACGAGAACAGGGTGTGGATAAGTGATAATACTGGCAATATGTACGCCCAGTCGGAGGAAGGATTTGATTTGATTACCGGATTTGATAACGGAGGGGTTAGGACTATAAGAAAAGGTCCTGATGGTACTATTTATGTGCTGAAAGGAGGTCAGTTGTTTATCTACCAAAGCCCGAAGAAATTTATACGAGTTGACAAAGACAACTCTGATTTGCCTGTAGTTTCATTTAGATCCCTGGAAGTTGATACAGAAGGCGTAGCTTGGTTACAGGCAGGCGGGTCCCAACCATATTTTATACTATTCAAGCCCAATTTTGAGACCAAAAGACTGGATTTTGCCGATGTGAATTTGGCTGGAATCCGGGTAAATGCTATTTCTTCCGACTCCTTCGGAAATATATGGGTGGCTACTTCCAATGGTATTAAAAAATGGGAGGGGACTTCATTTTCCACATACTGTGAGTACAATACCGGAGTTCCAATATTGAATTTTACTCAAATTGAAGTAAGTAATGACGGGAACATATGGTCTCTGGGTATAGATATTGAGAACTCTGAGGCACGTCTAATGTTGTCTCAACCTGGAGATTAGAGATTCACTGTTTAGGCAGTAAGTACGCTCAAGAAGACCTGTGGGTTTAAATTTTGGCCAGTATTTTTTTCCACAAAAGCTACAATGTGGAATTAGTTCCAGTTCTTTATTCATTGGAAAAGCCCAGTCCATTTGATTTTCACTACCACATCGTCGACATAAGTATCTGTGAATTAAGTCAGAGGGTTCTACTTGGGTTTCCTTGATTTGTGGGCGGTATTCAACCTGATGAGCCTTAGTTTCTCCCTCTACCATTATTTGTTGTGCCTTTAAGGCAGTGAAACTCACTAGAATGAAAAAGATGGTACCATATAGAGATTGACGCATGATATAAAAATAGCTTATATCAATCTCGGTTTAAAAGCTATTTCATAACATACCTTGGCCCTGTAAGATTTAATTTAAAAACGGTTCTTTTGAAACCAGCTAACTTAACTTGGAGAACCAGCTCTTACTAATTCACTCACTTGATTCTGAACAGACCAGACACTCATCAATAAAATCAAACGGGACTACTCCATGACATCCTCCCCAGGTAAATGGTTTACATTCTTTGTCCACTTTGTCATAGTAGTATTTTTCAACAACTCCATTACATGGACCCGGGTCCGGTTTCATGCGACATCTGCGGTCTTGTTGCAGGGTTTTGCAACTAAGCAGAAAAATAGCCACTAAACCTATGTACTTCATAATGGAGCTGGGGTTCCCTTTTAATTTAGGGAAAACCTCAACTCATACCTAATAATTGATAACTAATAACTCATAGTTGGATATCAAATTAAAATTACCTATCATAATTCCTCTTTTCACTGGTACAATAAATTATGACAAACTTCATAGGAGAATTAGTTGGAACCATGCTGCTGGTCCTTTTGGGCAATGGTGTGGTTGCCGGCGCCCTACTAAAAGATAGCAAGGCCGAAAATGGTGGCTGGATTATCATAACGGTAGGATGGGGTCTTGCAGTGACACTGGCAATTTATGCAGTGGGCAGTATCAGTGGTGCACATATTAACCCAGCGGTAACCTTGGGCCTGGCCTCAATTGGAGAATTTCCCTGGTCAAAAGTACCCTATTATATATCGGCACAAATGATTGGCGCAATTATCGGAGCAGTATTGGTGTGGGTTCATTTTTTACCCCATTGGCGTAAAACCGAAAGTACCGATTTAAAACTGGCAGTATTTGCCACAGCACCGGCAGTTCGAACAATTTGGGCCAACCTGGTAAGTGAAATTATTGGGACCTTCGTTTTGGTTTTGGGCCTGTTGTTTATAGGTGCTAACGAATTCACCGAGGGATTGAACCCGCTTATTGTAGGTTTTTTGATCTTGTCCATCGGGCTGTCCCTGGGAGGGACTACAGGTTATGCAATCAACCCCGCCAGAGATCTTGGCCCTAGAATTGCTCATGCCTTTCTTCCAATTGCAGGTAAAGGAAAATCTGATTGGTCTTACAGTTGGATACCTGTGGTTGGCCCCATTCTGGGCGGTATTTATGGTGCCTTGTTTTACAATGCTGTTTTCATTAATAAACCGGATATCTTGTTTTGGATCGCCAGCCTTCTTTGTTTTTGCATTGTGTTGTTAGCGGTAATTAAACAATTGAGAGAAGATCAACACTAAAGCAACATGAAAGACAATTTTATTCTAGCTATTGATCAGGGAACTACCAGTTGTAAGGCACTACTGGTTGACCACCTTGGGACCATACAAAGTGTAGCCCAACAAGAATTCAAACAGATTTTTCCTCAGCCAGGATGGGTTGAACATGACCCTATGGAAATATGGTCCACTCAAAAAAGGATGCTTGAACAAGTATTGGAGGAAAGCAAAATAGAACCCCGGCAGATAGCGGCCATAGGAATAACCAACCAACGGGAAACCACCGTGGTTTGGGACAAACATACCGGTAAACCCATATATAATGCTATTGTTTGGCAGGATAAACGGACGGCTGATATCTGTGAAGATATGAAAGCCAACAACCTCGAGGACTATGTACGTACAGAAACAGGGTTGGTGATAGATTCATATTTCAGTGGAACAAAAATCAAATGGATACTGGACCATGTTGATGGTGCCAGGGAAAAAGCTGAAAAGGGCGAATTGCTTTTTGGCACCATTGATACCTGGCTGATCTGGAACATGACAGCTGGGGAAAATCACGTCACAGACCATACCAATGCTTCACGCACCTTGCTATATAACATTCGTGAGCTGACCTGGGCTAAACCGCTGCAGGAATATTTTCAAATCCCATCCAGCATGCTTCCTGTGGTTCAGCCTTCATCGTCGTTATTTGGAGAAATGCAGATTGGCGATTCTAAGATACCAATTTGCGGGGTGGCTGGGGATCAACAAGCTGCACTTTTTGGACAGGCATGTTTTGAACCGGGAATGGCTAAGAACACCTATGGTACCGGGTGTTTTATGTTACTACATACAGGAGACCAGTTATCGCATTCCAAAAACGGTCTTCTTACTACTATGGCGTGCTCTTCCAGTGATCACCCGCAGTATGCGCTTGAGGGTAGTATTTTTATTGCTGGTGCGGCCATTCAATGGCTGAGAGATGGATTGAAAATTATTAGATCCGCAGAAGAATCTAACGAGATGGCCCTGTCAGTCAGAGACGCACATGAGGTATATATAGTTCCTGCTTTTGCCGGCTTAGGCGCTCCCTATTGGGACATGTATGCTCGTGGCGCCATCTTCGGTCTAACCAGGGATACTTCCAGGGAGCACATAGTAAAAGCAACCTTGGATTCGTTGGCATACCAAACCAAGGATGTATTGCAGGCCATGGAGCAAGATTCTGATTTAGAACTTAAGAATTTAAATGTCGATGGGGGTGCGGTGGCAAATAATTATCTAATGCAATTTCAAGCTGACATCTTGGGAGTTTCAGTAGAACGCCCCCAGGTAATAGAAACAACGGCTATGGGAGCCGCTTATCTGGCAGGCATACAGATAGGGATTTGGGCTCCTGAGGATGTTGCCGCTCACCGGCGAGTTGATAGGGTGTTCAATCCGGAGATGGATGAGTCAGTAAGAGAGTCGTTGTATGCTGGGTGGAAAAAGGCGGTAGCACGGTCTGGTGGTTGGATTGATAAAAATTAATTAGCGCTATAACAATAGGATTTAAAAGCATTAGAAGCCATTTTAACCCCCATTTCTTTTGCTTGTTCGAGGTCTGCACAGGTTTGATCCAGGTTCCCGATTTTTTGATGCACCAGAGCACGATTAAAAAATGATCCCCCATGTTTAGGATCAAGTCTAATAGCTTCATCCATGTCTTCTAATGAAAGTTGAAATTCTTCCAATTTAAAAAGCACTCTACCCCGACCTCTATAGGAAATAGTTCCGTTGGGGTTCAATCTTAAGGCCACATTGTAGTCTGCCAGTGCAGCCCGGAAATTCTTCTTCTTCTCATAGGCCAACGCCCTATTCACATAGAACAATTGATCATTAGGGTCTAATGCAATTGCCTGATTATAATCTTCCAGGGCACCATTAATGTTGCCAGTATTCATTTTTGCTAATGCTCTATTCACATATGCAGAGGCAAATTTGGGATTATGTTCTATTATTTCATCATACGCTGCTAATTCCAGGTTACCTGAACTTTCCAGCTCCTGGGTGAGGTTGAATTGAGCAATAGGATGTTCTGGCACCAGAGACAATGCCGCTCTAAAATCCATAACCGCCTTTTTACTATTACCTCGAGATGCCTCACTGAGCCCTCGATTGACGTAGTAATTGGCATCGATGGGGTTTATTGAAAGTGCCTCATTAAACGATAGTACTGATGCGTCAAAATTTTCCATAGCATAATAACAAAGCCCAATGAAATTGTGTATATCTGCATCCAGGTTATAGGTAGTGGCTATGCCCTGTATAGGTACCTCACCGTTTTTAATTATTGGCGTTCCCTTGAAATACAACATTCGGGTCTCACCGCTGCTCATGGTAAGGACTTTTTTGAAATCTGTAATAGCTCTCTGATATTGTTTTTGCTTATGCCTCAGTTTCGCCCGGTTGAAGGCAGCTTCCCGATAGGTACTATCTATTAAAAGTACGATTTGATAATCGGTCAATGCCCCTTGCGGATCCTCTAACTTTTCCTTGGTAAGCGCTCTGTTGAAATAAGCATCAATATGATCTGTCTGAATTTGAAGGGCCAGGTTCAACAAAGACATCGCTTCTTTATAATGTTGCCCTTCCATGCTTTCCATGGCTAGTTCAACCAGGCGGTTAGCTTCACGATATTTAGAAGAGTAAACCCGCTCCTGAATCTGGCTTTGGGCCTGAAGGGAACCACCCATCAAAACCAACAGTAAATACCAACCAATCCAATAATGGCAAGGGCTCATATTGTGTAAATTGAATAATTAAATAAATTTACAAATTCCCAGACTAAATAGCCATGACACAGATTCCATGAAAAATTCTCTCCAAAATCAAATGCTGATTTATTTGAAAAATTTCTTATCAAATTGATAATCAATACTTTTTGGGTTTAATTTGTGGTGGATCTTTAGGTATTCTTAAGTTCTGGCCAATCTTGGTATGATTTTTAAGTAGGTATCATCAATTATTAAGTTCGAGGAGCTTAAATTTGTATTATTATAAGCAACATTAAATATGAATAGTATAATTACTAACAAACATCTTGGGTTGATTTTCTGCTTAGTCCTAATTATAGGGGGTGTTGCATGCAAAAACCAACAAAAAATTGCAGAAGAAGAAGATCGAATTAAGACAGAAAATATCATTCGAGCAAAGGCCATTTTAAATTCAATTCTGAATGATGATGGTCAGATGACGATTGCCGAAAAGGAAAAAAAACTGAGGCAGGCCAGGACTTTTAACAGCGATGATCCGGATGTTAAATATTTAATTTCCCAGGTTGAAGAAATGCTGGACAGAGAACGCGAGGTCCAGAGACCGACGCCGGAGCCGGAGCCACCGACATCAGATCCCCTGCTGAAAGAGACACTAGATGATTTATTCGGTAAAATTGCTACAGCTGATAATACAACCACAGCTAATGGCCTAATTGAGAAAGGGCTAACTATGTTTAGTTCTCCCCAGGTACCTGTACTGATCATATTTAGCAAATCGGGTAATCTTAAGGATTATGCAGAACCTACTACTATTTTACGGTATCTAAATTATTTAAAAGACCAGCAAAAATCCTCCAACCTGGTCCATGACCTAGTCAAGGATGACAATGGAAAAATTAGTGAGTTAGAATTGATTAAGTCCAATCGGTAATTTTATAACACACATTATGCGGAAGTACATTTTTACAATAATGGCCCTGTGTTGCCTGTCAATATTAAAAGGGCAGGATCTAATTGGCCCAGAAAGAAAACAATCAATCGATTCGTTGGCTCTGGAGAAAGTGAGGGACCTTAGTCGGTATATTAGCATTATAGGTAACAAAGACACGCCTTTTTCGGAGGCCAACAGGGTTATTGACAGAGCCGAGGAATTGTTTGCCGATGGCAGTGAGATCGGGGTAAGTTCAATCAACAGGTCTGATATAAACTACTATCTGGTAAAAGAGTATTTTAGGCGCTTGATGGCTTTAAATTATGACCGGGTAACCATTAAATGGTTCAACATTCAATACATCAGTGATCTGGAGCTTCAACCAGACGGCCGTTATGTAGGTGTGATTACTATTTATCAACGATTCGAAGGAGTTACCGACGATGGCCTAAGATACATAGATACCACCAAAAAAGACATTACCGTGTATGTAGAGCGAAAACAAACACAAATCGGAGGTAGGCTAATTGGATTTTGGGATGTAGTACTAGGGGATATTAGAGTTACTGAGACCAGTACATGAGGGTCAAATTATTCTGTGTAGTTATTTTTTTGCTTTCAGGCCCCTGCTATGGACAGGTGGGGGAATACCTGGGCGATGAAAAAGCGTTTTATGCCGCTACCAAGCAAGTCAATCAGTTTCTACGACGTTTCAACGGTGAGGAAGATTTACTAGGAATCCGGTACTCCAAACAGGATTCAAACTATCGAGACCCTGACTTAAGAAAAAAATACATAAAAGTGCTCTTCGATAAAAAGGAGAAAGACATCAGTCTGGAATTTAAAAATCAATTCCTTGGTGAAGTTACGGATTCTGACTACCCCCAATACCTGGACCTGCACGGAGGAAGCTGGTTTGCAGAGGTTTCTGTAAAGTTTACCTATAAAGGAAGGGATGAGAAGTTACAGCTCTTTCTTCAGCTTCAGGAGGAAACTGTCGGCAGTAAATGGGTAATCTTTAAGGCATATTTCGATCCGTTTAAGCAGTATTTTATGATAGATACAGCCGACCAGAATAAGTTTATTCATCCAATGAGTCATGAATTGGACTTCATGAATCTTAGAAAAATATTTGATGACCCTGAGATTGCCGTGGCGTATACTAACGAGGATTTCCATCCGGACTATCTAACTTTACTGCTTTATGAGATTAGACGAGGCAATCTGAAATTCAAAACTGTAAACCATGTTAAGTTTCATTTTTTTCAGTTGGAGAACTGGTACTTCGAACTATCAGAGTTCAATCGACGGGGGTCAAATTCAGGTTGGCTTATGTCAAATTTGATAAATGTCAATGTGCAACAAAAGGATCAATTAAGAAAGTTTATTTATTATGATGGTATGTAAACTTTCCTCTGTTTTATTTGCTTTGTATTTTTTTGTGACCTCACCCTGTCAGGCACAAAATTTAGTGGACACGACGCCCATGGCCGAGATGGAGTCCCACAAATCTCGGGTCAGGGATTTGGTGGAGTTTTTGGAGTTTGCCTTCAACACCATTGGCAGTAGTAACACTCCAACACGAGATAAAAACATTATTATAAACCAGAGTTATTTAAAAATATTTGAGCACTCAAAGGTTCAGATTGAGGATGACCTCAATGAAAACCGGGAAATGATCACTCGTAAAGATATCCAGGCATATTTAAGCGATATCGATTTTTTCTTCAAACACGTTGAATTCACATTCAATATTGAAGACATAAGTTATTATACCAATGATAATGGAGAGATATATTTTTTGGTATCAATGACCCGTAACCTTAAAGGAGTTACCATCGAAAATGACAGCGTAAACTCTATGATGATCCGTTATCTGGAAGTAAATTTTGATGAAGAAAAAGGAGATCTTAAAATTGCCAGCATTTATTCTAACCGGTTGAGTGAAGAACAAGAATTAATGAATTGGTGGCAAAGTTTACCTTATCCCTGGACCGATATATTCTACAATCAGATCGGTGTGGTAGACAGCATGGATGGTGGAAATTTGCGCAAATTGATGCGTTTAGAAAAACTGGACTTATCTGTCTATCCAAGACTGCGGAATATTGACCCCGTGGCTAAATTGGCAAATTTGAAAAGAGTGGATATATCCGGAACCCAGATTCGAGATATCGTTCCCCTGAAAAACCTCACCAGGCTAGAGGTGTTGGACTGTAGTAGAACTGAGATTAGTAGTTTGGACCCGCTTAAATATGCATTGAGCCTAAAAGCATTGCGTATTGACAGCACCAAAATAAGTGATATTTCTGCAATGAGTAGTATGGAAAATTTACAACATTTTAGTGCTTCTCACACCTACATCAGTTCATTGGAGGCTTTATCTGGTTTGAAAAATATTAAGAAACTAAACCTTTCAAAAACCCGTGTTCGTAGTTTATCAGGATTGGAATCGATGACAAAGTTGGAAGTGCTTTTGTGTTCAGATAACCACATAAAAAGCCTTGAGCCAATTAAGGATCTAGCAAATCTCAGCCACCTGCAAATTGATAATACATTGGTTACCAACTTAAGCCATCTGGGAGAACTTGATAACCTCAGGGTGTTATCATGTAACAGCACTCTTATTACTTCTTTAATGCCACTTGGGGTATTGCCGAACTTGGAGACCGTTTATAGTGACAACACATTGATGGTAAGCAGCGACGCAAAAGAATTCATCACCCAGCATCCGCAGATACTAGTGGTTTACGGTACTGAAAGTTTGAGAGACTGGTGGGGTAACTTGAGCAAACCCTGGAAAATTGTTTTAATGAAGGAAGCAAATTTAGCCAGAATTAACCCCAGCAAAGAAGAAATGGCAAAAGTGGCAAATATTACAAAAGTAAATATTTCCGGGATTGAGAATATCGTGAGTTTGGAGCCGGTTAAGATTCTTAAGAATCTGAAGGAACTGAAGTTTGCTTCCACAGGTGTTAGTAGTTTATCCCCTTTGAGAGGATTGTTGGAACTGGAGTTTGTGGATGCCAGCAACACTATGGTTAACGAACTATATAGCCTGGAAAACCATCCAAAGCTAAGTAGGCTGAGAATTGATAATACTAAAATACGGCCACAGGAAATCAAACGGTTTATAGACAACCATCCCAATTGTCTGGTGATGTTTAAGACAGAGAAGCTTTTAAGCTGGTATGGGCAGCTTTCCAAAGATTGGCGTTCCATATTGATGTCAAAGATTGATCGAGGTAGCATGTCTGATAGTGAACTGTTGCACACTATTATCAATTTGGAGAAACTTCATTTTGATGCCCCAGTCAATACTCTGTTGCCTTTGGTACAATTTATCAAACTGAAAGAGCTGGGCTTCAATGGCACCATGATTAGCAGTCTGGAGCCCTTACGCAATATTCGTACCTTAGAATCATTAAGGTGTTCACACAGTCCTATTGCCAATTTAGAGCCGGTAGCTCAATTGCGAAAATTGAAAAACTTGAACTTTGAAGACACCTTAGTTGATGATCTGGAACCATTAATAAATTTAATAGGGTTAACTGAGCTGATTTTGTCAGGCACTCAGGTTAAAGACTTGAAGCCGCTAAAAGGCATGCTGAATTTGAGAACATTAGAGTGCAATAATACTGGTGTAAAGAGTCTGAAATCCATTCAAGGCCTGCGTGGTTTACGCTCCCTGAAATGTTACAATACCAAAGTCAATGCTCGAGAAGTGGAAAACTTTAAAAAAGCAGTACCACATTGTGAAGTAGTTTATTACTAATAACTTAAAACTAAAAACTAAAAAAGTGCCACGCCCATACATTTTAGCAGAAACAAATTGGAAAGAAGTGAAATCCCAAAAATTCAAGTTAGCGGTGCTTCCTTGGGGTGCTACTGAAGCGCACAATTACCATTTGCCATATGCCACTGACAATATTCAATGCGACTATATTGCTGCAAGATCAGCGGAGATCGCCTGGGAGGGAGGAGCCAGGGTCATTGTATTGCCCACTGTTCCTTTTGGTGTAAACACTGGCCAGATGGATGTCCCATTATGTTTAAACATGAATCCTTCCACACAACTCGCATTGTTAATGGATTTAGTTCAGGTTTTAAGTACACACAATATTGATAAATTATTAATCCTGAATGGACACGGGGGCAATAATTTTAAGTCCATGATACGGGAACTATCATTGCACTATCCCAAAGTCTTCGTATGCAGTGCCAATTGGTTTCAGGCTTCAGATCAAAGTGAAATATTTCACGAACCTGGTGATCATGCAGGTGAAATGGAAACCAGCTGTATTATGCATATTGCACCTGACTGGGTATTAGATCTTTCTGAAGCCGGCAGCGGTGCCGCCCGACAATTCAGAGTTGAAGGGCTAAAAAGGGGATGGGTTACCGCCCAAAGAACATGGACTCAGGTTACAGATGATACTGGTGTGGGTGACCCGTCACAGTCTACCGCGGAAAAAGGAAAAATATACCTGGAAGAATCTGCTAAGGAAATTGCAAAATTTATCATACAATTGGAGCCAATGGATAATGGAGACCTTTATGAATGAGCGAATTTTTTAATGCTGGTATCCAAAATATCTCCTATTTCCACCTGTTTTCTTTCAATATCCGCTACCAAATTAAATTGATTACGGGCCCGATCAAGATTCTGATGGGCATAGCCAATCTTGTAATAAATATCACCTGACAAGAAATCCGTAAGAAACCGGATCCCCATAATAAAGGTCATCCACCATGGGCCTGCTTTAAGACTTTCAATTTCTTCCTTGCTTAAAGGTATTCCAATAGTGCTGAAAAAACCATCGCACAACGACTGGAAAATATTGATCCTAAAAATGGCATCCTCAGCTTTTCCCTCTTCGAATACACTGTTGCAAAAAGTTCGACCCATGTCGCCAAAGTCATACAATAATAGTCCCGGCATGATGGTATCCAGGTCAACCACGCATATTCCCTGAGTAGTTCCTTGTTT
Source organism: uncultured Roseivirgaceae bacterium (assembly GCA_964580205.1). Classification (GTDB taxonomy): domain Bacteria; phylum Bacteroidota; class Bacteroidia; order Cytophagales; family Cyclobacteriaceae; genus SZUA-3. The sequence goes on from CAZOJZ010000182.1 coordinate 17,415, forward strand.
AAACAACACGTTGTTGATCTTAGTATCATTGTGGGTTACTCGAATTGGTATCTGATGGTCATTTAGTAATTTTGAGTACTCTGCAACTTGTGGCCCCCTACTCAAGGCAAATGCTACTTCTTTCTTGTATTGGTCAACCTTTCCCACACGGTCTTTGGCCACAGTCTTCTCTAGCTGCTGGAATCGAATCCCCAGATCATGAAAGTCAGGAATGGTAGTAAAAAGATTCTGCGGGTTTAAACCGTTAAGAAGTTTAAAGAATTGACCGAATGCTCTGGCCGCACCCAGGGCCTGTTCTGAGTGTGTAACCTTATCGAATGAGTCGGACTGATCAATGAAATTGTAAACCCTCCAGAAAATATCAGACTGATCCTTATAAATTAGATCGCCATTTCTTGTTTTGATAATATGCAAAGGCTCCAGTGTACTAGCGCTATTGGCCTGGTTTAAATGTTGCAATACTTGGGCAATGTTACTCATTACCTCCAGTGGATGCTTAAATACTTTCTGGTTGAATTTTTGCAGGACGAATTTTGAAGAAATCGTATCCGAACAGGTAACTAAAAATGTTTCGTGAATATGGCCCGATCCCAGCGAAGAAATATTCCGTACCGGTCCTGGAAACTCAAACTCCTGATCCAGAAATGAAAAGTCTTCCTTCATAATTCAGTCCCATAGACTGTTCGGATAGATAGCTTGGTCAATGTAAGAGTTGATTTTATCCATCACTAATGCTTTATCCTCTTTATAGGTGACGCCCATCCAATTATCCTGACAGTTGAGTACATTTATTGATGCTGATCCGTATTCTAGCAAGTTGTTTATTGCATAAGGAATAAAAAATTCCGATTTCGGATTGTCTCCATGCATTGCCACAAATTCGGAAAATTGTCTTTGTAATTCCTCGAAAATTTCTGGAGTAAACCCCCAAAAATTAGTGGATACCAGCGTTCCGCTGGCTATGGTAACAGCATGCTCATCCTGATAATACTGAATTTTATTACCGGACATGGCAATTTTGGTGCGTTCTACAACCTTGTTCAGGTTTTGTTTTTCATTTAACTCCAATATAGCTCGCGATACGGTACCGTGTTGAGATAATGTTTTCTCAATAGGGTACCCGATTACGGAATATTTATGTTTACTGCCCTTAGCATGTTGAAGAAATTTATTCATTTCCATATAGGCGCTGGGGCCATAGAAATCATCCGCATTGATAACTGCAAAGGGCTCATTTATAACCGAAGCTGCACTCAATACTGCGTGAGCAGTACCCCAAGGTTTTTCACGTGGAGTATAACTAAGCTTGTCAGCTCCAATGGTAACTTCCGGGTTGATTTCCTGAAACGCATATTCAACCTCAATATGATCCACAAGCTTCTTATAATTGTTCTCAAATGCTGATACAATATTATTTCTAAATAGAAAAACCGCTTTACCGAAACCGGCCCTGATGGCATCATAAATCCCATACTCCATTAATGTTTCGCCTGAGGGGCCCATGGGTTCCATTTGCTTTAGACCACCGTATCTATTTCCCATTCCTGCGGCCAAAATCAATAAAGTAGGCTTCATAAATAAATTTAGCTATATTCAAAATCAATTTTGGCCGCAATATAAGACAATTACAGAATAACGACGCTTACTAATGGTATTATCAAACTTAGACTGGGCCCTGATTGGGGCTTTCTTTATAATGTCATTGGTTATTGGTCTGGTTGTTTCAAAACGAGCAGGATCCAGTACCACGGAATTCTTCCTATCGGGAAGAAACATGCCATGGTGGTTACTGGGAGTATCCATGGTGGCTACAACTTTTTCAGCTGATACGCCAAACCTGGTGACTAATTTCGTTCGTGAGGATGGTGTGTCTGGTAACTGGGGCTGGTGGGCTTTTCTAATAACCGGTATGTTGACGGTTTTTATCTATGCCAAGCTTTGGAGAAGATCCAAGGTGATGACAGATGTCGAATTCTATGAATTGCGCTACAGCGGTAAGGCCGCCGCTTTTTTAAGAGGATTCCGTGCGCTTTACTTAGGGTTGATTTTTAATGTATTGATTATGGGTGCGGTGTCGTTGGCAGCCATTAAATTTGGTGAGGTAATGTTTGATATGCGCGGTTGGCAAACATTATTGATTGCAGGATCCATAACTTTGATATACAGTGCATTAGGAGGTATTAAAGCGGTGATAATTACTGATTTTGTGCAATTTATTTTGGCTATGCTGGGTTCGGTCCTGGCATGTATTTATCTGATAAATTTGGATGAGGTTGGAGGGCTTTCCAGTTTACTAGAGAATGACCTTGTTCGTTCCAAACTTTCATTTTTCCCGGACCTTACCGATCCAGAAGTATGGGGACCCATATTGTTTGTCCCCTTAGCAGTCCAATGGTGGGCTTCCTACTATCCTGGTGCCGAGCCAGGTGGTGGTGGTTATATAGCTCAACGCATGTTTTCTGCGAAGAGTGAAAAACATGCAGTAGGTGCTACTTTACTTTATAATATTGCTCACTATGCACTTAGGCCATGGCCCTGGATCTTGATCGCATTGGCATCGTTGGTGGTGTTTCCTGAAATATCAGATTTGCAGCGGGCTTTCCCTGATTTACCGATGGATAAGCTTGGGCATGACGTGGCTTATCCTGCCATGCTTACTAAGTTGCCTAGCGGACTATTGGGTCTGGTGGCAGCCTCCTTGATTGCTGCCTACATGTCCACAATTTCTACTCAATTAAATTTGGGCGCTTCTTATTTGGTCAATGATTTTTACCAACGCTTTATTTCACCTGATGCGACACAGCAGAAGTTGGTATGGGCTGGTCGGGCCTTTACTGTAGTTTCTATGGTTCTGGGCACGGTACTTGGGTTAATGTTGACCGATGCCAGCCAGGCTTTCGATTTGGTGCTGTTATTAGGTGCAGGCACCGGCTTGATCTATATTCTTCGTTGGTTCTGGTGGCGCATCAATGCATATACTGAAATAATTGCTATGATTTCATCATTGGTGATAGCCATATATTTAACATTCATCCATGACCACATGGATTTTCTGCCACTCATGGCTTGGGAAAAGACCGTTTTTGGCTCGCTGGTAACCACCGCATTTTGGATTGTTGCCACTTACTTTACACCTCAGACTGATACCAAAACCTTGATGAGTTTTTGCCGATTGATTAAACCAGGTGGACCTGGCTGGAAACGAGTGGTTAATCAAATGCCCCCCAATACAGATAATCCTACTGAGGATTTGACCGCCTGGAGGGTGCCATTGGAAATACTGGCTACCGTAGTCGGTTGTTTTACGGTATTTGGTGCCTTGTTTGCTACCGGGTATTGGATCTATGGTGAATATAACTGGGCCGCAGGTTTAACTGTGGGCGTTGTTATAGGCGGCGTCATGTTGTTTAAGTTATGGGGCATACTTCAGGAGGAGATGTTAGAGGATCCGGAATAATTCCATATATATTATAAGGATGAACAGGTTGGACTACTAAATTGTCGCTAAGATATTCGGTAGTCCTAAATTAGACAACCCTATGAAGTTCGGAAAACTCGATACTAGTGTTTTGGATGAAGTTGATCTCCGGCTTCCTGAAGATCACCCGGATACCACACAACTTTTAAATACCCTGGAAAAGAAAGAACCAAAAATTTATGCGGGTTGTGCAAAGTGGGGCCGGAAGGAATGGGTTGGAAGTATCTATCCGGAAGGAACAAAGGATAAGGAGTATCTGGACCACTATGTCCAACATTTTAATGCCATTGAGCTTAATTCAACTTTCTATGGTACCCGAAAGGTGGTAGTCGAAGGCTGGGCCAAACGGGCGGTAGAGGGATTTAAATTTTGCCCAAAGTTTTTTCAGTCTATAAGTCACTATAAACGACTTAAGGGAGCTGAAGAGGTAACGGAAGCTTTTCTATACATAATGAACGTTTTTGGGGATAATTTGGGGACCTCATTTCTTCAACTACCCGAAAATTTCACTCCAAAAAAATTTAATGATCTCGAATATTTTATGAAACAGCTTCCCTCTGATGTGTCCATTGCGGTAGAGCTAAGACATACCGGATGGTTTACTGATGAAACATTGGTAGACGAGTTATTTGGAATGATGGCAGAATACCATAAAAGCGTGGTAATCACCGATACAGCCGGTCGGCGGGACTGTGTGCATCAAAGATTGACCAGTAATTTGGCTTTTATCCGTTTCAATGGTTATGATCTGCACCCTTCTGATTTTCGAAGGATGGATCAATGGGTTGACCGCATTGGTTCTTGGATTGACAATGGCCTGGAAACCGTGTATTTCTTTGCGCATCAGGATAATGAGACCCATACCCCAACTACTTGTGCTTATTTCATCCAAGCCATTAACAAACGGCTAGGTTTGAATATAAAATCTCCGCAGTTTATCGATTAGTTTTCAAGGTCCTTTTTAAGCTCTTTAGCTTTTTTCTGAAGTTCCGGGTGTTCTTCTGTCATTGCCTTTAATGAACTCCATAAGTAGTTCGGAATCTCACGGTTTTGGCTAATTCGCTGTTCAACATCAGACAACCACTCTAATACGTCGTTGGTATATGTAAAATTTTGTAGTCCGTTTACATATTTATGAAACTCGTCAATCCTGGTAAGCTTCTCTTTGATGGTATCATCAATGGGAACCAATATGGTTTCGGCAGCTGAGGTATTTAAGGCTATTACCGCGGCTTTGGCCCTGACGGTAGTTGGGATGAAAGGCTTTTCTGAAAGTTGTTGGAGACACTCATTATAATCAGCAAAGAGTTGTTCATAATCTTTATATCGATATTCCTTAGCCTCCAACTTAGCTATAATCTCCGGGCAATCTTCCAGGAATTCAGTTACTTGTTTTCTAAATGTCAAGCCACTTAATTCAAGAGTTTCTCCATTTGGTTTTGCTACTACTTTGGTGGTCATTATTGAATTATCTCTCTTATGTATATAGTTGTAGTAGCTAATATGCTCATCTTCCTTAATGATTTGCATAAAGAGCCGTTGGTTATAAAATGGAACTGAACGAAATTGGTAATCTTCACTATGATACACAAACGTGACCCTTAGAGGACGGATATATTCTTTGGATCCATCTTCTCCCTTGAAAAACATTGAAGTACTATTATCACGATTGGGGTTTATTTGTAGTTTACCCCTAATGGTATCTCTATTCAATTTAACAAAATATTGAGTGTCCTGAGCTTGAAGCTGGGTGAACAAACAAGCGCCAATCAAAAGTACTGAAAGCCTGAGAATCATAGTCATAATAATCTGACGAAACGTCAAATCTATAAAATATTAACTAAAAAAGGGAGCGTCTTTGTTCAAACTTCAAAGGTTATTTTATAGTTTTAGAGCTATAACATTGGATCAATAAAATGGAGATCTTAGGTATTGATATTGGCGGGTCAGGAATCAAGGGCGCCATCGTCAATGTGAAAACAGGGGATATGATAACGGACCGGCATCGAATACCAACACCTCAGCCGGCTACCCCCGATGCAGTAACCACTACGGTAGCTGATATTGTAAAATTTTTTTCCTGGAAAGGAATAACCGGTTGTGGTTTTCCAGCTGTGGTCAAAAATGAAGTGGCCCTTACAGCCGCAAATATTGATAAATCCTGGATTGGGGTAAATGTAGCTGAAATGATTTCATCCAAGACCGGTGTTCTCACTCATGTTTCCAATGATGTTGATGCTGCCGGATGGGCCGAAATAAATTTTGGAGCTGGTAAAGATGTAAAGGGAGTGGTTTTGATCCTGGCACTGGGTACCGGTATAGGCTCTTCTTTATTCGTGGATGGTCGTCAGTTGCCCAACACCGAACTAGGACACGTGATCATGCATGGAGACATTGCCGAAAAGTATGCTGCAAATTCCGCACGAGAGAGAGACAACCTGAGTTGGGAACAATGGGGAAAGCGACTAAACCAATATCTTAACTATATTGAATCGATACTCTATCCTGACCTGATTATTCTTGGCGGGGGGGTGAGTAAGTATCATGAGGAATTTTTCCCGTATTTAAAATGCCGGGCCGAACTGGTTCCTGCTAAATTACGAAACCATGCTGGTATCATAGGATCAGCGTGTTCGGCCAAATACCTTGGTTAAACCCGGATTAACGTCGGAATTAATTTAGAAGAATGGGCTCAAATTGTATCAAATAAGCTATTATCACCATTTGCTAAGAATTGTTTGTATACTGATATCCGTAGTTGTCTGGACACAAACCCTCGGTCAAACTGCTTCTTGGATTGATGTTTCGGGAAAAGTTATTGATGCCGATAGTCTGACACCTGTTGCTTACGTTTTTATTTACGTGCCCGATCAGCAAGCAGGAGGTGTATCCAATACAGGGGCCATCTCCAATGAGAATGGGTTTTTTTCAATTCGGATCCAGATCAATGATACCTTGGTTTTTTCGGCTGTCAACTACCGGACAAAGTATTACATACTACCTGATTCATTGAAAAAAGGTCGCCCCTATATTGAGGTACCTATGGTTTTTCGGACGATCGAGTTAAAGGAAGTGGTAGTAAAGGGACACCTTAACCCCGCTGCGATTAGGAGGTATTTGGACAACCTTAACCGCAAGCGAAAGGCAGACCATCCGCCCAATATTCACCGCAATAAGCCACAGTCCGAGCCAATTACTACCCCCGCAGGTCGTAAGCATACAGTGTCCTTAGGTACCTCTACAAAGCCGGAGGGAGGGGCAGCGTTAGAAGGGGTCTTAACCGGACTTGCCAATATATTCAATAAAAGAGCTCAACAGCAAAAACGCATTACTGCTTATTTGGAAGCGCGCCAAAATAGAGAAGCCCAGGCGGCCTACAAAGACTTCATAGATTCTAAATTTAATGAGAAAGTGGTAGCAGAAGCCACTGGCCTCACTGGTGTCCGGCTGGATGAATTCTTGCGATATTGTAACTTAACAGATGAGTTTATATACTCGGCTACTGAGTACGAATTAATTGAGGCAATATTTAGCCGGTACTACCGGTTTATTAAATTAGGAATTAGGAATTAGGAATATTTATGAATTGGCCTGACAAAGTCTAAATACTACCTAAAGATTCCATGGTGAAGGCTGATCGCCTGGATCTTCTCATGGACTGGAATATGAACGGCAGCAGAGGGGTTTAAAAACAAAAAGCGGGACATCCTTTCTGACGAATTGATTTCCCGCTTCATAATGTAAACTCCGTAGAATTTACAATACGCCAAGCTGTTGTTATTTGGCTTCCTTTTCCGGATGATTCTCCGAAGATCCTCTTCCATCCTTTTCTGGCTCCTTCATTTCCGACCTCTTCCCATTTTAACTCCCGTGAGAATTAACAATTTCTGAGATCTTTCCTGAATTTGTCCGGCTAATTAAAGCCAGCCCTGTATCTCTCACTTGGTATATTAAAGATATTATTTCAGCGGAAAAATGCAAAATTTATTTGCTTAAACTTATGCACAATTTATGCACACAATTGTGCACATGGCTAAATACAGATCAGTAAGGAATTCGCTTATAAATCATAGCTTTATCTGCCTGTGCAATCTGTTTGCGCAATTCATCTGTCTGTGCAATTCGAAATACTGTGCATAAGATGAATATTTTGTGTATCTTAGTAACAGGATTATATATCTTTTGATTTCCAATTAAACTTTGTCATGATTGTTGATAGCCTATTATTGGATAACCCCATTAAGTCAGCAATTCATTCTCTTTTCGTTGGGTTATAAGTAACCAGTCCTATAACTGAGCACTAATTATACAGTGTAGATATAGTGTTGCAACCGGATGCTATCTATCAGTTTTGTTTCACATTATTTCTAACATATGGATTTAAAAGCAAGCTATTATTATGCCCATCCCCGTATTACTACCGCACTGCTTCTTGCCGCCGGTTCTGGAAGTAGACTATTACCTTTGACTCAATATTCCCCCAAATGTATGACCCTGGTCAATGAGAAGTCCATTCTTGAACGACTCGTCATTTGCTTAAAGAGGCAAGGCTTCAAACGACTAGTCATTGTCACCGGGCATCAGCAAAATTGTATAGGAGATTTTTTGGGAACGAAATCAGGCAACATGACTATCGAGTATATTCATAATCCGCTGTACAAAACAACCAACAATATATACTCGCTTTGGATGGCTCGAAAAATAATAAACGAGCCATTTACGCTACTCGAAAGTGATCTGGTATTTGATATTTCATTACTTGACAACATGGTCTTTCCCGACAGGATAGCTGTGGCTGGTATTCAACCCTGGATGAACGGAACGACAGTTAGCATTGATTCTTTTCTACGGGTTAATGAATTTAAAGACAATACACTATCACATCTTAATGAGACCAGATATAAGACTGTCAACATTTACAGTTTTTCCCAATCCTCATGGTCTGCTATTGTAGAGAAACTTAATTGTTACATCTCGACTGGCAAGGTGAGTTGCTATTATGAAACTGTACTCGCTGAAATGGTGGAAGAGGGCAACCTCTCATTAGAAGCTGTTTCTTTCGATAATAAGCCGTGGTACGAAATAGATACCATAGCGGACCTGACAGAGGCTGTGAAATTATTTCCCGCAGACTTTTATGATACAAGCATTGCTGGCAATGTTATTTTGGAAGCCTCGTAAGATTCTTTGGTAATAAATTTAAAAGACAGTGTTGGGAAAAGTAATGGATTGGAAAAAGTAGAAAAAATACTTGTTTCAGATCGACCAAGTATGATAAGTTTTGGGAGGGACTTACCGAACATTTGTTCTTTACTTGGCTTGTTGTGTGCGGTATTCGGTATATACTTCGCAATCGAGGGTAATTTTCTGGCCGCTGTAATTGGCCTTCTATGGGCTGTTTTGTTTGATTGGTTGGACGGCACTATAGCCCGTAAAATGAAAGGTAGAACAAAAGAGCAAGGAGCTTTTGGAGCTCAATTGGACTCCATGATTGATATTGTGAGTTTCGGTGTACTTCCTGCAATTATACTCTTAAATTATGGGAATTATAGCTTCTGGTTCATGCCAGGTGCATTTATTATTATTGCAAGTGGTGTTATACGACTGAGTTATTTTAATGTTTATGGACTTATTGATAACAAATCATACCTCGGGTTGTCGATAGATAGCAATGGGTTAATCCTGCCTTTTCTATTTTTGTTTGAAGGTTTTTTAAGTCACTCCTCTTTTTCAATCCTACTATATTTACTAGTGCTGGCTTTATCTGTCTTGAATTTATCTTCAATTAGAATTCCTAAACTTTCCAGGAGATGGATTTATATGGTTGCTGGCTATGTGTTGATAATGACAGCTGTTTTTGGATGGATTATATTTCACTCTGATTAGACTTTTACTTCAAAGGGTGTAGCCTGGTTTCGTGGTACTTTCACATGAAACGCCCTACAGAAAGTGCCCCTGGGGATGTGGTTCCGGGGCCTGCTCATGAAACTTCTTATGCCATACCCATACAAAGTGAATATCAGGCAATCTATATTTAGTTTAGTTATCAATCCGGCGCTTGTCTTCCGACAATCTATCAAAACCCAAAGCAGTTCTGGTTATCTGATAGATTGTTGAAGTATCTTCTTGGTTTAACAGGAGATGTGTGGCCAATAATCCATAGGCCAGAGAACCTTTCGCTCCAATGCCGGACATCCCTCCAACTAGGACAAAATTAGGATCTATTTTACCTTTGTTGTCCAAAATATTTGTAACATAAGGAATTCCAGTTTCCGTAAGGGAATAAACACATGAATACCCTTTATTGAATTTTAACACTGTTGAGTCTATGGGCAGGTTCAGCATATTAAAATAATCAAGTGTTTTCTTTTTACTCCACTCTATTTCATTTTCAGAAAGCTCTTTTCCCCAAACCATATCCAGGTTTTCAACATCGGTTCTCAAAAAATGTCCACCTACCTTTAAAATAGGAACTCCATCTTCATCATATTTTTCTATCATTGAATAAAACATATCAGGATCATCTTCCGCAATTATTGGATAATATTCATGAAGCCGCGTTTTTTGTTGGTCCGAAAAGCTGTTATAGATGCTTTTGTCCATTTTAAAAAATGCCAGGAATGATCTTTTCGGGGTGATCAATTGACTAAAGTATGGAGCAATACTCTTAACCAATGTTCCGGTATAGGGGCCGGCTGCAGAAACTACTTTTTTAGCTAGTATAACTCTATTTTCACCCGTTTTGGTACTGGTTATTTCAATTTCATAATGGTTGTTCTTTTTTTGCAGGCTGGTGACTTTTTCATTGAAGAGAATTCTGTTACCGGAAGATTTAATGCCCTGATGAAGCTTTGAGATTAAAACTTTTGGGTTTAGAGTTCCTGAAAATTCCTTGTGTTCCCTGATTACTATTGAGGAATCAGGAATTATCATATCAAACATTTCCAATGCTTTTTGCGGGCTTGGAGCATATTCATATCGATCCTTCTGCCCATCCAAAAGCACGTTTACTACATGTTGCTGAGATTTATCATAAATATACGTGACCGGTGTGGAAGAATAGATGTCCTCCATCTTATGGAGTTTACTTTTACTAACCCCATTTAAGTAACTTATTAGTTTTTGAGTTTCAGTTACAGAAGTCTGTTGTATGTAAGAGAAAATATCATTATTGGGTCCCAAACTTCGTGATATACGGGCTTCACCGAAACTTGATCCAAAATTATATACAGAGTCCTGTTGTTCTATGAGTAATACATTTTCACCATTCAGGGAAAGTTCCCATGCTGCAGAACTACCCATCAACCCGCCTCCTATAACTACAATATCCTGTTCCATTTTATTTTGACAAGAAGAGATAACCAGATTTGCCATTATTATTACCAGAAATTTATTTATCATTTTATTTTGAATTTACTGGTGTAGCCAGTATGGCAAATATAGTTCATTAAATGAATGTCCCAATCGGGGCATCCAGACTGCCCAGTCCGTACCGGCGAACTTGTCTTTGCCGAAAAGATGGTTATGCACTTTCAGAGAGAAAATTGTTAATTGTTGTAACCTTTTGTTCAGAAATTGAGTAATATATATAGATTAGTACCTTGTAATACAAAATACTGAAAATATGAAATCTATAACACTCGGTTTACTGTTGGTTTTGGTTATTGGATTTAATGCTCAATCACAGTCAAAAGTAAAAGAAAGAGACCTAAAAGGCCATTGGAAAATGGTTTTTGACTTTGATGAAGACTATATCGAGGAAGAACTGGAAAAAGAAGAAGTACCTTGGTTCGGAAGGATGGTGGCTAAATCAGTTACTGGTTTTGTCTTTAATATTTTGGATGAGATTGACATACAGTTTGAATTTCAGCCTGACCACAGATTGAAAATTTTGATTGAAGTATTTGGAGAACGAGAAGTTGAATATGCACATTGGTATATTAATTCACGAGGTGCTCTGGTACTAGATGACGATGATGATGATGATGATGATGTTTGGCTTTTTGAAGGTGATCGCCTGGTTGCCTATGAAAAATATCATCGGTCTTTGAAAAAGCAACCTGTATATTTAGTAAGAGTGCACTAATAAAAATATGGACCTGAACTGCTGTTTTATCACAGCGGTTTTTTACTTTACAGCTTTTGATTGACCTTTTTTGAAAACATTCGGTGAGCAAGTATTGGCCTTCTATCGGAACCTGGGCAGTGGTCCTCAGGTCCCTCAGGATGTTGAGGTTTTGTACCCTCATCATCATCCTGATGCCCGGGAAGTAATGAATCAGTTCTACTCGAAATATTATAATGATCATCATTCGCGGGTGTTTCTTATTGGTATCAATCCAGGCAGATTAGGTGCAGGAACCACCGGAATACCCTTCACCGACCCCATTCGGCTAAAAGAAATTTGTGGTATCGATAATAACTTCAAGCCCAACCCGGAACTTTCATCCAAATTCATTTATCAAATGATTGAAGCTTCTGGAGGGGTCTTCAAGTTTTATCAAAACTGCTACTTTACATCAGTTTCTCCGTTGGGATTCACCCGTTCTGGTAAGAATCTGAATTACTACGACCTTAGGGAGTTGCAGGATACCTGGGAACTGTTCATGGTGAATTGTCTAAGGAAGCAGATCGAAATGGGCGCATGCCCCAGGGCCTTTAGTCTGGGACAGGGTAAGAACTATAAATACCTTCAATATTTAAATGACAAATATCAATTGTTTGAGCAGGTAATTCCTTTACCTCATCCACGATGGGTTATGCAATATCGACTTAAAAGATTGAATGAATTTGTGGATGATTATTGCTCTAAATTAAACCAGGTAATTGTATAGTTCATACTCCAAAAGAGCTCATCTCTTAAGTAGTCTCAATTAATTTATCCACACAGAAATACCAAAATTCAGAAAAAACCGTTATATTAACTATCTAAACAGTCATACTTACTGGCCTGTAATTCAGTTTTTTATAATAATATAGAATCGGGCAATGAAAAAAAGAGCCAACCCCAGGGGTATTCAATCCTTTGTGATGCGTAATGAGAAGGAGATCATTCAGGTCATGCTGGCCACGGTACTGATCGTCTACATGGTGATGAAGCGATTCATTTCTTAAATCTTTGTTGTTTACTTTTTAGTGTTAGGTTGGGCATGTGGTATAATGCAAGGTCTAGTAGAACGTGCAATCCGCGAAAGAGCTCGTAACTAATAATTTATCATTCATAATTCCCCAATGTCTTCACTCCACAGTTCAGGATTTTCCATAATAAATTTTTGCATCATAATAATACACTGACCATGCTGCAAATCTACTACCTCTACTCCATGTTGCTCCATAAAATCTCTGGCTCCGGCAAATGTAACTGATTCGCCCACTACTACTTTGGGGATATTGAATTGCACAATAGTGCCGGCACACATATAGCAAGGCATTAGGGTAGAATAGATCACGGTGTCTTTATAGGTCCCCAAACGGCCGGCATTAAGCAGGCAGTCCATTTCACCATGCAGAATAGGATTTTGTTCCTGAACCCGTTTGTTGTGACCCCGCGCTACAATAAGGCCATCTTTGACCAGCACAGAACCAATGGGTATACCTCCTTCATTAAGACTTTTTACAGCCTGCTCAATAGCAGCCTCCAAAAATTTATCCATAGTTAATCACTCC
>CAZOJZ010000183.1:0-2262 GCA_964580205.1 uncultured Roseivirgaceae bacterium
GGGTTGGGGAGCACTGCAAGAAATCAGTATAATTAAACAGAATAAAGTGACGGAGAAGGACTTAAACTTTTGAATTGGCATCGGTTTGGTTATAATTCGTGAAACCTAACTATTTTGCACCAAGTTCCATAATCATAGGATACGTTAGCTGTCTGAAATCTTTAATTATTAGGTCCGCCAATGCCAAATCCTGATTACCGGAATTGGGGTTTTGGTAACCTATACATTTCATATTTGCTCTTTTAGCAGCAGCTACTCCGTGATGAGCGTCTTCAATAACCAGACATTGACTGCTATCACTTTTTGCTAGAGTTGCCGCAACCTCAAATATTTCAGGATGTGGTTTTGAAAATTTCAGATTGGCCCCACTGACCCTATGCTCAAAAAAGTGTGTAAGCTCGAATAAGTCCAGCACCAACTGGATACTTTTCATGGATGATGAAGAGGCCAAAATCAAGTTTACCTGTTCATTATGTAATGATTGGATCAGTTCCCGGACTCCGGGAATGGGAGCGAGGCCTGACTCACTTTTGAGCCGTTGATGATAAAGACCGCGGTCCTGCTTTAACACTTGTTCAACGGAAACTGACAAAGAATATTTTTCAATTAATTCCTGCCACATGTTCTTGGAAGAACGTCCTATATATGTCTGGTATTCCTCCGGGCTGAGTGAGATGTTGAATGATTCAAACAGTTGCGCCTGTAGTTCCTGGTGAATGGGTTCGCTATCAATGATGACCCCGTCCATATCAAAAATTACTGTCTCAATCATAATGGTCACTTATGCAATGCGTGTAAGGTTTGGTAAGCAAAAGGCTTCCTAACCGCAGCCAAAATTAATAATATTATACTTATGCAGGTTTTTATTTATGTGAAATGAAATTCATTCAACAGATCCAACGTTATTTAAGGGAACCATGAAAAATACTGTGTGTTGTGCATTTGTCTTGGTTTGTACCGGTTTTATTTACGGTCAACCACAGGACAAGATAATTCCCCCGGAAATCATATATGTTGACCTTGAGCCGGGTGTGCGGCTGGAAGTGCTGGACTGGGGAGGTCAGGGCGAGCCCATTATGTTCCTGGCCGGTCTTGGCAACACCGCTCATGTTTATGAAGATTTCGCCCATCATTTTACTGGAGAATACAGGGTATATGGATTGACCCGTAGGGGCTATGGCGCTTCAAGTCAACCCAAATATGGTTATGACATACCTACCCTGGCAGATGATATCAGAGGAGTGCTGGATAGTCTGGCGATCGAAAAGATCGTGCTTATTGGTCATAGTATTGCAGGGGATGAGATGACTGCATTTGCAGCCAATTACCCTGACAGAGTAAGCAAATTAGTTTATCTGGATGCGGCCTATGACCGCTCTGATTTTGTAACTCTAATGCGGAAAGCCCCTTATCCCATGCAAGCACAACCAGAAATGTCTACCGCTGATTCGGCCTCTTTTTTGACTGTGAGTGCTTATTTATCAAATATGTTTGGAATGAAATATCCGGAATCTGAGGTTTTGGCCACCCGTACCTTTACAGATGGGGGAAAATTAATGGGTTCAGTAACTCCCGATGATATTGGCATAAAGATCATTATGGGGCTTGAACCCCCGGCGTATAAAGACATCCAATGCCCGGCACTTGCGGTATATGCAGTATTCAATCATGTCAATGAGTTATTTCCTAACTATGAAGATTTTGACCACAGTAATAAATTAATGGCACATCAGGCCATGGAGGTGTTAAAACCTTATGTACTTGATCAAATTCAAATTTTTATGGAACAGGTAGACCGAAAGCACGTCATCCAATTTGATGGCGCGGATCATTTTGTTTTCTTGACTCATGAAAGGGAGGTGGTCCATGAACTCCTACAGTTCCTAAGTACCTACTAGGATGTTCTACTATTTGCCCCTATTTTATACGTAGGGGCATTTTTATTGCTACTATATATAGTATTTTTGGTTAATTTCCGTTATTTTACTGTAGTATATACTTAAGTATGAGATAATGGGAAGTGTAAAGGCAGTATTTCGAGCAAGAAGAAAAAAAGATGCAGCAGACAAAATGTCGAATGCCGAGGATGGCTATATACACATTCTTTATACTCACAAAGGGAAACCCACTTACTTTTCTACTAAGGTGCAAGTTGACAGTAGGGCGTATTGGAATGACACAAAACAAAAAGTTGAATCTACTAGGGGTATCCGTAAAAGCAAGAATAATATTGCATTGGTAGATTCTTTAATGAAGCGTGAT
>CAZOJZ010000184.1:0-8148 GCA_964580205.1 uncultured Roseivirgaceae bacterium
GAAATAAAGATTTACTTTCATGGATTTACTGGTATTGATTCTGTCAGGTTATCAGGGAAAGAACACCAGCTACAAGAAGAAGAATTGGTATTCTTGCCGGCAATTTCCAATTTTGATCCGTTAGGTAAAGAAGTTGTTGAAAAAAAGGTAACCGTAGCTACTATAACCATCGAAAACTCTGACCAGGAAATTACGGTGGAATTTTAGATGCATTACACTTCTAAAATCGTTAATCTTTATTCAAATGCGCCATGCGCCATGCGCCCAGCGCCCATGCGCCCAGCGCCCAGTGCCACGCGCCCAGCGCTATTACTGATTTTTAAGGCTAATCTCCCGGCTATCTCCAAGTGCATCCATGCGCACATATAACCTCAACGGGTCTGGTTTTCCGTTTGTCCCACATTCGAGCGCAGGTTCCAAATAATAAATAAGAAATTTTTGGTTTCGAACAAACAATTCCAAATAATCCGGTGAACCCAGGTAACCTGTAATTTTCCTTTCAGACCAGCCCAACAACTCATGTTGTGCTTCCATTAGAAGCTCTAATTGAGTAAGTCGATCACCGTGACACCCATTGGTGTCACCTTGCCAGCTAACGGTATCAAAAGTGTCGATATATGGCGCAGACTGACAAGCGGCAAAAATCATTGCCATAAAAACAGTAAGACAGATGATATTTAAATACACTTTATTTCTTTGGATTACCCGTGGTTGATCATAAAACTAAATAAATTCATATTCTTATTTCATCATTTTAGGTGGAATCTGGAATGTCCCAAATTCATTGTACATTTAGACTCAATATGGGTAGTTTTAATACTAATTTTTAACCTGTAATAATATTTTTAAAATGGCCTCTGGCACGGTTTCCTCAGATTATACAGAAGACAGTATAAAATCATTGGATTGGAAAGAACATATCCGGTTGCGTCCTGGGATGTACATCGGAAAGTTAGGCGATGGCTCTGCGCAGGATGACGGGATCTATGTTTTGGTCAAAGAAATAATCGATAATAGTATTGACGAGCATGTAATGGGACACGGACGTACCATTGATGTCAGAGTATATGATCATAAAGTGGTAATTCGTGATTATGGCCGCGGCATTCCTCTAGGTAAAGTGGTCGATTGTGTCTCCAAAATGAATACCGGTGGCAAGTATGATTCCCAGGCTTTTCAAAAGTCGGTAGGGCTGAATGGGGTTGGTTCAAAAGCGGTTAACGCCTTGTCAGGCTACTTTAAAGTCCAGTCCTTCCGGGATAAGATGACTAAGGTTGCTGAATTCAAACGCGGGGAGGTCATTAGCGATAAAAAAATAAAATCAACCAGTGATCGCAATGGTACCTTGATCGTTTTTGAGCCTGACGGCAGCATATTTAAAAACTTTCATTTTATTCCTGAATACCTTGAAAATCAACTGTGGAATTACGCTTATCTGAATTCAGGTTTAACCATCAATTTCAATGGAAAGAAATATCACAGTGCCAATGGACTGCTTGACTTATTAACCAACCGAACTGATGATGATGATTTGCGGTATCCCATCATCCATTTGAAAGGAAACGATATTGAAGTGGCCTTGACCCATGGAAATCAATACGGAGAAGAATACTACAGTTATGTAAATGGACAGTTTACCATTCAGGGCGGTACCCATTTGACTGCGTTTAAGGAAGCTATTGTGAAAACGGTTCGGGACTTCTATGGAAAAAGCTTTGACGCAGCGGATATACGATCTTCCGTGGTTGGGGCAGTTTCGGTCAGAGTGATCGAGCCGATTTTTGAATCCCAGACAAAAACCAAGTTGGGCTCACAGAATATAGCTCCGGATGGTCCCACTATGCGGTCATTCATCAATGACTTCATTAGGCAGGCCTTAGATAATTACCTGCACCAGCAACCCAAGACGGCAGAAGCGCTTTTAAAGAGAATAATTCAGTCAGAGCGTGAACGAAAAGATATAGCCGGGATCAAAAAGCTGGCCAATGAACGAGCAAAAAAAGCAAATCTCCACAACCGAAAACTACGCGATTGCAGGATCCACTTAAATGATAAGAAAGAATCTGACCGGGGAGACGATTCTATGTTGTTTATCACGGAGGGGGACAGTGCCAGCGGTTCCATTACTAAATCCAGGGATGTACAAATACAGGCAGTTTTTAGTTTAAGGGGTAAACCATTGAATTGCTTTGGGTTGACAAAAAAAGTGGTGTATGAAAACGAAGAGTTCAACCTGTTACAACACGCTTTGAATATTGAGGATGGGTTAGATGGACTACGCTACCGCAAGATCATAATAGCTACTGATGCAGACGTGGATGGGATGCACATAAGGTTACTTCTGTTAACATTCTTTTTACAATTTTTCCCGGACCTGGTCAAAAGGGGCCACATATATATTCTGGAAACCCCATTGTTCAGGGTCAGGAACAAAAAAGAAACTATCTATTGCTACAGCCAGCAGGAAAAAGTGGGTGCTATAAAATCATTGGGATCTAATGCGGAAATAACCAGGTTCAAAGGCCTGGGAGAGATTTCACCCCATGAGTTTGGGGCATTTATAGGAAAAAGCATTCGGTTGGAACCAATAATCCTCAAAAAAGACACTACCGTACACCAACTATTGACTTTTTATATGGGTAAAAACACTCCTGATAGACAAAAATTCATTATTGATAACCTGCGCTTTGAAAAAGACATAGTGGAAGAGGCATCTGTTGCGGAGGGCACTAAGTAATTAATCTTATTTTATGAAAGAGGATAGCGGCATCAGGGAAAACGGAGCTTTTGGGTATGATGAGGAGATGCGCGACAAGAAGCCGGTTTCAGGTATGTATCGAAACTGGTTTCTGGATTATGCTTCCTATGTGATTCTTGAACGAGCGGTCCCTGCAGTGCAGGATGGACTAAAACCGGTTCAGAGGAGGATTCTTCATGCGCTGCGGGAAATGGATGACGGGCGCTTCAACAAAGTGGCAAATATAATCGGGGCCACTATGCAGTATCACCCGCATGGTGACGCCTCCATTGGTGACGCAATGGTGCACCTGGGACAAAAGGAGTTGTTGATTGAAACACAGGGTAATTGGGGTGATATCAGGACCGGAGACAGTGCGGCAGCGGCCCGTTACATTGAGGCCAGACTTTCAAAATTTGCCTTGGAGGTGGTTTTTAACCCTAAAACCACCGAGTGGCAGTTGTCTTACGATGGTAGAAAGAAAGAACCGGTTACCCTTCCAATTAAGTTTCCATTATTATTGGCCCAAGGAGTAGAAGGCATAGCGGTGGGATTATCCACACGCATACTCCCACATAACTTTTGTGAATTGTGCAAGGCTTCCATCGATGTACTTAAAGACAGGTCCACAAAATGCCTGCCGGACTTCCCTACCGGAGGTATGGCGGATTTTTCCGAATACAATCGCGGGAAAAGAGGAGGTAGGGTCAGGGTTCGAGCAACAATTGAAGAATATGATAAGAAAACACTGATTATTAAAGATATACCATATGGAACTACAACTACTTCTTTAATAGAGTCCGTCATAAAAGCCAATGATAAGGGCAAGATCAAAATTAAAAAAGTAGTGGATAACACCGCTCAGGAGGTAGAGATTCTGGTGAGTTTAGCTCCTGGTCAGTCTCCTGATATCACCATTGACGCTTTATATGCCTTTACCAACTGTGAGGTCTCTATTTCACCAAATGCCTGTGTGATTATCGATGAGAAACCGCATTTTCTTTCGGTAAACGAAATACTTAAGATCAACACTGAACAAACAGTGTTCTTGTTAAAAAGGGAATTGGAGATCCGTCGTCATGCGCTGTTGGAAAAGATACTGTTCTCATCATTGGAAAAGATCTTTATTGAAAATCGCATTTATCGCGACATAGAGGAGTGTGAAACCTGGGACGCGGTGATTAGCACCATAGACAAAGGTCTGAGTCCATTTAAAAAGCAATTTTATCGCGAGATTGCCAAAGAGGATATTGTCGGGCTTACAGAAATCAAAATCAAGAGAATCTCCCGCTTCGATTCATTGAAAGCTGATGAGTTGAAGAGGAAGTTGCATGAGGACCTTAAAGAGGCTGAATACCATCTTGCCAATCTTACGGATCATGCGATTACGTTTTTTAAGAATCTATTGGAAAAATACGGTAAGGGCCGGGAACGAAAAACTGAAATTAAATCATTTGAGAATATTTCAGCCCAGGTAGTTGCAGCAAACAATGTAAGACTGTATGTAAACAGGAAAGAAGGCTTTATTGGGTTCGGGTTGCGCAAGGATGAATTTGTAACGGAGTGTTCGGATCTGGATGACATCCTGGTATTGCGGAAGGACGGTATTTGTAAAGTATCTAGAATTTTAGATAAGGTGTTCATGGGAAAAGATATCCTATATGCCGGGGTGTTCAAGAAAAACGATGAGCGCAAGGTGTATAACATGATCTATACCGATGGAAAAAGTGGTAGGTCATTGGCAAAAAGGTTTCAGGTACTGGCAATTACCAGAGATAAAGAGTACAACCTTACTAAAGGGGCGAAAGGGTCGAAGGTGCTGTACCTCACGGCAAACCCAAATGCAGAAGCGGAATCAGTTACCATATTTCTTGCTGTGGGGGCAACAGCAAGGAAGAAAGTTTTTGACTACGATTTTGCCATTCTTGAAATTAAAGGCAGAGGGGCAGGTGGTAATATAGTCACCAGGTATCCTGTACGTAAAGTCACCCTAAAAAGTGAAGGGACATCTACCATGGGCGGTTTGGATATTTGGTATGACGAAACCATCGGTCGCTTGAATAGGGAAAAACGGGGCGATTTTCTTGGAAAGTTTAATGGTAATGATCGAGTGCTCATAGTTTACAAGGATGGCACCTATGAACTTACGGATTTTGAGTTGACCAACCGGTATGAACCAGACAAAGTTATTTGCGTGGATAGGGCCAGTGAGGATACTACAATAAGTGCGGTTCACCTGGATGGAGCTGCCAAAATTCCTTATTTGAAGAGGTTTCGCGTGGAAACTACCACCTTGGGAAAACGATTTTCGTTTATCAATGAATCGCCCGGAAGTAAGCTTTTAGCAGCCACTACCAACGAACAAACTATGCTGGAGTATGACTACCGGCAGGCAAAATCCCGCAAAACCGTACAAAAGACAGTGGACCACAAAACCATGATTGATGTTAAGCGTTGGAAAGCCAATGGAAATAGGATATCTACTGATAAGGTGTTAAAGGCAAGGTTTGTCTTGGTGGACCCTGAAGATAAGCACAAGGCAGATACTCCGGTGGCTGAGCCACCTCAGAAAAAAAACACTGGTAATAAGCCATTAGAGAAAGCAGATTTACCGGCACAAACACCTTCGAAGGATTCAGGTTTTAAGGTTGGGACCACTATTGAACTAGATGTACCTTCCCAAAAAGAACAAGAGGATCAATTGGGGCTATTCGACGAGTAAGCAATGGGTGTTAGATGTGATCGGGATCTGTTGGGCCACTTTGGAAGCTTTATCAGTAAGTCAAAGAAACAGACTATTGATCGAGTGCTGTTGAATCGCACACGTTACATAACTGTGGTTTTAGAAGATATTTTTCAGCCGCATAATGCCAGTGCGGTAGTACGATCATGTGATTGTTTTGGAATACAGGACCTACACATTATTGAAAGCAGTAATGAGTATATACTGAATCCTAATGTAACACAAGGCTCCTCAAAATGGGTGGACATATACAGATATAATAAATCAGGAGTTTCCAATACCGGGAACTGTTTAACACAATTAGAAAATGACGGGTATGTAATCTACGCCACCACTCCACATGAATCAGAAATGGAAATAAAGGAGATTCCACTTGACAGCAAAATAGCTCTGCTATTTGGCACAGAATTGAATGGGTTGTCAGATTATGCCCTTCAACGTGCCAGCAAGGTAGTTACCATCCCAATGTATGGATTTACCGAAAGCTTCAATCTTTCGGTTAGCGTGGCCTTGTGTCTGCACTCACTAATAAATAAATTGCACCAATCAACAGCGGAATGGCCTTTGAATGATCAGGAAAAAGATGCTATGCGCTTAAAATGGTATCGTAAATCGGTCCGGAATGCGGACATCCTGGAGAAAGCTTTTTATGAAAACAGGGAAGATAAATAAGATTGTACTTTGGGCCATGATGTGCATGGTTCTTTGGTGTTGCAAGCCACCGGATAAGACCTATCCCTTGGTGGAGACTCCAATACGCGATGCAAATTTTTATGAACGTAGTCTTTCTGAGGTAGAACGAATAGTGAAAGCGCATCCGAATAATCCGGATGCGCACTTTAAGAAGGCCATTTACCTTCAAGCCCTTGGTCAAACAGAAGAAGCATTATCAGCGGTTAAGCAAGCCATCAATTTGGATCCGACCCCGGATTATTTAATGAAAGAAGCAGATCTGTTGCTTTCCACAGGAGATTATGAACTGGCGCTTGCGAGAATATCAAGGGCACAGATCCTGGGAGGTGATTACCCTGACCTGTGGCACTTAATGGCCACGTTGAATTATCTGGTTGGTAATTATGAAGACGCGCGCTCAGAGGTTGATAAGGCCCTCCAAAAATACCCAGATGGGATTAACTATTACTGTATTAAAGGACAAATTGAATGGGCCCAAAATGATACCATAGCTGCGTTAAGCAGCTTTTTAAAAAGTGTTGACCATCCGGAAACAAAATATGAATCCCTGAAGTATCTGGCGATTATTAACAGGGCCATGGGAGACTACCAACAAGCATTTTATTACCTTGATCGGAATCTTCAGTCAAACATGGACGACCGTGATTTATTGATGGAAAAGGGAACGTTGTTTTCCGAGTCTGCACAATACGATAATGCCCTTATTATATTTCATTTTCTTCGCAACCAGGATACTACTGATTTTGTGCCGTTTTATGAATCGGCACAGGCGCATTATCATATTCGAAGGTACGACTCTGCCTTATATTATTCGGATAGATCATTACAAATGCACCCGGGACACCTGCCATCAATATTGACGCAGGCAAGGGTTTATGATCGACGGAGATATTACGGCACTGCTCTCAAAAAATATCATGAAATATTAACAATTGATTCTACTTATGTTCCTGCAGTTGAAGAACTGGCAAAACTTAAAGGAAAAATTGCATATTTGCAGAAAATTCAAAGAAATCGAGAAGAAAATGCCCAGGTAGAAAAAATTTCTCCTACAATACCTCCAATTAGAAATTAATGAGTAACAAAATAATAGACATAACCTTACCAGATGGTTCGGTCAGACAGCACCCAAGTGGTGTAACTGGAATGCAAATCGCCTTGGATATCAGTGAAGGACTGGCAAGGAACGTCCTGGCTGCAAAGGTAAACGATGAGATATGGGATGCCGACCGACCTATAGAGAACAATGCAAAGGTAGCATTACTTACCTGGAAGGACCAGGAGGGCAAATCTACCTTTTGGCATAGCAGCGCCCATCTATTGGCAGAGGCACTAGAGTCCCTATATCCGGGGATCCAGTTGGGCATTGGACCAGCAATAGATGCTGGTTTCTACTACGATGTTGATTTTGGAGATATTGACATTAGCGCTGATGAACTTCCAAAAATTGAATCCCGTATGATGGAGTTGGCCAGGGAAAAAAACAGCTACCATAGGACTGAAATTTCCAAACAGGATGCCATTGCCTACTTCAAAGAGAAGGGTGACAAGTACAAGTTAGAACTACTTGATGATCTGGAAGATGGTACCATCAGTTTTTATAATCAGGGACAGTTTACCGATCTGTGTCGCGGGCCTCATATCCCTCACACAGGTTTCATCAAGGCCATTAAACTGTTGAACGTAGCTGGTGCTTATTGGCGAGGTGATGAAAATAATCAACAATTAACCCGTATATACGGAATTTCATTCCCAAAGCAAAAAGAACTGCAAGAACACCTGGTTTTGCTGGAGGAAGCACGTAAAAGGGATCACAGAAAACTAGGCAAGGAATTGGAGTTATTTGCTTTTTCAGAAAAAGTTGGCATGGGATTGCCACTTTGGTTGCCAAAGGGGACTCGATTGAGGGACTCTAGTGCCTCTGCCAATAGATGGGCGCTGCTATGCCAAAAGGTAGATTTGCCCTCCTGGTCCT
>CAZOJZ010000185.1:0-2083 GCA_964580205.1 uncultured Roseivirgaceae bacterium
TTGATCCAGATGTTAGTATAAAGTCTGTTAAGCCAACCAGGGCCAGTATGGTCTCCTTCTTCCTCGCTACTAATATTTGCAACCGATAATTCTGTAGATGCAAGAGCATTTTCATTTAATTGTAACAATCCATGTTCCTCGATGTCTTCACCTCCCGAGCCTACCATTAGTATACCGAGGATTACCAGTACAACCCCAATAATAGCTGTGGTTGCCAAGTTTTTTTTAGCTTTTCCGGTAAACTCATATCGCTCTTCGGTAATCATAAATTATTGTTTTTGGAGTGTTTGAACATATCTGACAATCTTCCATCGATCTGTTACACTTACTTGGGATGCATGGGCATTCATTCTACCCTTACCCATGGTGATTACATGAAAAATATGTCCCTCTGATTTATCTTTAATAGCTGGTGTATTGTAGGCTGGTATTCCCAAATAAACCTGTCCTACCAAGCCATCACCCATACCTTTATCACCATGGCAATGTTGGCAATATCTGCCAAACAATATTTTCCCCTTATCCACTATGGCTTTTGTTGAGTCTAAGGGATTTTTTACTAATGCAGCCGTGATCAGACTATCTTTATGTATTTTGTATGGAATAAATCCATTATCGTTTCTTGGAACTGTATTTGGAGGTGGAACCCTCATATTCATCTCAAAAGGGTTGTTTGGGTTTGAACTATAATATTCTCCAACTCCATTGTCTAAAGAGCTTACCCAATTGCCGGCATCTTTATCGGTGATTTGTTTCAAAGGTTCATAGGCTACTGAGTGATACATGTTGGGTGCATATTCTTTACCCGGATCATTGTCTTTTGCCGAACAACTCACGAGATATGCTCCCAGGACAGGAATCAGTAATAGGAAAGAATATCTAGTTAAAACTACTTTCATTATTGATAGTTTTTTTCATTCACTTCAGAAGCGCCTGACTTCTGTAATATTTGACTTATTTCCTCCTTATTTTTGGTATTATCACCAAGATCTATCGCCATTACCATCTTATCGTCAGTACTTCTAATATCAAACATACGTGGAATTTTATATGGTTTAAGATCACTAACGATTAAAAATGTTGCTACCATACCCAATGCTGAAAGCAGTACCGTAACCTCAAACGTTACCGGAATAAAAGGTGGCAGTGCTACAAAGTTTTTACCTCCAATATTCATTGGCCAGTCGAATCCCATCATATAATACATCATTGTAAGTGCCAGTATAGTCCCGGTCATGCCAAACAAAAATGCAGCAATTGGTAATCTCGACATTTTGTAACCTAATGCAGTATCCAAGCCGTGTATGGGAAATGGAGTGTAAACTTCCTTTATTTTTACACCATCATTTCTTATTTGTTTTACTGCATCGATCAAGACATCTTCATCTTCAAAAATAGCAAGTACAAAATTCTTATCCCTCTCCATAATTAGTGGTTTTTTTCAGAGGTTGATTTAATAATACTTTTGATCTCCGCCATATTAAGTACAGGGAAGAATTTAGCAAACAACAGGTATGCCGTGAAGAAAAATCCGAAAGAGAACAGGTAAGTTCCAACATCATATCTGGTTGGATAAAACATCACCCAACTGGAAGGAAGGTAATCCCTGTGTAAAGAAGTCATAATGATTACGAATCTTTCAAACCACATTCCTATATTCACTACAATTGATAAAATAAAAGTAGCGGTAAGGCTTCTTCTAATTTTTTTGATCCAGAAAAGTTGAGGAGAAACAACATTGCACGTCATCATGGTGGCATAGGCCCACCAATAAGGGCCTGTAGCCCTGTTCATAAAAGCATATTGTTCTACTTCTACTCCTGAGTACCACGAAATAAATATCTCTGTAATATATGCGATCCCTACGATTGAGCCAGTAACTATTATTATTATGTTCATTAACTCGATATGGTCAATGGTAACATAGTCCTCGAGCTTAAACATTTTTCGGGTCACCAGTACTAATGTTAAAACCATAGCAAATCCGGAGAAAATAGCGCCAGCAACAAAATAATGAGGGAATATCGTGGTGTGCCATCCTGGGACTACCGATGTAGCAAAGTCCATAGATACGATGGTATGT
>CAZOJZ010000186.1:0-3794 GCA_964580205.1 uncultured Roseivirgaceae bacterium
CTGTAGTGACTGAAAAGATTACAAAGAAATACAGACCGTTATCAACTTTTAAATCATTTATAAACCACGCCCATTAGGTCATTGGAGAACCAGGCAGGTTGGAAATTGCAGATCATGTCTCTGGATGGTTAACATCTAACACGACAAGCAGTTACCAAGGAATTACAATAAATAAATGACGTGCTGCGACCTACCCCTTGTTCTCTTTCTAACTATACCGGCGAGCAGTAGCGAGTCCTTGCTCAGCGTTGCAGAGCAACGTTTTGTTATGAATCATTAAGATATCTGAATATACCGGCACCACTGGCACCTTGGGTCTCACCATGATTTGTTCGTTTATCATAGTCTTTTTGTAAACGCCCTAGTTTGCTAATTGATTTAAGCCCAATATTATTGGCATTTTTCTCTAGCAAATCACATGTAGGATATGAAGGCATCTTCCTAATCTTCTCTTCTATTTCCTCTGCCGCGTCGATTGCTAATTTATGATGTCCCTTCTCATGAGTAAGTAAATTCGGGTACCAATTATCCCAAAAATCATCAATGCCACTTCCACCTTCTATTAGCTTAGGTAGAATATATGTAGTAGTTACTTTAGTATTTACCGAAGTTATCCAGCAGATCTGACTATTATATTTCAATTTTAAATTCCATTTCACATCAGAGTTGGATCTCCCATACATTGTCTTACCACCTTCATGTATTGGTGAATTTTCTTTTAATGAAGTAAGGATATCTGCACGAGTATTTGGGTTAACATAGTAGTACTCATATTCTTCAGAAACTAAAGGCTCTGCAAGTGCTACTGAAGAAATTACTACCGAAATAAGAAATGATATAACTTTCACTTTGTCCTTAACCTTAAAAACACTCATATTAACTATAAGGTATGCGATTTTAACATACTGAGCCAATATTCAAGGCGTCCACTTTGCTAATTTCAATATCACTAGCCGAGAATAACGCCGGGACGACCACATGGATGTGGGAGGTAGAATATTGCCTGGAGCAAATATCGAGCAGTTGCCGAGGAGTCAAATTTCATCTTAAAAATTCAGACCTTCTTGATCTATTATCTATGCCAGTTTTAGAACTTCTATAAATTCTGCTGCGTTCTGATAACGTTCTTCCGGTTTTTTTGCCATCGATGTATTAATGATCTCCTGATACTGTCTAACATCTTCAGGCAGCATTGGGATTGCTGCATGGACATGTTTATAAATCAGGGATACCACTGATTTTGCATTATATGGTCTCCTTCCCGCCAACATCTCAAATAGTATTATGCCAGCACTATAAATATCTGACCTTATATCAACATGATCTCCCTCACAATGTTCCGGACTCATATACTGTGGTGTGCCAAATATTTCACCTGTTCGGGTAAGGGCTGTATTACTGTCATCAAGTTTTTTCGAGATCCCAAAATCAGCAATAACCAGCCTTTCATCACTGAAAAACATAATATTTGCCGGTTTTAAATCCCTGTGAACGACACCAACCTCATGAATATCATTCAGTCCACAAGCAATTTGAGTCATATAATTTATCGCAATTTCCCCCTTGATACCCAGTTTCATTCTATGTTGAAGATCACCACGAGTGCAGAACTCCATTGCAATAAATCCATATTCATTAGTAAAACCATGATCGTAAATATTGATGACAAAAGGACTATTAAGCTCGGCAATTAATTCTGCTTCCTGCCTGAATCGACTAATCCGAATATCATCATGAACTTTCCCCAAATCAAGAATTTTTATGACTAACGCTTTATTATCCGTTTCTCTATAAGCAAGATAGACTTTGGACATCCCTCCCTCACCTATCATATGAATGAACTTATATCCAATATCCAGATTATCTACTGTTACTTTATCCTTATGATGAATATTTCTGATAATTTGAGTCGCATCATCAATATATTTTTCCTGCAAAGCCTGTTTATGTGGTGTGTATTGTGCTGCTTTTTCTACTATTTCAGCCAACCGCATCTCCGCCATGTCCTTCTTATTAATATAATCAATTGCGCCAAGTTTCATTGCTTGAACAGCAACATAGACATCACCTTCACCAGTTAGCATTATTGTCCTCGGAAATTCCGGTCGTGAACCAAACTCTTCCAACCATTTAAGGCCATCTTCTCCATTACCCAGCTTATAATCCAGAATCAAAACGTCGTATTCGGACCAGTTAAAATTGTCCTTTGGCTTGCCAAGCTGTTCGACTGCATATTCTACGACTTCAACCTGGTTTAATTTCTGGACTAAATATTTTTTTATCAGCTTCCTGATAGGTTGAGAGTCATCGATGATAAGAATTTTCATAGTGTGACTGATTTCGCCTCCATTCAGGATAGGATTAAGAACTAATAAAACGGGTTAACCATTGTTGTTATGATATATATTAGATAGGTAGAAGTCCCGTATACCAGGATTAGAAAATAGCATAATTTATTGCTAATTAACTAGTTTTTTGAGGGAATAATAAATCCAGAGCACAGCTACTATTGAATGATCCTGACTGTGACCGGTATTTATTTGATCCTACTTTTAGCAAAATAATACAAGCCGATATCAACTTATAAATCATTTACAAAACACGCCCATTGGGTCATTGGAGAACCAAGATGGTTAGAAATCGCAGATGATGTCTCTGAATAGCTAATATCTACCACAACAAGCAGTAACAACCCACACTGTTCTTGATATTTCCCTAAAGAGGTCTATGTTCATCAGACGGTAACAAACTATGAATGTCCGCTTGATACTGAAAGCGGATTCTCATGTATTCTGATAATTAAATTTTAATTAATAGATTATTTTCGCTCAGCTTGAGTTCTTCTTTCTTGTGCACTTCTACGTTCTAGATCAGGTGGTCGTTCTAGATCAAGTGAATCTTCATCCTGGTTTCTGCGATCTTACACTAATCTTTGGTCACTTTTTGACTGGTCTTTATCGTGACGTTTTTGATTCGTCATATTATTCACCTCATCAGTCTTGTTCTTGTTTTAACAATATATCTATCAAAGTGTAAACCAGAAACTGCAATCCATGCTACTGATAAACGTCAGATTACGACTAAATTAGTATTATAAATCATATACAAACCACGCCCATTGGGTCATTGGAGAACAAGGATGGTTGGAAATTACAGATGATGTATCTGAATGGCTAATATCTACTACGACAAGCAGTAACAACCTGCCCTATTCTTGATCTTTCCCTAAACAGGTCTATATTCAACAGACGGTATCAAACAGGGAACCACCGATGACAGAAGGAATCACATTTCATCTTAAACACTCAGACCCACTTGATTTAAAAACAGTGATCTGTACCCAATCAATTTTAAAAGGAAAAAATCATGGTTGATACATCAAAACTAACAATAATCTTTGTTCATGGCTTGGCTTCAAAACCACCGGGCACTGATTTGCATCGTTTATGGAAAAAGGCATTTATTGAAAATATTCGAATAGACTCAAAAACATTAGCAAACAAATTAGAACAAAATGATTCCATTTTCCAGTCTGCTTATTGGGCAAATGCTGTTCCCGATCATATCGAAGACACAACTGAATATGTAATACAGTTAAATAAAGACGTTAATAAAGTCATTGCTAAACGTCGCAAAGAAAAGAACAAACTTCACATAGGCAAAGTCGGATGGGCAAAAGCGAATGCTAAAAAATTCGGATTATCCATTGTAGATGCCCTCGGTAGCGCACTTACTATAAAAGATAACGTCATTGAAGAATACATGCGCGAAGTACGTTTATATAAGAACGACCA
>CAZOJZ010000187.1:0-4030 GCA_964580205.1 uncultured Roseivirgaceae bacterium
TGGTTCAATTGGAAAAAAGTGAGAAGAATGAAGGTTGAATTCTCAGATATATTGATCGTTTTACTCATTATCACGGTCCTACAAGTATTGGCTATGTTTCTTATATGGTTGGAACGTAGGGTATTAGGGTTATGGCAGGACAGGCTTGGTCCAAATCGAGTAGGACCGGCCGGTCTGCTGCAACCGGTTGCCGATATGATTAAGATTTTTTTTAAGGAAGATTGGGTGCCTCCATTTGCAGATAAAGGGATCTTTATTATTGCGCCAGGGATTATTGTAACTACTACTCTATTGAGTTTTGCCATAATTCCCTTTGCTCCCGGTATTATAATTGCGGACCTGAGTATCGGCATTCTCTTCTTTCTTGCTTTGTCATCACTTGGCGCATATAGCCTCATTTTAGGTGGGTGGGCCTCAAATAACAAATTTGCCTTGCTTGGGGCTATGAGAGGGGCCTCCCAGATGATCACTTACGAAGTATTTATGGGCCTGTCTATTTTGGGAGTGGTAATGTTAAGTGGCAGTTTTAGCTTAAAAACAATTGTACTGGCCCAACAAGAAATGTGGTTTGTGGTTCCTCAGTTTGTGGGGTTTGTTATTTTTCTTATTGCCGGCATCGCGGAAACCCACCGTTTACCGTTTGATGTTCCTGAAGCCGAAAGCGAACTTGTTGCCGGATATCATGTTGAGTATTCAAGTATGAAATTTGGCCTGTTCTTCCTGGGAGAGTATCTGGGGATCACGCTGGTTTCCGTATTAATTGTTACCCTCTTTTTCGGTGGCTGGCTGGGACCTGACTTTCTTCCGCCGGTTGTTTGGTTGACCCTGAAAACATTTGTATTCCTTCTTTTTTTTATTTTGTTGAGGGCAGCGCTTCCAAGGCCTCGATACGACCAGTTACTGGCCTATGGATGGAAAATATTGCTTCCACTTACCTTGATAAACCTGATGGTAACAGGTGCACTGGTATTGTATTTAGATAACGTTTAATGACAGGCCTATGTTAAGTAGTTTAAGAACCATGTGGTTAACATTTCTTCATCTGTTCCAAAAGAACGTAACCATTGAATACCCTGATGAAAAGGTTGAGCTGCCACCAAGGTATCGGGGCAGAATTGTATTAACCAGGGACCCCGACGGAGAAGAACGTTGTGTGGGTTGCTATTTGTGTGCGGTGGCCTGTCCCGTTGATTGTATATCATTACAGGCCACAGAGGATGAACATGGTCGGAGGTATCCTGAGTTCTTTAGGATCAATTTTTCCAGATGTATTTTCTGTGGTTACTGTGAAGAGGCTTGCCCGACTTATGCTATTCAGTTGATCCCAGATGTCGAGATGGCCGAGTATGATCGGCAGCACATGGTATACGAGAAAGAAGATCTTACCATAGATGGTGAAGGAAAATATCATGGATATAACTTTTACCGGGAGGCAGGGTTGGCTATAAAAGGTAAAGAAAAAGGTGACGGTGATAATGAGGATCCTCCGGTAGATATTAAAAGTTTAATTCCATAAAATGAATGTAGTATTCTACATAGCAGCTGCTATAGCAGTTTTCTCCGCGGTAATGGTGATTACCCGTTACAACGCGGTTCATGCGCTGGTTTACCTGGTAGTATCATTATTGTCTGTTGCGGTGATTTTCTACTTATTAGGAGCGCCGTTTGCCGCTGTTTTGGAAGTGATCATATATGCCGGGGCCATTTTGGTGCTCTTCATATTCGTGATAATGATGCTGCATGTAGGTGAAAAATCTGTCAACCAGGAGAAGCAGTGGCTGAAATTATCAATGTGGATTGGCCCGGGCTTGTTGGTATGTATTCTACTGGTTGAAATACTGTACCTGATTTCCATTCAAAGTATCGACGATGGTGCAGGAAAGGTAGTGGATGCTAAGCAAGTGGGACTTGCACTATATGGGCCTTATATGATAGCGGTAGAACTGGCAGCGATATTGTTGTTGGCTGGAATTGTAGGCGCTTATTATTTAGGGAAAGAAAAGACTCAGGTTTTGCATCGGTTCTTAAAACAGCAGGAAAATGGTTGACGTTCCATTAACCCACGGAATTGCTTTGGCAGTGGTGCTCTTTCTGGTAGGACTGGTAGGTCTTCTTACCAGAAAGAACATTTTGTTCATGTTAATGTCGGTAGAGATCATGCTTAATGCCGCGGGTCTGACATTCATTATAGGATCAACTCGATGGGGACAAGCGGACGGACAGGTGATGTTTATCTTTATACTGTCCATGGCAGCGGCGGAAGTGGCCGTAGGACTGGCCCTGATCCTGCAGTTTTACAAGAAGTTTAATACACTTGATGTGGATGCCGCCAGTAAGTTGAAAGGATGATTATGGCAGATTTATTATGGATCATCGTCGCAATGCCCTTTGCCATATTTTTGTTACTTGCCTTCTTTGGAAATAAACTCTCTACCAACCTGACTGCCATTATTGCTGTTTCCGGCACAGGGACCTCAGCTTTACTGACGATTTTATTGGGCTGGTCTTTCCTGAGCGCACCGCCTGAGGATTACAGCCTCAGCTCACAACTTTGGGAATGGATGAATACCGGAGGATTAGTTACTTCGGTGTCTCTGCGTCTCGATACCCTGTCATTGGTGTTCATCTTTGTGATCACCTTTATCGGTTTCCTTATTTTAGTCTATTCAACGGAATTTATGAAGAACGAAGATGGCTATGCCCGTTTCTTCGCATACATGAACCTTTTTATAGGCTCCATGCTGATATTGGTTTTGGCGGACAATCTTCTTTTACTCTACCTGGGTTGGGAGGGGGTAGGTCTTTGCAGTTACTTATTGATCGGTTTCTGGTACAAAGACCCGGTCAATGGTTATGCCGCCCGCAAGGCTTTCATTATGACCCGGATAGGAGACACTGCTTTAATTATAGGGTTGTTCTTGCTTTTCACCGAATTTGGCACTTTGAATATTGCAGATATTTTATCGGCCGCTCCCGAAAAATGGGCTTCCGGTGATCCAACTGCCAGGTTGGCGGCTTTTCTGTTATTGGGAGGGGCAGTAGGTAAATCAGCGCAGCTGCCGTTACAGACCTGGCTGCCCGATGCCATGGCCGGTCCCTCTCCAGTTAGCGCCTTAATTCATGCAGCTACCATGGTGACCGCAGGCGTTTATTTAATCGCACGGACGCATACAATTTTTGAATTGGCCCCTATTGCGCAATGTGCGGTAGCTATTATTGGCGCAACCACCTTACTGGTGGCTGGTTTTAGTGCCTTGACACAATCGGACATTAAAAGAGTTCTGGCCTATTCCACCATGAGCCAAATTGGTTATATGTTTCTGGCCCTGGGCGTAGGTGCGTGGTCGGCGGCTGTTTTTCATTTCATGATCCATGCCTTTTTTAAGGCCCTTTTATTCCTGGGGGCCGGCGCCATTATTATGGTTCTTCATCATGAACACAATATGTTCAAAATGGGTGGCTTGTATAAAAAACTGCCGGTGATTTTTTGGACCTTTCTTATCGCATCAGCATCATTGGCTGCACTGCCGCTCATATCAGCTGGTTTTTATAGCAAGGATTTGATTCTTTGGGAGACATTTGCAAGTACAGCAGGAGGCACTCAACTTTGGTTTCTGGGATATGTCGGGGCCTTTATCACAGCATTATATACCGCTCGAATGGTATTTGTCACATTTTTTGGTCCCACTGGCATAGAGCCCACGCAGCGGCCCGGATTGCTTATCACACTGCCTTTGGTGGTCCTTGCATTGTTTTCGTTTGCCGGTGGATTTATTGAATTGCCTCATACCCTAGGCCACGTACAGGTGTTTTCAGGCTTCATACACCATACATTACCCCATCTGGAAATCGGGGATGTTGCTGAAAGCAGCGAGTTGATACTACAGATCATTACCGGTTTAACCAGCCTGATAGCAGTGGGAGCAGCTTATGTTTTATATGTCCGAAGAAGAATTTGGACTGATAGTATAAAAAAATCTAAACTGGTAACTCAGCTACATAGTTTTTGGAAGGCAGGCTGGGGATTTGA
>CAZOJZ010000188.1:0-1676 GCA_964580205.1 uncultured Roseivirgaceae bacterium
TACGGAAAGGGAACCGTTCAAAATATGGTGGATCTCAACCAGTGGCTTCGCAAGAGCGATATGGGGGACATGGGTGCGTTGAAATTGACCACTCAAAAATTCTATAGGGTAAACGGGGGTTCTACTCAACTCGAAGGTGTAAAAAGTGATGTGGTTATGCCGGATCGATACAGCTATATCGATATAGGGGAACGGGATTATGACAATCCATTGCCGTACGATAAAATTTCCCCGGCAAAATATGAAGTTTGGGATGGATATATCGACTATGAAGGAACTATTAATCGCAGCAAAGCCCGTATGGCAAAAAGTGAACAATTAAGCCTGATCGATGAAAACGCCAGATGGATCAAAAAGAACCGCGATGAAAATATTGTAAACCTCAATTTTGATGCATATTTGGCTGGGATCAACCAACGTAAAGAAGAAACTAAAAAGTTTGATGCTATCGATGATTACGACAACAAATTGAGCTATAGTTCACTCCCTTATGAGTTGGTGCAGATGAAACAGGATACGATCTTAATGGAAAAGCGCAAAAGATGGCACAAAAATTTGGCCGGAGATATATATATAGAAGAAGCCGTGAATGTTTTGCAAGATTTAAAATTGAATAATATCAGAAGAGGAAAAGTGGCCGAGATAAAAAATTAATTTTAGCTACATTTACGATGTGAAAGTAGCATCATCAACTCGCCCTCCCAAGCATAACCAAGACACGAGTAAAAGTGTAGGAGGGTTAACTGGCAAAGCGCTCCGAAAGTTCAAGAAAAACTTTTGGGGCGTTTTCAGTTTTTCTTTTTTAGTGATCTGCACTCTGGTTGCCATTTTTGCCTATGCATTAGCGCCGGATAACTCTCAAAATGCAAATCAGATGCACTTATCTGTCCATTCAAAACAACCGGGATTTAAAGTACAAATGCTTACGGTTCCTTCGAAGGTTCAAAAGCAGAATGGTTTTTCTGTGTTTTTCTTCGGAAAGAAAACAACAGCCACGGAAGTTCCAATTTCCAGTTATAGATTGACCGAAAATGGTATTGCTATTACTGAATATACTACCGATGGAAGTGCTGGTTTGGTAAAGGAATACCTTCTTGCGGCTTTCCCTGAAATCAATTTGGTCGAAACCATACCGTCAACCTATGTTTCAGAAAAAAAATTTATACTAGGTACCGATAAATACGGCCGTGATCTATTGAGTCGAATGTTGATCGGGATCCGCATATCGCTGGCAATTGGCTTCGTAGCAGTGTTTATTTCACTTATTATTGGGATATCTTTAGGGGCCATGGCGGGCTATTACGGTGGAAAGATTGACGCAGCCATAATGTGGCTCATTAATGTGACCTGGTCCATCCCTACCTTATTACTTGTTATTGCGATCACATTGGCGCTTGGGAAGGGCTTTTGGCAGGTTTTTATAGCCGTGGGATTGACGATGTGGGTTGAAGTAGCGCGTATAGTGAGAGGACAGGTAATGAGTGTAAAAGAAATGCAATATGTGACCGCCGCGAGAGCGCTGGGATTTTCAAATTGGCGCATCATAACTCGACATATCTTACCCAATAGTTTGGCGCCCGTAATTATTATTTCAGCAGCAAATTTTGCCGGTGCAATCCTGATTGAAAGTGGCTTGAGTTTTCTGGGTATAGGGGCTCAGCCTCCAACTCCAAGTT
>CAZOJZ010000189.1:0-19151 GCA_964580205.1 uncultured Roseivirgaceae bacterium
CATATTTATAAAGTATTCCCCGTAGTTCCTTCAACGGCGGGGCCTTCCAATTCACTCTGCGGCTTTCAATTACTTCAGGGGTAAGGTGAGCCTCCAATTTGTTATTAATAGCATCGATAGTAATGAGATCGCCATCTTGTAGTAAAGCAATCAGGCCGCCATCCTGAGCCTCAGGAGTTATATGTCCTACCACAAACCCGTGGGTACCACCACTGAACCGGCCATCAGTTATCAGGGCCACGCTTTGTCCCAGGCCAGCCCCGATGATAGCCGCTGTTGGCTTCAACATTTCTGGCATTCCAGGCCCCCCCTTGGGTCCTTCGTATCGAATCACTACCACTTCACCGGATTGTACCAAGCCATCCCTTATTCCCTGATTGGCATCAAATTCACTGTTAAATACCCTGGCTTTTCCGGTAAACTGTTCTCCTTCTTTGCCGGTTATTTTGGCAACAGCTCCTTCGGTTGCCAAATTTCCATATAGTATTTGCAAATGACCGGAAGTTTTAATTGGATCATCTACCGAGTGAATTACATACTGATCTTTTTTCAAATCTGGTAACTCAGATATATTTTCTGCCAGTGTTTTGCCAGTCACAGTAAGGCAATCACCCTTCATAAAACCTTCTTTCAATAGCATCTTCATAACCCCCGGTGTTCCACCTGCCATATGCAGATCTTCCATTAAATACTTACCACTGGGCTTAAGGTCCGCCAGATAGGGCGTTCGATCACTGATTCGCTGAAAGTCTTCCAGGGAAAATTCCAATTCAAGTGATCTGGCAATCGCTAACAAATGAAGCACGGAATTGGTTGAACCACCGAGGGCCATTATCACTGTGAGCGCATTTTCCAGAGCATCTTTGGTAACAATGTCTCTGGGTTTGATGTCGTGCTGCAGCAGATAATGAACTCTTCTCCCAGCTTCTTCGCATTCACGTTTTTTTTCGGGGCTAACTGCAGGATTGGAAGCTCCATAAGGAAGGCTCATACCCATTGCTTCCAAGGCAGAAGCCATGGTATTTGCGGTATACATACCTCCGCACGCACCCGCGCCTGGACAGGCATTCAGGATCACACCTTTTAATTCAGCTTCTGAAATTTTCCCGGCGTATCGTTCACCAAGGGCCTCAAATGCTGAAACCACATCCAATTTCCGATTATTATATCTTCCGGAAGCAATGGTGCCGCCGTATACTACAATTGCCGGCCGGTTAAGCCGGCCAATGGCCATCATGGCACCTGGCATATTCTTGTCACATCCTACTACGGCAATCAAGCCATCATAGCTCTGTGCATTTACTACCGTTTCAATGGAGTCCGCTATTATATCTCTTGAAGGCAGTGAATAGCGCATGCCCGGGGTGCCCATGGACATACCGTCGCTCACGCCTATGGTATTGAATACCAGGCCGATCAGGTCCTTTTCGTTGATACCTTTTTTGACCTGTTGAGCAAGGGTATTAAGGTGCATGTTACAAGGGTTGCCTTCATAACCGGTACTGACAATCCCAATCTGAGCTTTTGCCAGGTCCTCGGTTGATAGGCCAATTGCGTGAAGCATGGCTTGAGCGGCGGGCTGGGTACTGTCCTGAGTTAGTCGTTTGCTGTATTTATTGATTTCTTGCTCCAAAGTCTCGTTAATTATACCAGTGTGAAATCTCTATACTCGTTGTTTACAACTCTTTGTCGATACATTAGAAATAAGCTGTAGGCTACTGTATCTTCCCAATCCATGGTGAAGTCATGACCGCCGATTGATTTAATTCCGGCAATTTCAGCGGCAGTACCTGTAAAAAATGCAGTGTCCGCATCAATAAGCTCCTCTGCAGTAAATTTCTTTTCCACCACTCTATAACCCATTTCCCTGGCATAGCTGATCACGGTAGCTCTGGTAATACCAGGCAAAATATCTCCTGCAGGAGGAGTATACAATATTTCATCTTTCTCATAGAAAAAATTCGCCCCAGGGCCTTCGGTTACATATCCATCAGAGTTCAAAAGTAATGCTTCATCAAACCCCTTGGACTTGGCTTCCATAGTGGCCAGGATCATGTTTGTATAATGACCACAGATCTTTGTGTCCACAGGAATAGAGTTAGCAGCGGGCTTTTCATAACTGGAAACCATTACTTTAAGCAAGTCTTTCCCAAGAGACCTGCCCCACTCCCAGGCTGCCATTAACAGATATACCTCCTTAGTTTCTGTCATGTTGTCTCCAAAACATACCATTGGTCTGATATAAGCATTGTTCAGATGGTTGGTTTTCAATAATTGATGGGCGATCTCAATTAGTTCTTCAGAGGTGTAATCTAACTCATTAGACATCATCGAGGTCGAATAGTGCAAACGGTCAAAGTGCTCCTTTGCTTTAAAAATCTGCGGTCCGGTACTGGTCTCGTATGCCCTAAGTCCCTCAAACACACCATTCCCATAATGGAGGGTCTGACTGAATAAATTACCCATTGCATCAGTGGCCTTCAACCATTTCCCATTTAAAAATAAAACCGAGTCCCTATTAAAATACATGTTATATGTTCATCCAAATTCTTCGAAAACCTGAGACCAAAAAAAACGCCATCCCGAGTCGGAATGGCGTTTTTTTTTGTATCTCTCGGATCACCTATACCATTCCTTTTCCAGTGTCCTAATTAGTACACTAGTAATGACAACAGAAGTAATGATAGAAGTATTTGTCATGGTTCTTTTTTAGACTTAAAGTAAATTTAGGCAATTTTATTTTCATTATCAAAGTGCTTCAATGAGTTTTTGCGTTGGCATGGGCAGTTGTTTGTATAAATCGAGCTACTGCATCTCCAACTTCACTGGTGCCGAAACCACTGTCCGGGCTAAGATCTTCAGTTAATATTCCTTCTGAAATACACCTTTCCACTGCTTCACTAATACAGGCAGCTTCTTCCGTCATAGTGAGAGAATACTCCAGCATCATAGCCACCGATAAAATTGCTGCCATTGGATTTGCCCGATTCATGCCAGCAACTTCCGGATATGATCCATGAATAGGTTCGAAGAGTGATAATTCAGCTCCCAATGAAGCCGAAGGAAGCATTCCAAGGGAACCGGTAATTACTGAGGCCTCATCGGTAATTATGTCCCCAAACATATTTTCTGTTAAGATCACATCGAATCGACCGGGGTTTTGAATCAGTTGCATGGCCGCATTGTCCACGAACAGGTGGTCGAGTTTAATATCCGGGAAGCTCTGGGCAAGTTGATTAACGGTTTCCCTCCAGAGTCGACTGGTAGCTAATACATTGGCTTTATCAACCAACGTTACTTTTTTATTTCTTGAACCAGCCGCTTCAAAAGCCAGTTGAGCAATCCTGATAATTTCATCAGTAGAATACAAACAGGTATCAAAAGCCTTTGACCCATCTTCACTTCTTCCCCGAGGCTCTCCAAAATAAATCCCTCCGGTTAGCTCTCTAAATACCACAAAATCTATGTCTTTTACCCGGTCTTCCTTCAGGGGGGATATATGTAGCAGTTGCTTATAGCTTTTTACCGGCCTGACATTAGCGAACAGACCTAACTGTTTTCTCATGGCCAGTAATCCTTGCTCAGGACGAACCTTTGCCGAAGGATCATTGTCGTATTTGGGATCTCCGATGGCTCCAAATAGAATGGTATCTGCGTTGAGACAAAGGTTTTTGGTTTCCTCAGGAAAAGGGTCACCGGTGGCATCAATGGCCGCAGCTCCGATCAAACCGTGGTTTAGCTGAAATTGATGTCCAAAACATTCTTCAATTGCTTTCAGTGATTTTAACGCCTGATCAATGACCTCTGGTCCAATTCCATCTCCTGGCAGTACCGCAATGGTTGATTTCATAATTTATACTTATCTACTAGTTTGTTCGTGAGCAATTATCTGATCTTTTTGGTCGATTAAATAATCTATGTCGTCGAATCCCTGAAGCAGGCAACTCTTTTTGTATGCATTAATTTCAAACCCAATGGTTTGCTCAGTACCAAGGATAACTAATTGTTGATTAGCGAGATCCACGGTTACCTGTAATGACGGATCTTGTTCCAAAGCAGAGAACAGCTCCTGAATAAAATCTTCGGGTAACTGTACCGGAAGCAATCCATTATTCAATGCGTTGTTCTTAAATATATCTGCAAAGAAACTGGACACTACTATTCTGAATCCATAATCGTACAAAGCCCAGGCTGCGTGCTCGCGGCTAGAACCACAACCAAAATTTTTTCCTGCTACTAAAATATCCCCCTTTACTCCAGCTTGATTTAGTATGAATTCAGGCTTTTGATTGCCTTCAGCATCGAAGCGCCAGTCCCGGAACAAGTTGTCACCAAATCCATCCCTGGTAGTTGCTTTTAGAAAGCGTGCAGGAATTATTTGATCAGTGTCAACATTTTCTGCTGGCATAGGTACACAGGTAGAAGTTATGGTATTGATCGGCTTCATTGTTCAAATTATTTCTCTTACATCGGTAATACATCCGGTCAAGGCAGTGGCTGCTGCCGTAAGGGGGCTGACCAAAATAGTTCTGGCCCCCGGTCCTTGTCTGCCTTCAAAATTTCTATTACTGGTTGAGACACAATACTCGCCAGGAGGAATTTTATCCTCGTTCATCCCAAGGCAGGCGGAACATCCCGGCTGACGCAGCTGGAACCCGGCTTCTTCCAGTATTTGATCCAACCCCTCCTGCTTCGCCTGCAACTCCACCTGCTTGGAACCCGGAATCACCATTACCTGAACATGAGGCGACTTTTGCTTCCCTTTTACCAGGGAGGCCACTAATCGCAAGTCTTCAATTCTGGAGTTAGTACAACTGCCAATGAATACATGATTGATTTGCTTTCCTAATAATTGCTCACCGGCTGTCAGGCCCATATATTCTAAAGCTTTTTGGTTATCGGGTTCATTGGGTATTCGATCAGTGATTTTCATACCCATTCCCGGATTGGTACCGTAGGTAACCATAGGCACAATATCGGCAGCATCAAATTTATAGGATGCATCAAAAGTAGCATCAGGGTCAGTGTACAGTTCTCCCCATTGTTTCAGGTAATAATCCCAGGCAACACCCTGAGGAGCAAACTTTCGCCCTTTCAAATATTCGAATGTGGCAGCATCCGGGGCAATCATACCGCCTCGGGCTCCCATTTCAATACTCATATTACAGATAGTCATTCTGGCTTCCATCGACAGACCGCTAATGGTTGAACCTGTGTATTCTATAAAATGACCGGTAGCGCCACTGGTGGAAATTTTAGAGGCTATATAAAGAATAATGTCTTTGGAAAGAACCCCTGCATCCAAAGGACCATTAACCTCGATTTTCATACACTTTGGTTTATCTTGGAGTACACATTGAGTGGCCAGTACCTGCTCAACTTCACTGGTCCCTATTCCAAAAGCCATGGCACCAAAGGCCCCATGGGTAGAAGTATGACTGTCACCACAAACAATGGTCATCCCTGGTTGGGTAATCCCAAGCTCAGGTCCAATTACATGTACTATACCCTGATATTTGTGTCCTAAACCATAAAGTTCTACGCCGAATTCCTGACAATTATCGGTCAATTTTTGGACTTGAAATCTAGATAATTTGTCCTTTATAGGTAGATGCTGATCGATAGTAGGTACATTATGATCTGCAGTGGCTATGGTTTTTTCAGGCCTGAACACACCAATACCTCTTCTTCGTAGTCCTTCAAATGCCTGTGGACTGGTCACCTCATGAATTAAATGCCTGTCAATATAAATCACACAGGGGCCGTCCTTGATTTGGGTTACTACATGTTTGTCCCAAACTTTTTCAAATAAAGTCTTCGCTGACATCTCTTTTAAGTTACTCGATTATTTAATACTTGGGGTTAAATAGGCGCTCAACAATTCTTTCAAATCCTGGTCTTTCACTAATTTGATACGGTCAGCCAATTCCAAAAACTTCTCGTATACAATGTCCTTTTCCTCTTCGGGAATTTCGATCCCAATTTTCTTAATACGATAGTTCAAGGCAGCCCTTCCACTGCGTGCGGTAAGTACGATGGTAGATTGGTCTACGCCAACTTCTTTAGGGTCCATGATCTCATAGTTTTCCCTGTTCTTTATCACTCCGTCCTGATGAATCCCAGAACTGTGCGAAAAAGCATTAGCACCTACAATCGCCTTATTGGGTTGAACCGGCATACCCATGGTATCTGACACTAAGTGACTGATAGGGTTTAATTGTTCGGTGACTATCCCTGTAGTATATGGAAGCCAGCGATGCTTGCGCATGATCATCACTACTTCTTCCAAAGAGGTGTTTCCGGCCCTTTCACCGCATCCGTTTATGGTACATTCAATTTGCCGGGCACCATTCTGAACACCGGCTATAGAATTCGCAGTTGCCAGTCCCAGATCGTTGTGGCAATGAGTGGAAATAGTAACGTGTTCGATCCCTTTCACATGATCCACCAGATACTTTATTTTTTGTCCATATTCTTCCGGTAGACAATAACCGGTGGTATCAGGGATATTTACCACGGTGGCACCTGCTGCTATAACCTTTTCAATAATCTCGGCAAGGTATTCATTGTCGGTGCGACCAGCATCTTCTGCGTAAAATTCCACGTCCTCCACATACTTCTTAGCCAGTTTTACTGCAGCTACTCCACGTTCGATCACCTGCTCCCTGGTTGATCTCAGCTTGGTAAAGATGTGCTGGTCTGAAGTTCCTAAGCCGGTATGGATCCGGGGTTTGGCGGCATTCTCTAAAGCTTCCACAGCCTTGATAATGTCTTTCTCCACAGCCCTGGAAAGTGCACATATGGTTGGCTCTTTCACATTTTCGGCAATTGCTTTCACCGATGCGAAGTCACCCGGACTGGAAATAGGAAAACCAGCCTCGATCACGTCCACTCCCAACTGTTCAAGGGCTTTTGCAATTATTACTTTCTCCTCTTTGTTCAGGCCACAACCGGGAACTTGTTCACCGTCCCTTAAAGTAGTATCAAAAATATTTACCTTATTATCCATAATTATAAAGAGTACTTCTCTTTAGTAAAGTTAAAGTTACCTGCGGGCTCAGGGATATAAAAATCAAATAATTCAATAATTACGAATCCTAAATCATGTATTTTCTTTAAATATTACTTAAATTAGTACTTATCGATATTTTATTTACTTTATAATTACGATGTCTAAGGATAATAACTTAGGGCTCTTTCGCTTAATAAAAGGGTTGTCAGGAAGTGAAAAGCGTTATTTCAAGTTGTTCGTATCAAAAGAAGGCAATTCCTTCAACAAGAAGTTTATGCGCCTCTTCGATCTTATGGACCATCAATTGGTTTATTCGGAAGAAGAAATACTCAGAAAAGAACCTGGTTTTAAAAAGACCCAGATGTCCAATTTAAAAGCGCATCTGTATAAACGAATTTTGCAAAGTCTGAGAATGTTTGACAATAGTAGTGTGCGGGACATTCGAATACGGGAGTTTATTGATCACGCTCAAATCCTCTATAACCGCTCTCATTATGATCAATGTGTTAAGATGTTGCAAAAAGCCAAGAAAATGGCTCACAAGCATCATAATCTGGAGTTGTTATTGGAAATATACAAATGGGAAAAGCAAGTGCTCTCCCAGACAGTTGGAAAAGGAAACCAGGAAAGAGTCAATACCATTATTACCCAGGTTCGCAACATCAATAATCGCATCAATAATATTAATTCCTTTTCAAATATACTGGTAAAACTGAATGCCCTTTACCTGCGTAAGGGATTTGTAAGAAACCAGGGAGATTTTGAAAAAGTAACTAAAATCCTAAAACAAGAACTCCCAAAGTATCAAGAAGAATCACTCAGTTTCTACGAAAAACTCCATTTATACAATCTATTTGTTGATTACTACTTCTTTATTCAAGATTTTAAAAAAGGGTGCATCCACGCCCAAAAATGGGTGGATTTGTTCGAGGACAACCGACAGATTCCTGAATACCTGGATCTATACTTAAAGGGGTTGAACCACCTGATGATTGCCCAATATAAGCTGATGCGGTACACCGATTTTATCCAGAACCACCGACGCATGAAGAACATCCCCCAATTAAACGGGGTAGAACTCGACGCCAACATGCAACTCAAGCTTCAAAAGTATATTTATTCGCACTTGTTCAATAAATTCTTTATGTTGGGTGACTTCAAAATCGGAGTAATCCTGTTTGCCAAGATCAAACCACGACTTGAGGAGTTTATTCAGCAACTGGATAAACATTCACGATTGATCATGTACTATAAAATTGCCTGTCTTTATTTTGGGAATGGCAATTTCAACCAGGCCATTAAATGGCTTAATCGTATTATTAATACTGAGAATGAGGACATAAGAGAGGACGTGCATAGTTTTGCCCGAATCATTAATCTTATATGCCATTTCGAACTGGGCCATGCAGATGTTATCCCTTATTATTTAAGATCCACATACCGCTATCTGTCCAAGAAGGACGATTTACAGCAGTTCCAAAACTATATATTGAGTTTTATTAAACAGTTGGAGGGAAATATGACACAAGGTGTTTTGATCAACCAATTCCAGAATCTAAGAGATCAGCTGCTGACATTGGTTGACAGTCCTTATGAGAAACGGGCTTTTATCTATTTTGATATTATATCATGGCTGGAAAGCAAAATTCAGGGACGTAAAGTGGAAGCAATCATTAAAGAAAATGCTCAGGTGTTAATTGCTGAGCAAGAGGCTGCGTGATAGAATTTATTAATTATTTCTGCCAAAATTTGGAACAAAGAAGATTTATTGCTTAACATTGTATCTAATACAAGCAACAATGAAGTTATTCATCAGTACATTTTACTTTTACTTTTTTAGCCCCAGAATCGGGATTATGGAGTAGTGTATTGAAAAAAAATACTAAGAACTCATAAAGTCCCGGAATTTACCGGGACTTTTTTTATGCTATGAATGAAAAATTGAATATTGCCATACAAGGAGCTGCTGCCTCTTTCCACCATCAGGCGGCGGACCTCTATTTTAATGGGCAAGCCGTTGAAATTCGGGAGTGCCGAAGTTTCGAACAGGTATGTGATGCCCTGAATCAAGGCAAGGTAGACTTTGCCATGATGGCCATTGAGAACACCTTTACCGGGAGTCTTCTGCCCAACTATGGATTACTACAAAATTATCCATTACACATCATTGGTGAACAATATCTTCATATTGAGCAGCACCTGATGGCCATACCAGGTCAGGAATTAAAAGAAATAGAGTTCATTCATTCCCACCCCATTGCACTGAATCAGTGTAATATATTTCTGGAAGACCACCCTCAAATGACAGC
This sequence comes from uncultured Roseivirgaceae bacterium, assembly GCA_964580205.1. Lineage (GTDB taxonomy): Bacteria > Bacteroidota > Bacteroidia > Cytophagales > Cyclobacteriaceae > SZUA-3. The sequence continues at coordinate 9,322 of CAZOJZ010000189.1, forward strand.
CATTGAAAAGTATGACACTGCCGGAAGCGCCCGTGACATTAAGAAAGAGGAGTTGATGGGAGTTGCTGCCATTGCCGGGGCCCCAGCTGCAGAGCTTTATGGACTGGAAATACTGGCCCACAATATCGAAAACCTAAAACAGAATCAAACAAGGTTTCTGGTACTTAGCCAGGACGGAAAGGAAGCTGTAAAAAATCCCAACAAGGCCTCTATGTGCCTTGAAGCAGCACACAAAGTTGGCTCTCTGATGGAAGTATTGCAGGTGTTTCATCTAAACCTGATCAATATCACAAAGATCCAATCTGTTCCAATACTGGGTAAACCCTATCAATATCAGTTTCACCTTGATTTGGAATGGGGAGAAGAAACCAATCTTCAAGGCGTTATAAAGGATTTACAGAAATGCACTTTTTCATGTCGCGTGCTGGGAACATACAAAAAAGGATTAAAGGACAATGATTATACCGACAGCCAAAAGACTGCAGCAGGTAGAGGAATACTACTTCTCTAAAAAACTGCAGGAAATCAGAAGGATGAATGCTTCTGGGGATGACGTTATCAATCTTGGTATCGGCAGCCCGGATATGCCTCCTGCGCCTGAAATAATTGACACTTTATCCCAATCAGCCAGGGAAGAAGGCAATCATGGTTATCAACCTTATCGAGGTATCGCAGAGCTTCGACTAGCCATGTCTCAATGGTATCAACGTACTTATGGAGTAGTGTTGGACACAGACAGGCAAATCCTTCCCTTAATTGGATCCAAGGAAGGAATCTTTCTTATTTCCATGGCATTTCTAAATCCAGGTGATGAAGTTCTAATACCAAATCCGGGGTATCCTGGTTATTCAGGTGCCACTCAATTGGTAGGTGCGGTTCCTGTTTCGTATACACTTGACGCCAAAAATCACTGGCAGCCAAACTGGGAATTTCTTGAAAATCTTGACACCTCAGGGGTAAAACTTATGTGGATAAACTATCCTCATATGCCCACTGGTGCTCTGGCAAATGTGCAAACATTTAGAAGGCTGATTAAATGGTGTAAAGAACGGACAATTTTACTTTGCCATGACAATCCATACAGCCTGATCCTGAACCCTCTGCCACCACTTAGCTTACACTCGGTCCCTGGTTCATTCGGTGTGGGCCTGGAGCTAAACTCTTTAAGCAAGGGACAACACATGGCCGGCTGGCGGGTTGGAATGCTAACGGGAAATTCCAGCTACATCGATGCGGTTGTTCAGGTTAAAAGCAATATTGACAGTGGGATGTTTAAAGGCATCCAGGAGGCGGCTGTAACAGCCTTACAACCCAATAGTTCTTGGCACCATACCCAAAACCAAATCTATGGGTATAGAAAAGCCCTGGTCCAACAACTAATGGATTTAATCAAATGCAAGTATGAAAGCGATACAGCTGGTCTGTTTGTTTGGGGTAAAGTACCTGATGATGTTGATACCCTGTCTTTTACCGATCGAATTTTAAAAGAAGCTAAAGTTTTCATGGTCCCAGGTCAGGTATTTGGTGACCAAGGAAACCAGTACGTCAGGGTGTCATTATGTGTAACTGAAAAAAGAATAAAAGAAGCAATAAATAGAATCAAGGAATTACAAAACGCAATTAAAGCATGACAAATATAAAAATGAACCTCGTACCAATGAATAAGTGGGGACTGTCGGATCAGTCGCCCTTGATAATTAGCGGACCCTGCAGTGCGGAAACACCGGAGCAAGTGATGCAAACTGCCAAAGATTTGAAGAAACACACGCCTCAGGTTACAGTGTTTAGGGCCGGCGTATGGAAGCCAAGAACACGTCCCAATAGTTTTGAAGGGATTGGTATAGAGGGCCTTTCATGGCTTCAACAAGTAAAGGCTGAAACGGGATTACTGACCTCTGTGGAAGTAGCCAATGCAAATCACGTATACGAAGCTTTGAAGCATGGGATTGATATACTTTGGGTAGGCGCCAGAACCACGGTAAATCCTTTCAGTGTGCAGGAAATAGCCAATGCTTTAAAGGGTGTAGATGTTCCTGTCATGGTAAAAAACCCAATAAATCCGGATCTGCAATTGTGGCTTGGGGCAATTGAGCGCATTCATCAGGCGGGCATTACCCGGCTTGGGGCCATCCACAGGGGCTTTTCTTCAGGGCAAAATGGTCGGTTCCGGAACGCTCCTCAATGGAAATTGCCGATAGAACTAAAAAGATTACTGCCTGATCTTCCGATGATCTGCGATCCCAGTCATATTTGTGGAAAACGCGACCTGCTGCTTGAAATTTCACAAAAAGCATTAGATCTTGCTATGGATGGATTGATGATCGAAGCACATATTAACCCGGATGAGGCCTGGAGCGATAAAGATCAGCAAGTGACACCTGAGGCATTGGCCGAACTTCTTAACCAACTTAAGCTGAGAAAACCGGAAGGCGAGGGTCTGGAATCCGTGGATTTCTTAGGCCTATTTAGAGATGAGATCGACTTGATTGACCTGGAAATACTGGACACCATTGCCAGACGGGCTAAAGTAGTTGAGAAAATTGCTGAATACAAGAGGGAGCATAAAATGACTATCCTACAGGTAAGTCGATGGGATGAGTTATTGAAAGATCGGTTGGCGACAGCTAAAAAACTGGGACTTGATGAAAAATTTTCCAAAGAGCTGTATCAGCAAATACACCTGATGTCTATCCGAATCCAGACCAAAGTGATGAACGCGAAGAAAAGTTATAAGTTATGAGTTATGAGTTGGATTAATCGCTTAGCGCTTAGCGCCTGGCGCCTAGTAGGTTGCGGCTCGCTGGTTGCAGTCCTTTGCTCTTGTGGAGAGAATGTAACTCAAGAGGATACAAGTACTCCATTTCTGGTAGTGCTGGGGATTGCTCAGGATGCTGGTTTTCCTCAGGCACAATGTCGTAAAAAATGCTGTCTGGCGGTTTGGGATTATCCCGAACAACATAAAAAAGCAGCCTGCCTTGGATTGATTGATCTTGATCTAAATAAATACTGGCTTTTTGAAGCTACTCCTGACTTCAAAGCACAAACACGATGGATTGAGTCGCAATGGGAAGTGGAACTTGCCGGGGTGTTCCTAACACATGCACATGTAGGTCATTATACCGGATTGACCCAATTGGGCAGGGAAATAACCGGCGCTTCCAACATGCCGGTCTATGCCATGCCCAGGATGAAGCAATTTCTTGAAGAAAACGGACCCTGGGAGCAATTGGTAGAATTGAAAAATATCAAGTTGGTACCATTACAGGCTGATTCTACCCTTCAAATATCTGAACATGCTGCCATTACTCCCTTTCTGGTGCCTCATCGGGATGAATATAGTGAGACCGTGGGATATAAAATCGTTGGCGAAAATAAGAAGGCAATCTTCATTCCAGATATTGACAAATGGCAGAAATGGGTGCCGGATTTAAGTAAGGAAGTAACCCAAGTTGACCTGGCATTCATTGATGGTAGTTTTTATAAGAACGGAGAATTGGGTGGTCGGGACATGTCCACCATCCCCCACCCCTTGGTGGTAGAGAGTATGGCCCTATTAAATGACCTTGAATTATCAGACCGGGAAAAAGTGCACTTTATCCATATGAATCATACCAATCCCCTACTGCAGGAGCACAGTGCGGCTCAAGATTCTGTAAGAGTTCAAGGTTTCCAAGTAGCAAAGGAAGGGGCAGTTTTCCCAATATAGTTGAATTAGAAATTAGGAATTAGGAATTATTTCGCTGGATAACCAAATCTTTCAAAACACTGGCGGAGTAAATAAGATATCCACCCTGCGATTACTCATGCGTCCAATATAAGATTCATTGTCAAAGTACGGATTGAACTGGCCATTATTTTTTATTAAAACTTTCTCCTTGGGTATCTTTTTCTCAATTAACTGATACAATACTGCTTCACTTCTCATTTTGGATAGCCATTCATTATAAGCTGCTCCTCCAATATTGTCGGTATGGCTATTTATAGAAATTTGGTAGTTTTCAAGATATGGTAATGAATCCAGAAATTTACCAATGGCATTTCGTTGTGGTTCATTTATATAATAGCTTCCGCCCCCAAAATAGATACTGCGTATAATCTCATGCTCCTGGGACAGTCCCGGCAACCAGAGTAAACAACAAAACCCAAATACCCACTTTTTCATTGAACAGGCTTTACCCTAAGATAACGAATTCCATATTTTATATGTTTCCAATTGGTCAATTAATATCCAAATAGAGGGCCACGGTGAGTTGGTGAGTTGGTGAGTTAATTATTTTTTTACTTACTAGTAAGTTTGTTTATATTTGCGTATGGCTATTAGGGGAGTAACCAAAAGAAAGATACTTGATCTGGCTGAATCATTATTACAACGTAGAGGGTACAATGCGTTTAGTTACCACCATCTTTCACAGGAGTTAGGAATTAAGAATGCCGCCATACATTATCATTTCCCCACTAAAGAGGCCTTGGGTTTACAGATCATTGAACGCACCAGAGATCGTTTTAATAAATGGACCAACCACCCCGAACACCGGATTTTACCAACCAAAGATCAATTTGATTGGTTTATAAAAAGCTATCAGTACAACCTTAATTCGGACAATCGCGTGTGTTTGATAGGTACGCTGGCTACAGATTATTACACTATACCTGCTTCCATGCAAACTGCTATTCACAAACTTTCCTATGAGGTTCAAAATTGGACTTCACGATTATTGGAAAACGGAAGGCAAGTAGGAGCATTGAGTTTCGAAGGGAGCGGTCAGGATAAGGCCCTTAACATAATCAGTAGTTTGGCAGGCTCGCTGCAACTGGCCAGATTACTAGGTAATGAATACCATTATCGAGTGGTGAATCAAATTTATATTGACTTAAATCTTACTTAGTAGTAAGTATAATATGGAGCTAAAAAGAGTAGTAATAACAGGGATGGGAGCACTGACCCCGCTTGGTAATAGCTTGAACAGCTTTTGGTCCAATTTGATTAATGGCACCAGCGGTGCAGGTCCGATCACAAAATTTGATACCAGTTTATTCAAAACCAAATTTGCCTGTGAATTGAAGGGCTATGAGCCTGCAGATTATTTCGATCGCAAAGAGGCCCGAAAAACAGACCCATTTACCCAATATGCATTGATTGCCGCTGGTGAGGCCATCCAGGATGCGGAACTGGAATTTACTTCACTTGATACACACAGGTGTGGAGTGATCTGGTCGTCAGGAAACGGAGGCATTTATACTTTTGATCAGGAATTAAAAGCATTTGCAGCTTCGGGCGGGAATCCGCGATTTAGTCCTTTTTTCATCCCAAAGATCCTGATCGATACTCCCTCAGGTGCCATTAGTATCAAATTCGGATTTAAAGGGGCAAACTATTGCCCGGTTAGCGCCTGTGCTTCCTCCACAACAGCCATCATCGATGCTTTTAACTACATTAGATTGGGTAAAGCAGATCTGATGGTCACCGGTGGGTCTGAGGCACCGATTACAGAATCAGGGATCGGTGGGTTTGGCGCCATGAAAGCACTTTCCACCAGAAATGATTCACCACCTTCGGCCAGCCGACCATTTGACAGAGACCGGGATGGATTTGTGATGGGTGAAGGGGCCAGTGCCTTAATATTGGAGTCACTGGACCATGCTTTGGCCAGAGGGGCTACTATTTATGGCGAAGTATCAGGCGGTGGAATGACTGCAGATGCGTACCATCCCACCGCAACCCATCCGGAGGGTGTTGGTGCGCTTAAAGGAATGGAACTAGCCCTGGAAGAAGCCAATATCCAACCAGAATCTTTGGATTATATAAATGCACATGCAACTTCTACTCAGATAGGTGATCTGTCTGAGTTGTCTGCCATTAGCAAATTACTTCCCAATGGTTGTAACACCTGGGTAGGAGCTACCAAATCTATGACCGGCCATTTATTAGGTGCCGCCGGAGCAATTGAGGCCATGATATGTACTTTATCGATTTACCACGACATCATTCCCCCTACCATAAATATTGAAAACCTTGACCCGGCTGTACCATCGACTTTAAAGATCCCCAGCTCAGGCAGCATATCACAAACGGTTAACTATGCTATGAGCAACACCTTCGGTTTCGGAGGTCATAACGCCACGGTAGTTATTAAAAAATATGAATAATGAGAGAGCACGAGTCCGGAGACTCGCGCTATATACCAATCACTAGTCGTAGGATATCCTACGACTAGTAGCGAACACCCTCGTCCCTAATATTCAGGATTTAAAGAAATCCCAGAATTTGCCATCAGATGAAGGCTTTTGATAGTCCTTAAATTTCAATATGAAACAGGCCCCTTTACCCGGTTCTGTGTCACAGCTTATGGTACCACCCATGTACTCAGTAAACTTTCGAACGATAGTCAAACTCAAATCAGAGGCATTCTTAATATGCACCTCTTCCATTGGCTCGGAGTTGGTAAGTGGTTTGAGCGCCTCGGTTGAAAGTCCAGGGCCCTGATCAGATACCTTAATGCTCAGGAACTCGTCTATTTCCTGAGTCTTGACCAGAACTTTCTTTCCGGCTGTTGAAAATTTAATGGCGTTACCGATTAGATTTTCTAAAATTTGATGGGTATAAACGCGATCCAGCTTAACCAGATATGGTTCAATTTTAAACTGTAGTTTTACTCCCTTTTCATGGGCCACTTCATCGAATTGTTGGGACAATTCTTCAGTCAGTTCTGTTAGCTTAAACTCTGAAATATTTAGTTCTCGCTCTTTTGGCAGCGATGACTTTACAGAAAGAATGCGATCGATGCGATCATTCATCCTCCATAAAGAACTGTTTAATCGCTCTATATATTCCGAAAGGTCCGGTGTTCGCTCAGCTAATTCCTCTTTAAGGGACTCGCTTATACTTATAGTACTTGTTAAGGTATTCTTTAGTTCATGGGCCAGTATACGCATGATCTTGTCTTTCTCTTCGCTTACTTCTGACAGGTAAGCATTCATTTTTTGAATCTCGCGCTTTTGCTCTTGAATTTCATTATTGTTCTTGACCAATTGCTCTTGCATCATATTAAGATTACGCAATCGTTTAATAAGCTCCTTCAGCACCGCGTCCTTGAGGTTCGGATGTTTCTCCATTATGACATTGAATCGTTCGCGACTCAATTGCAGCAACATGGTAGGTTGGGTAGCAGTCACTGACGCGCTGCGCATAGTGCTATCGATAAGTGTGTATTCACCAAAATACTCACCTACTATAAGGGTAGCCAATATCTGCTCGCCATCGTGGACCATGACCGCTCCACGGGTAACCAGAAACATGCTGTCGCCATCATCGCCTTTGCGGATTATGGTATGGTCCTTTTGAGCTTCTACCTCCTGTAATTCTGATGCTAATTGCTGCAACACCGTTTCCGGAAGCTCTGCGAATAGCGAGATACGTTGTAAAGCCTGGGCCTGAGTTGAAAGTTGTAAGGTGCTCATAGCATCAATTTACCAAATAGCAAGCAGTACTCAAAAAACCATTACTCAACAAGACTCAAATGCTTTGCCTGATTTTGAAACTCATACAGTTTTTGATAATACTCATCTGCCATTCGATCTGAATCAAAGTAGGGAACCACCTCCTGCAAACTATTAGCAACTATAGAATTCCATTGCTCAGGGTGTTCATAGTACATCGGAAGGATGTCTTCTTCCAAAACATTCAACAAACTTTCAGCATCCTGTTGGTCCTGTTGATGATGAGGAAGTGTGTGGTCTACTAAAGGTACAACGAAGCAATTTTCTTTGTGTCGGGCGAATTCCAGGAACCAGCCATCCTGAGTGGAGAAATTTACAGCTCCGTTCATTGCTGCGGTCATGCCGCTAGTACCAGAGGCTTCTCTGGATATCCTTGGGTTGTTCAACCAAATATCGGCACCCCTTTTACACATCAAAGAAAGCCACAATTCGTACCCGACCAGGATTGCGCAATTCATGAACTCTTTGTTCATGTAAACCAGGTTATCAAAGGTACTGATAGCCCCGTAGTCCGTTGGATAGGGTTTCCCAGCCCATATAATCTGTATAGGACGTTTCTTATCAGTTACCAGTCTTTTAAAGCGATCGAAGTCTGAAGTAATCAGATCGGGGCGTTTGTACTCTGCAAACCGCCTGGCCCAAATAATGGTCAAAACATCAGGATCCAGAATCTTTCCCGTTTGATCGGCCACAACTTCAAAAAACTTTCTTTTCAAGGTTTTCTTTCTGGTCTGTATGGCTTCAATGTCACCCCGTTCCAGGTATTTATACAATCTCTTATCCGACCAGTATTTTTGGTTTTGGGCGTTGGTTATGGAAATGATCTGGCAGATATCTTCTTCATCCGCCCACATTTGTCTGGCAACCTCTCCGTGTTTTTCGCTCACACCGTTGGCTATTTTACTCAATCTAAGCGCCGCAAGAGTTTGATTAAATACAGTTCCTTCTACACCGGTGATTTCCTTAACCACAGATGGTTCAATACCATTGAAAAACCCCATTTTTTCTAACAAGCTGTATTCATGTGTTTCATTTCCAGCCTGTTCCGGAGTATGAGTGGTTAGCACCATATGATCCTTTACTGCCTTCACCGACTCAAATTTATTATAAAGATAAAAAGCAGCTGGAAGTGCGTGGGCTTCGTTTAAATGGTAAACTGTGGGCTCAAATCCCAAGATGTCCAATAATTCGGCTCCACCAATGCCCAAAACTATGTATTGTGCAATCCTGGTAGCGATATTTGAGTCATACAACCGATGGCAGATGGTATGTGCCAAATAATCGTTCTCCGGCAGATCTGTGGTTAATAAAAATATAGGCGCTGATCCAAAGATAACGGGATCCAAATAGAATGCTTTCACTTTGACCATGTGCTGATTAACCATAATGTCGAAAGTAATATCCGTGTCCTCGAGGAAAGAATATATCTTCTCCTGGAACAAGACCTCCATGGACTTATCCGCTTTCCTGATCTGATCATAGTAACCCTTTTTCCATAGCATACCTATACCGATCACCGGTTGTTTTAAATCATAGGCGCTTCTCATGTGGGATCCTGCTAAAAATCCCAATCCACCGGAGTATATTTTTAGTGCCTGGTCAATGGCAAACTCCATACTGAAATAAGCAACCTTATCCGGGTACTTAGGATTAATTTTATATGGGAAATTAAAGTTGAATATCTTACTCATATTAGTCCAAACTCTTGGTATTCATAAAAACGCAATATACAAATTTGTGGGATTGTACGTTGGCAGTTTACGCTCAGCTACACCAGTCTCAGCACTATATCAGTTGGTAATTTTGGTAGGCAGAAGATTTCCAGACAATCTCAATAGCTCAGTTTCTGCCAATTTTGTAGAAAATATTGAATCCAAAAGACGGCCATTGGCATCTACTAAACTCCGTTGGGCTTCCCGCAGCACCAAAAAATCGCTGGCCCCCAGCCTAAATCGTTCAACCGCTATATCTTCATTTTCCTTAGCTACTTCAAGATTCTTTCTCTCAAGCGCCACTACCTGTAAACTGTTCTGGTAATTAATATAAGCCTTTCTTAGATCACCTTTGACCAATAGTCTTAGTTCGTTCAGAACCAGTAATGTGGTCTCATGCTCAATTTTTGTATTCTGTACTCTTCTATTGGTGTTATTGCCATCGAAAATATTCCAGCGGGCAGTCAGTCCGTAGTTTATCCCATCAAATACCGAAGCCCTTAATTGGCCAGCTTCATTATCTGAATTTGAATAGGTGTAAGCTACATCCAAAGAAATGCTGGGAAATCGACTTGCCCGCTCCTCCTTATATTCATAATATGCGATATTGTGATCTTGCAT
>CAZOJZ010000190.1:0-5735 GCA_964580205.1 uncultured Roseivirgaceae bacterium
TAGTACTATTACCGCTCCCGCTAAAGCAGTGGTGGAAAGCTATAACGTGGACCTTGGATATTATGCTTCCCCGGGACAGTCACTAGCAATGTTGGTGACTTTTACCGACTTATGGATCCAGGCTGATTTAAAGGAAAACAACATTTCTAACATAAAACCAGGAAATCCGGTGGAGTTTGTACTCGACGTAGCCCCAGGCAAGGTATTTAAAGGGACTGTTCGTTCCATTGGCTTTGGCGTTAATTCTGGCGCTGATGAACGTGGTAAACTTCCGGATGTTAAAGGCACCAGTGGTTGGATGCGTGATCCGCAACGATTTCCGGTGATTATCTCTATGAACAATCAGGAAGTAATGCCATTTAGCAGATTAGGGGGTCAGGCTGATGTAGTGATATTTACCGGGAAATATCCGATACTTGATATGCTGGGTCGTTGGAGATTAAGATTAAATGGAGTATTATCCTATATCCGGTAACTAAATGACAACTGCTGTACTTACAACTGAAACCACGCGACCCATCTTACGCTATGCGGCAGGTGCTACCTTATTGGTAGCAGTGGCCATGGGGATCGATTGGCCTTTGGCGTTCCTTCTACCAGTGCTGTCACTAAGTTTCCTGGCTCCTGGAGGTAAACCACCGACGCTTAAAGGTGGAATACTGTTTGTTGCTTCGGTAGCAGCAGCATGTGTTTTTGGGCTCATACTGGCCTACAGTTTGTTGTCCATGCCACCGATACACATCGGGATCACCTTTCTGTTCTTATTTCATATTTTTTACACACGGCATCCCATTTTTACTTCATTTGTAAAGGTTTGGCTACTCATTGCGATTCTAGTGATTCCTAATATAGCCCTGCAGTCGATGTTTTTAGCCAAAACCATCGCCATTAGCCTGGTGTTTAATGCTGCCTGCGCTATTATATTAATCTGGTTGATTTTTTTGTATATTCCTGAAAAGCAGTCTTTTTCTACAGCAAAACCGGAGCAAAAATCAGTGCCCGAATCTAGTGAAAGGGAAAGGTTCATGACTGCGCTTACCAGTGTGGTGGTGATCATGCCCGTTTACTTGATTTTCTATTTTGCTAACATACCCAACGCGCTTTTGATTTTAGTCTTTATCGCCATTCTATCGATGCAGCCAGCCTTTGCCAAAGACTGGAAAGTTGGAAAAGCTTTGATTATTGGCAATACCATAGGAGGACTTGCAGCTATCATCAGCTACGAGATCTTAGCCATTGTACCAGAGTACGGTTATCTGATATTATTGGTGCTGTTTGGAGGATTGGTATTTGGGCAGTATGTATTTAGCCAGCGTCCTCTGGCATCAGTTTATGGAATGGCATTTTCGACCTTTCTATTAGTTATTTGTTCTGTTACAGGGTCTGACTCTGATGGAGCCGGCGGTAAAGTATGGTCAAGGGTTTGGCAAATAATGGTCGCTGTAATTTACGTAGTTTCTGCGTTCGGCTTTATCGATAAACTAAAAGCAAGCCGATGAAAACCTTCCAGTCCTTCTTAATGGGATTTATTATTTTCGGTGGTATCATGGTGGCCGGTTGTAAATTAGGGGAACCCTACTCCCGGCCTGAAGTTATAACTTCACAAAATTATCGATTCCATTCGTTGTCCGGAGAATCCATTGCTAATCTGCGCTGGTGGGAATTGTTTAAGGATACAATTTTGCAGGAAATGATCCATACCGGAATAGAAAACAATCGAGACCTGCTTATTGCGGTGACCCGAATTAGGGAAGCTGAAGCTCAAATAGGAATTGTCAGATCTAATCTTTTCCCTAGGGTCAACTATGGTGGAGGTGGTACATTTTCTGCTTCAACTAATGATGCTGATTCGAAATTTACAGGATCAGCGTTTACCAGCATCTCTTATCAGGTTGATCTTTGGGGAAGATACCGCAATTTATCTGAGGCTGCATTCCAGGAATACCTGGCCACCGAAGAAGCATATCGAAGTCTTACTATACTTATTGTGAGCGGGATTGCTCAGGGATATTTGCTGCTGCGTGACCTTGATAACAGATTGATAGTGTCTGAAAACACTTTGGAATCCTGGTTGGGCAATCTGGGTGTAGTACAGGCCCGGTTCAATGCAGGAATTATTTCCGAAGTAGACGTAAAGCAATCAATAATTCAGGTTGAAGAAGCCAGGACCACCATACAAACATTTACCCGGCTTAGAGCACAAACGGAAAACAGTCTTAGCATTTTAATGGGGTTGCCACCACAGAATATTGAAAGAGGCGTCAAGTTGGAGGATCAGGTATTCCCTCCTATATTACCTACCGGATTGCCCTCAGACCTGCTTAATAGACGACCGGATATACTGAGTGCCGAAAGAAGATTAGAGGCCCAAACTGCCCGTATTGGTGCCACAGAAGCTTTACAATATCCACAACTGACCCTTTCCGCAGATTTATCGGCATCTTTTGCCAACCCAACAGTTCTATTCGGTGATCTTAGTGCACAAATCTTTGGGCCGTTGTTAAATTCAGGGGAAAATAAAAGAAAACTTGAAGTAGAAATTCAAAGGACTGAGCAACTCCTGTTGGCCTATGAAAATACTTTTTTAAACGCATTGGGGGAAGTAGAAGACGCCATGATAGCGGTAGACACCTATAAAAAGGAATTCCAAGCCAGGCTATCACAAGTAAATGCTGCCACTGAAGCCTTGGAAATGGCATGGGTGCGTTATGAGAATGGTGTAACCAGCTATCTTGAAATCCTCGACCTGCAAAGATCTGAATTTAGTTCTTATCTGAAAGCATCGGAAACCCTGCAATTACAACTCACTTCAGCGGTTCAGTTATATCAGGCACTGGGTGGTGGATGGCATATTCCGGTGGATTCACTGGTCACTAATTAATATTTGCCAACAACAGGTTAACTTTGTCATCCAACTAAAATTCTGCAACATGAGATTTGTGCTTATTCAGATCCTTCTGGCTGCCACCTGCATTGCTATCAATGCCCAGAGCAGCCTACTCTCCTTAGACCGGATCTTTAATACCAAGGATTTTCGAAATGAGCAGTTTGGACCAGCCAAGTGGACTGAAGGCGGTAAAGCATATACTACATTAGAGGCCTCGACCAAATACCCCGGTAAAAAAGACATAATAGAATACCACGCTAAATCCGGAGCGCGCGCTGTATTGGTAAGCGCTGATAAACTCATACCTGAAGGTAGCAATCAGCCATTAACCATTAAGGATTATAAATGGTCACACAATAAAGTTTATCTATTGATCTATTCCAACTCCAAGCGGGTTTGGAGGTTAAATACACGGGGTGATTATTGGGTGTTAAATTTATCTACGAGCCGATTACGACAGTTAGGAAATAATTTCCCGGAGTCCAGTTTGATGTTTGCTAAATTTTCACCAGACGATACGCAAGTGGCTTACGTAAGTGGTCATAATATATATGTAGAAGATATCGCTGCTGGTTCTGTGGTTACCATTACCAGTGACGGATCTGAGAGATTAATTAATGGAACCTTTGACTGGGCTTATGAAGAGGAATTTCAAATTAGGGATGGTTTTAGATGGAGCCCTGATGGAAATCAGATCGCCTACTGGCAGCTGGATGCATCTGGGATCAGGGACTTCTTAATGATCAACACCACTGATTCTATTTATTCATACACCGTTCCTGTGAAGTATCCAAAAGTTGGAGAAGATCCCAGCAGCTGTCGTATTGGGGTAATCAGCGCTAGTGGGGGAGAAACACAATGGGTCCCGGTGCCGGGGGACAGTAAGCAAAATTACCTGCCCAGAATGATGGTCGCCCGACTCAAGAACTGTGCTAATACAGCAAATCCCCAGAAAGCAAAATACCAACAGGATCTGGAAGTATTCAGTGGCTGATAACTCCATAGAGAACATTTATACCGATAAGGATGACGCATGGGTGCAGGCCATCGATGATTGGATTTGGCTTAATAAAGGGAAGGAATTCAGTTGGATTAGTGAAAAAAGCGGATGGAAACACTTTTACCGGGTGAAATTAGATGGTACTGAAGATAAAACGGTAACCAGTGGCAGTTTCGACGTGATTAGTATCGAGCTTATAGACGACAAAAACAGCTATGTCTATTTTATCGCTTCACCAGAGAATCCTACTCAGCGCTACCTGTATCGGACGAAATTAAAGGGAGGTGGTAAACCACAAAGGTTGTCCCCCATGGATCAACCTGGCGATCACAGCTATCAGATGGCTCCCGGAGGAAAATACGCCTTTCACAGCTACTCAACGGCCAATACACCACCGGTGATTGACCTGGTTACTTTGCCCGGACACAAGTCGGTTCGGGTACTTGCTGCTAATACTAAGTTTAAGGAGAATCTTCAAGCGTTGGACAAAAATCAAATTGACTTCTTCAATATTACCACAGAAACCGGAGTAAATATGGATGGATATATGATCCTTCCCACGGGTTTCGACAAAAGCAAAAAATACCCCATCCTATTTTATGTTTATGGGGAACCCGCCAGTCAAACTGCCAGGGATAAATGGGGTGGTACCGGTACTCTATGGCACATGATGTTGGCACAGCAGGGATATATTGTGGTCACTATGGACAATCGGGGCAGTCCCAGTCCTAAGGGTCGTGACTGGCGAAAAGCTCTTTTCAGGAATATCGGCATACTCAATGTTGAGGACCAAGCCATGGGTGCAAGAGAAATTCTTAAACAGAATTTTGTAGATAAAGAGCGGGTCAGTGTCTGGGGCTGGAGCGGAGGCGGATCCATGACCCTGAACCTGTTGTTTCATCACCCCGAAATCTACCAAACCGGTATGTCAGTAGCTCCGGTGGCCAACCAGTTACTGTATGACAATATCTATCAGGAAAGATATATGGGTGTTCCCTGGGAAACCAAAGAAGACTTCATTCGGGGCTCACCGGTTACCCATGCGGCAAATCTGGAAGGCAATCTTTTACTGGTGCACGGTACTGGTGATGACAATGTGCACTATCAAAATAGTGAGGTACTGATCAATGAGTTGATTAGGCACAACAAACAGTTTGAGATGTTTTCCTATCCAAACCGCACCCACGCCATTAAGGAAGGCAAGAACACCCGCCGGCACCTTTATGGATTGCTGACCAAGTATCTGGAAGAGCATGTAGAGCCAGGAGGAAAGCCGCAAACCGACTTGAAACTAGATTAAAGAGCAGGGCGCTGGGCGCAGGGAGCTGGGCGCAGGGATATAGAATATCGTACATCGATTAACGATTTTGGATTTTTGAAGTAAACTCTATATAATATAAATTAAGTGTTTCGAAGGGTTACTTGCGGGTTTAATAACCAAACTCACTAAGCAACCTCCAATAGCTTTCTTCATCGATATTCCCCCCGCAAACGATGGCAGCGCAAGTCTGTCCGGCTACCTTATCGCGGGATCTTATTATGCCAGCCAGGGCCAATCCCGCGGATGGTTCTACCTTAACCCCCAGGTGGTGTTCCATTAAACGAAGAGCATCAACAATTTCCTCTTCCTCAACCAGGATAAACTCGTCCACCAGGTGTTTGCAATGAGCGTAGGTCACAGTCTCAGGATCTAATCCTCCGGCAGTTCCATCAGAAATGGTATGAACCGTAGAGGGCGGTACAATTGTCCCTTTTTCAATTGATTCGGCCATTTCGCTGGCATTTTTTGGCTGTACTCCTACAATCCGAACTAATGGGCATGCTTCCTTGAGATACCCTGCAATACCT
>CAZOJZ010000191.1:0-17444 GCA_964580205.1 uncultured Roseivirgaceae bacterium
CCTGTGTCAATACGTTCTTGGGGGAAAACCCGATATTTCGAGCTGCTGTTACGATCCCTATATCCTCGGTAAGGGAGTATGGGATCTTATGGTAACCTCCAATTGCTTGGCAAACTGCACGGGTTATCATCATATTGGTACCGCTTACCGCCAGTGTCTGATAGCGGCTGCCTACCACAAATAGGAGTCCCTGGGCGATCAACCAATCGATGTTCTGTAAACCACTCCACAGATCGCGGACGCTCACCACGGTACTCCCACCGATGACCCCGGTGCCTCTGGTATGATATGGTAACAGTGCCCTGACCCATGTGGTTGGAACTCTTACATCCGCATCGGTTATGAAATAAAATGATGTATGACAATGAGGAATTAACTGCGCTATTACGTTTGCCTTGGCCTTAAGGCCAGGAATGTCTTTTATTATTGAAACAATTTTAAATCTACCATCAGATCCTATCTCCTGTTCCAATAACTGCCTGGTGTGGTCTTCCGATCGGTCCTCCCCAATCAGAATCTCAATTTTTTCTGGCGGGTAGTCCAATGATCTGATACATTCTACCAGTCCTTTTACATTCATTGCCTCATTGCGCATCGGTATAAGTATGGAAACATTTGGTAATTCTGAGTCCTCATGGGCTTTCTTCGATGGGGACTTCCATGCTATCAAGGCTGCAAGGTCCACCAGAACCGCTAACAATCCTCCTATGACAAATACGGTCAACATGGTCATAACCCTTGAAATGAAAAACCAAGCTGACTAAAGTGCTCTAGGAATTCTGGAAGTACTACCCTTAACTTATGGATGGTTTTAAGGCTGTCATGAAAAAGTACTATCGAGCCATTTTGAGTATATTTAATGGTCTTTTTCAAACAGATTGCGGTATCGATCTTTTCACTAAAGTCTCCTGAAAGCACATCCCACATCACAACATCATATTCCTTGATTAGTGCACGCCATTGCTTTCTCTTCATGCGTCCATAAGGTGGTCTCATCAAGGGCTTTGTTTCAACTCCCAGGTGTGGGTTAAGGAGCTCCTGACACTTTGCCACGTCATTTAAAAACGTATGGTTGGAGGTACGCCAGCCATTCAAATGATGATAAGTGTGGTTGCCGACACTATGTCCTTCTTTTAGGACCTGGTGAAAAACCTCAGGATACTTGATGATGTTTTCTCCCACACAAAAGAAAGTAGCCCGGGCATCGAACTCCCGGAGATAATGTAGAACCAAGGGCGTTGCTTCAAGTACCGGGCCGTCATCAAAGGTTAGATGAATAATTTTCTTAACAGGGGATTTTTTCCAGGAAAATTTCGGGAAGGCTGCCTGTAACAATGAGGGTGTCTGGTGCAGAAATATGCTACTCACTTATCCGCTAGAACTTTACAGGACAATAGTGTGATGTCATCGTTATAGGTGTTTTGGCCCCGGAATTTGTTGAGTTCTTTTAGCAGCTCTCCATTGATTTGTTCAAGTGAAGCATCAAGGTTATCCACTACTATTTCGGTTACTTTCTCCAATCCAAAAGGCTCCCCATTCTCGTTGAATGTTTCGGTGAGACCATCAGTGTATGAAAAGAACACAAATTCATGATCATAGGTGATTTTACCAATTTTCAAAAAAGGAAGAGGTTCAAAACTACCTAATATAGTAGTTCCCAATTCAAGAAGCTGAGGCTTACCTTTGTCCACCATAAATAAAGGCGGATTATGTCCTGCATTTACATAAAATAGCTCTTTCATTGACCGGTCTACAATTGCTATAAAAAAGGTAATGAAATTCTCACCCCTGGCATTTATGACCGTATGATGATTCAATTCAGTTACAATTTCCGTTAGGTCCGTAGTATGTCGGATCATGGTACGCAGTGCTGCCTGAAAGTTGGACATTAACAGCGCAGCCGGTACACCTTTTCCTGATACGTCGGCAATGCACAAAACGAACTGCTGTTCATTGATTTCAATATAATCATAGTAATCACCACCCACATCTTGATGAGGCAGGTAAAGAGCAGACACATTTAAGTGTTGACCCTGAGGAAGTGTCTTGGGAAAAAGCAATTGTTGGACACCACGAGCAATTTCCATCTCCTTTCGCAATGCTTCTTGTTCCAATTGTTTACGTGCCAATCTTTTATTTTCAATGGCCACCAAAATGATGTTGCTCAGTGTTTGGATAAAGTTGGTGTCAGGGTGAATCTGATCAAGTTTATCTTCACTTACTAATCCCCCTACAAATACAAAAGCCAACACTTCATTTTTGTGCATAGCTGGAACTACCATATCAAACTGTTTGAAACTGCTGTCCGTATGGTCAAGATCAATCCGCTGCAATTCCTTTAACTCCAAAAATGATTCGTCCAAAGTCATGGGAAGAAAATCCACACTGGTACCGTAGTTGACTTTACATACCCAGGTTTCCTCTTTTACGTACAAGGCCAACTTATTTATTCGTAGATTGGCACGGAGTATAAACCCGTAAATCTTGTACAGGGAAACCTCAGGCAGGTTATTATTTATCGCCTGGGTTATCTCAAGCAAAGCATTGAGTTCAAGTTCCTTTAAATCAAATTGATTTTGTAGTGATTGCAACTCCATAACATTCCACCCCGTTTGCTATCAGGCCGCCAACAAAAAATAGAAAAGTACCTTGAAAAATCCAGATCCTAACGGGTCATTACCTGTTTAAATGGAGCTTATCTGCTATTATGTGCGAATAGCCCCTCCTTGCTGACAAGATAGTGATAATTCCGGTAATTGTTTTCAAAATCAACATTCGCATGAGGCAACTCATCCGACACATTACTAAAGCACTTAATATATTCCCGATCCAGCAGGGAATTTAGTATCTGCTTTAATTCAGACTCATCCAGGGGTAACCTTTGCTGTAATTCTTCAAAAGAAATGACAAAGTACAGTTCGTCCATTATCTCGTACTCATGATCAGTCATCTATACTTTCTGTTTTTCCAGTTGAAACCAGTGAATTGTACCATTACACCTATGAAAACGGTATAAAATGAATATACTAATTGCATGAAAAAAAACCATTGTAATGCTGTCCTTTTTCCGAGAAAATCAAGAACGGGTTTTACGAACATGAACTCCAGAATGATTTTGACAGCTATTTGCATAATGAAGAACTTCCATGAATACCACCCAATTACCGTCATTACCAGAGATACTGTAAAGGCCAGGTGAAACACAAAAACAAAAAGCGCCAGTGCCCGGGTAGCTTTTGATTTGTGAGCTTTCCACTTCCCACCCCACCTTTTTCGCTGATTAACAAATTCCTTCCAGGAATCCGGAGGGTCGGTTCGAACAATTGAATGACTTTGCTTAACAAAGCCAACCCGGAGAGGATACCGGCTAAATATTTTGTACAGCAAGAATTCATCATCTCCCGATACTACCTGTTCATATCCCCGATAACCGTCCACTTGCTTAAACGCTTCTTTAGTAAAAGCCAGATTAGCCCCATTACACATATTAGGAAATCCCTGGCTTAGGGAAGCAGCTCCTACCGCTACCAGACTGGCTAATTCTATGTCCAATATTGGAGACAAGAAACCTTGTTGATGGTACGCCACCGGACCGCAAGCCATCACCAGGTCATTTGTTTGCATGGTGCCTATTAGAGAAGTCAACCACTCAGGATGGAATTGACAATCAGCATCTGTGGTCACAATTACAGGGAACTCAGCGCGGTGAATAGCAGCTGTAAGGGCCCTCTTTTTGAATGATCCCTGAAAATTTGCAGGTTCATCTAAAGTAAACCATCTAAAATTGCTTTTATCAGTAGCATTGGCCTGAAGCAATTCACTGGTACGGTCCTCTGAAGCATCGTTTACAATAATGATCTCCAGTTTATCAATAGGATAATGCAACCCGCTCAGGGAGTCAATCAGCGCTTCGATATTTTTTTCTTCATTGCGGACAGGAATCACTACGGTCACCCCAGGTAAACTGGTAGTGGTTACTAATTCAGGGTTTTGTGGAATTCTATCCCAGTACCTTCTGGCCAGGGCAATTAATACTACATATATGGTCAACAGTATGGTAAATACTATTTCCATCCGATTTTATCTTTTAGGAACCTTGAAGAACACCGGCGATATGAGCATGGCAGTGGTATGTCTGCTTTTTTTGAACCTCTAATATAGCTATCTTGCATGGATGTCAAAGGGGCAAAATGCGATCAGGGAAAAGATCATTCTGGGAGTCGATCCCGGTACCAGTGTAATGGGATACGGGGTAATAATGGTCAATGGCAAGAAATTGAAGCTTCTTCAGTACGGAGTTATTCACTTAAACAAATATAGCAACCACGAGATCAAACTTAAGAAAATATTTGAAAGGGTATTGGGCCTCATTTCAGACTACTCACCTGATGAAGTTGCCCTGGAAGCCCCGTTTTATGGTAAGAATATCCAATCAATGCTGAAGCTTGGGCGGGCCCAGGGTGTAGCTATGGCCGCGGCGCTTAGTAAGGACATCCCAATTGTGGAGTATGCCCCCAAAAAGGTAAAGATGTCAGTTACTGGCAACGGAAACGCGTCTAAAGAACAAGTGGCCTATATGCTATCAACTCTTTTGTCCTTTAACGTTGCCGACAAACTATTGGATGCCTCTGATGCGCTGGCAGTAGCGGTGTGTCACCATTTTCAAAATGAAAGGCCTCAGGGGTCAGCCAAGAGCTGGAAAACATTTTTGAAGGAAAACCCGCATCGGGTGAAATAAAATTCCCTTTTAGGCGAGGCTTGTTCGGTGTTTGGCGTTAACTTGTTATGCCCCTGAAAACCACTAGCCCTCTATTTCATTTCGGATGCTCTCTGCGATGGACGATAATTCCTCGGGCCCAGGACTCAATTTGGGACGGCTAAAATTTATATCATCCATGCTATTCATTGGAACAAGGTGAATATGACAATGGGGTACCTCCAAACCTATAACAGCCACTCCAATTCGCTGGCAGGGAATTGCCTTTTTCAAACCCTTTGCTACTCGCTTGGAAAATTGTTGCAATTCAATAAACGCGTTTTCCTCTAAATCAAACAGATAATCTATCTCTGACTTGGGTACTACCAGGGTATGTCCAGAAACCAAGGGGTTTATGTCCAAAATTGCTATGTGATTTTTGTCCTCAGCCACGATATGACCGGGGATCTCCCTGTTTATAATGCGGGTAAAAATACTGGGCATTACATTCCTATTTCAAGTATCTTGAATTCCATTTTTCCCCCTGGCGCGGTTACTACAGCTTTTTCTCCTACTTTTTTTCCCAACAGGCCCTGTCCTATAGGAGACTTCACAGATATTTTTTGAGCCTTCAGGTCTGCCTCTTCTTCAGACACTATAGTATAGGTTAATTCCATCCCATTTTTGGTGTTTTTTATCTTTACCTTTGATAAAATAGACACCTGAGAAGTATCTATTTTTGATATATCAATCACCCGGGCGTTGCCCACAACTGTTCCCAGTTTAGCAATTTTCAATTCTAACAGTCCCTGGGCATTCTTTGCCGCATCGTACTCTGCGTTTTCACTGAGATCCCCTTTATCCCTGGCCTCGGCAATCTGCTTGGCAATATCAGATCTTCCTTTAGTTTTTAGCTCACTCAACTCATTCTTGAGCTTATTCAAACCTTGCTCTGTATAATATGAAATTTCGGACATCGACTTTAAGATTAAGCTATAATAAAATACGGCTTCTTGAAGAAACCGCCAGACTACTTTATATCCGTTAATGATTTATTAAATATACTATAAATTGTCAATAAAAACGTAACTAAAAAAATCTACCCAGTGAGTAGATTTTTTTAGTCAAAACAGTCTTTGCGAGTCAAAGGTAGTAGTTAATTTAGGGTATAACCCAGCGATGTTTGATCCTAATTGAAGTTCAGAACCTCCTTACCCAAAATCTCCGGGTAACGAGACTCTAGCTGGTCCATTATTTCATCATCAAATTTTGCTAAAAACAAAGTTTTTACTTTTGACAGATTTTCAAGATCAAGACCCTGGATTCCCCTTAAGTCCGCTTTATATAGGTTGGCATTATCGAAGTTGGCACCGGTCACATGACAGCCAGTCAGTTTGGCCTCCATCAAAAAGGCATTAGTAAAATCCGTCTTAATTAGAAAAGCGTTTTCAAAATTTGCCTTGATTAGCACTGCGTCTTTGAAATTGGCGCCGCTGGCAAATGAATGACTGAGGTTTACCTGGTTGAGTTGTGCGTTTTCCAGATTGGTCTGGTTCAACCTGGCATTCTCCAAATTACAGCCCACCAGGTTTGCACTACTTAGATTACTACTATTCAGGTTGGCGCTGGAAAGGTTTACATGGCTTAAATTCGTTTTAGCCAGGTAACAGTTTACCAAATTAATGCTATAAATTTTGTTCTGATTCAGCCTTTTAATATTTCCAACAGTACGGAACGCGGCTTCATCAGATTCCCACAACCTAAAATCATCAATCTCATCCAGGTAGGTCTTAATCCGTTGGCGCTCATCTCCTATTTTATTAAGCCAAAAAATCAGAATACCAATAATGGCTACATCAAATAACATACCATGAGCTTCCACCAGTAGTTGCGGAAAGAAAACATCAAAGCGATTAAGGTAGTGAGGGAGGCTCAAAATGACCACTATCGTAGAAAGTACAATCAACACCAGGAAAGAGGTGAGAAATGGTTTTTCCAGGATGTAATGGGCTAGCCTGTTAAAATTCTTGATCAACTTAGGTTTAACTTAGGTTCTAAAGAATCAGGATATAAAGATAGAAGTATGCGACACCAATTACCCAACCATTATGGTTGGAAACCTTACAGGCCATAAAATCAAACTAAAGAAAGATCAATCTATTAATCCGGCGGCTTTTAGAAGTTTGATCTTGCCGACCAGCACATCATTGATCCGCTTATAGGATTCAATGCTCCAGCCCGCAACGTGAGGAGATAAAAGCACTGAAGGAGATGAAATCAGATATTCATATACATCATTCTGATTATGAGACAGTTGAATAAACGGCTCTTTTTCGTAAACGTCAAGACCCACGGCCAGGATTTTATCTTCTTTAATCAGTTGCACCAGGTCTTTCAATGGTAAAATCTCCCCACGGGCACTATTTAACAGAATTATGGGTTTTTTAAACTGCTGAAAAAATGAATAATTGTAAAATCCCCTGGTTTCACCAGTCAATGGTACATGCAAACTAACAATATCGCATTTTTCATACAGTTTAGCGATTGGTACACGCTCATAAATTGTGGAAACATCTTCAGGCAGATACTTGTCATACCCCAACACTTTACAGCCAAAACTGCTCAGTCGCTGACCAAATGCACCGCCCATATTACCACAGCCAATGATACCAACTGTTTTCCCGGCAAGCTCAGTGCCTCTAAAACCTTCACGGTCCCATTGGCCCATTCGCACTGAATTACCTGCTTCAAAAATACGATGTAGTATGTTTAACAACATGCCAACCATATGCTCTCCCAGCGCATCACGATTACCCTCCGGTGCATTAACGATATGTATGCCTCGTTGCCGGATAATATCTTCCTCCAAATTGTCAACACCAGCACCTGCTCTTGCCACAAACTGAAGCTCAGTGGTTTCCTCCAGCAGGGCCTGGTCAATTACGGTCTTACTACGAACGATCAGACCTTGATAGTTGCAAATTTTTCCTTCTAGTTGTTGTCTGTTGATCTCAGGTTGGTAATCAACATGGTACCCCAGTGATTCCAGTTGAGCAACGATACTTGGGTGCATATGATCTATTATGATGATAGCTGACATTTACCTCTGAGATCACATTGAATACAGCACATGGGCAACCCCAAAGTAAACGGCCAGCCCCAAAAGATCATTGACGGTGGTAATAAATGGTCCAGAGGCCAAGGCGGGATTGATGCCAATTTTATCCAGTAACAGCGGTGTAGCTGTACCCATAAACGAAGACAATAGAACCACGCATAAAAGCGATAGGGCCACAATAAACGCCAGCTTCATTCCGCTTCCCATAAGTAACTGAACACCTAAAAATACCAATGCAGCCAGTAACAGACCGTTGAGTATTGCTACCCAAAACACTTTCCACAAACGGATATAAGTATTCTTGGTAAATGCTGATTTATTAGCTAACCCTTGTACCACCAAAGATGAGGACTGAATACCCACATTTCCTCCCGTGGCCATAATTAGTGGTATGAAAAAGGTCAGGGTCAGGGTAATATTCTGTTCGAAGGCTTCCATAAAAAGGGCACCCAGCAAGCCGCCCAACATGCCAATTACCAACCAGGGTAATCTGGCACGGGTTAGCATCCACACACTATCGTCTTCTTCTACGTCTTCTGAAATCCCTGACATAAGTTGACGCTCTTGTTCTGCCAGCTCAGTAATCACATCAACTATATCATCAATGGTTATCCGACCTACCAATCTGCCTTGACGGTTAACTACTGGCAGCGCCTCCAGATCATACTTTCTCATAATGCTGGCAACTTCCTCTTCTTCCCTGTATGTTTCTACTGAGATAACCTCGCTATCATATATGGATGACACTTTCATATGATCCTCCGCCAGTACAATTTTTTTAAGGGATACCCTGCCGACCAGCCTGTCTAAGTCGTCCACTACATATACAGCGTATACTTTCTGCACGTTCTCAGCTTGACTGCGTATCTCCTCAATGGTCTTTCCGATACTCCAGTTGACATTGGCCTTGATAAGTTCTTTTGCCATAAGACCACCAGCGCAATCCTCGTCATAACGAAATAATTCAAGCACGTTAGCGGCCTTTTCTTCGTTTTCAACGCCTTCTATTATCTCCTCGCGAATCTTGATCGGCAGTTCATTAATGATATCAGCCCCATCATCACTATCCAGTTCATTGATGAATTTGGATATTTCCAAGGGAGTGAAATTCTGCAAGAATTTACTTCGCACATCGGTATCCAAACCATTGATTATTTCCGCAACGGTTTCTAATTTCAATAAGTCCAGCACATATTTACTTTGAGAACTGGTTAATTCATGCAA
Organism: uncultured Roseivirgaceae bacterium; assembly: GCA_964580205.1. GTDB lineage: Bacteria > Bacteroidota > Bacteroidia > Cytophagales > Cyclobacteriaceae > SZUA-3. Next base: position 9,039 of record CAZOJZ010000191.1, read on the forward strand.
AAGTGAGGTGACGTCCGCGGGATTGATCCCATTAAGGCTTTCTTGAATGAATGATGTATCCTGAGTTTCAATGGCCTCCCCGAAACGCTCCAAAAACTCCTTGGATAACTCGAACTGGTTTACGGATTCCAAAATGGTGTGATTGTTTTAGTTAGGGTAACATAATCATCAACGGCCAATTGCTCGGCTCTTTGATCCAAAAGATTTAGGGCCCGAATTTCTTGCGGCAAATTAAATGCTTTTAATGCGTTGCGCAATGTTTTTCTCCTATTTTGAAACCCGCGTTTAACCAGGGTTCTAAAAATCACTTCATCGCAATCCAGCTGGGGTTTTCCCAGTGTTTGCAACCTGATAACTGCGGAATAAACCTTTGGTTTTGGATGAAAACATTCAGGTGAGACCTCGAATAAATACTCCAATCGATAATAAGCCTGGAGAAACACGCTCAATATTCCGTAGGCCCTGTTACCCGGAGGCGAAACCAATCGCTGGGCAACTTCTTTTTGGATCATGCAAACCACCTCGGGAATAAACTGCCTCAACTCAAGTATTCTAAAAAATATTTGTGAGGATATATTATAAGGAAGATTACCGATCACTGCAAATGGCTCCGGCAATAGGGCACCAGCATCCCAATTCAAGAAATCTCCCAGAATTAATCGTTCAGATCCATTGGGGAATTGCTCTTTCAAGTATTGGATCGATTCAGTATCTACCTCAATCATCCAGGTGTTCCATTCAGACTTTTGCAGAAGGTGCCTGGTTAAAACTCCTGTACCCGGCCCTATTTCCAAAACCTGTTGGTAATCGCCAAATCCTGTAAGTGATTCAGCTATTTCCCGGGCTACAGCCAGGTCCTTCAAAAAATGTTGCCCCAAATACTTTTTTGGCCTGACCATTCCTCAATGTTGGTAAAAATAATCTTAACTTGTGCAGTAAATCTACGATATTCAGCTTCAAGCACAAGTGAGAATATTTTAACAATTATGGACAATAAGTTGCCTGTAATCGGGGTTTCTCTGGGTGATATGAATGGCATTGGACCTGAGGTGATCATTAAGACATTCTCAGATTCAAGGTTGCTGAAACTACTAACGCCGGTGGTTTATGGCAACGGCAAAATCATTTCATATTACCGCAAACTTCTGGGTGCAAACAGTTTCAACTACCATCAGATCCGGGAGCTTAACTATGCAAAGTCCCAGACGGTAAATATTCTGAATTGCTGGGATGAAAGTGTAACCATTAAACCTGGAACTGCCTCCCAAGAAGCTGGGTCGTATGCCCTACGCAGCCTGGAAATGGCCACCACCGATTTAATTGCACAGAAACTGGACGGGTTGGTCACAGGGCCAATTAACAAAAAAACCATCCAGCAAGAATCTTTTGATTTCCCAGGGCATACAGAGTACCTGATGCAACGTTGTGGGGCAAAGAGAGGATTGATGCTCATGATTAGTGAAAATCTAAAAATTGGTGTAGTAACGGGACACATTCCACTCAAGGAGGTGGCTGAGAATATAACCAGGGAAGGAGTTGCAGATAAATTGGAAATTCTAGAGGATTCGTTAAAGCATGATTTTGGAATTGAAAAACCAAAAATTGCGGTGCTGGGTTTAAATCCTCATGCTGGTGATGAAGGATTATTTGGCGGCGAAGAACAAGCACTTATTGGCCCCTTGCTCAAAGAACTGAAAACCCATGGAAAACTGGTATTTGGACCATTTCCAGCAGATGGATTCTTCGGCTCCCAGACATTTTTAAGGTATGATGCAGTCTTGGCTATGTATCACGATCAGGGATTGATACCGTTTAAGTCCTTGTCATTTGGAAGTGGGGTGAATTTTACTGCCGGATTACCTATAATTCGTACCAGCCCCGATCACGGCACTGCCTATCCTATCGCCGGCAAAAATTTAGCTGATGAAAGTTCATTTAGAGCGGCATTATTTGCCAATATCGACCTGATTAAACATCGGAGTGAGGTAATCATTGCTAATTCCTAATTTCTAATTCCTAATTTGAATAATATTTTTAACTTTGCAACTTGGTTTCGGAGAAGGATATGAGGAAATTGGTTATTGACATCTATAGAATGCGTAACAAGCTTCATCAATTCGAATTTGAAGTAGATGAGGTCTTCTTCAGCAGCTTTGATCAGGAACTGATTAGGAACGGGAAACTGAAAGCCAAAATCGATCTTGATAAGAACGATTCCTTTATAGGTATGGATGTCAACATTGAGGGCACCGTTGAACTAATTTGTGACCGCAGCCTGGATCCATATCATTATCCTATAAAGGAACATCGAAAAGTTATTTTTAAATACGGTGATCTGGAACAGGAACTGGACCACGATGTGGTAATGATTACTAACAACACCCAACAGCTCGATGTTGGTCAGTATATTTTCGAATTCGTTGGGCTAGCGGTACCAATGAAAAAACTTCATCCAAGATATGAAGAGGAAGACCACGAATTCGGATCACTGGTTTATAGTTCCAGGGAGGAAAGTAATAATGAATTCTCACCTGAGACAGACCCCCGCTGGCAGAAACTGAATGACTTAAAAAAGAACTAAAGAAATTAAATTATAACCAAATGGCACACCCTAAGAGAAAAATCTCAAAGTCCCGGAGAGATAAACGGAGAACTCATTACAAAAGTACTGCTGCTACTTTCAAGGAATGTTCCAATTGTGGAACCCCAGTACTTCTACACCGGGTTTGTACCGAGTGCGGTTACTACCGAGGAAAACCTGCTATCGAGAAAGATATAGCTGTCTAGGTCTATGAAGATCGCTTTGGATGTAGTAGGGGGTGATTATGCTCCTGATTCTACCATTGAAGGGGTTAAACTAGCTTTACCAGAGCTTCCACAAGAGGTTAAAGTGGTCTTAATTGGACCTGAGGCTTTGATCAATACCAAGCTAGAACAATTTAACATTGACCCCAACCGGGTAGAAATTTCTCCAGCAGAGGAAATAATTGCAATGGGGGAACACCCTACCAAAGCACTTACTCAAAAACCACAAGCTTCCATTCCTGTTGGCTATGGTCTATTAAAAAGCGGAGCAGTAGAGGCATTTTGTAGCGCCGGAAATACCGGTGCTATGCATGTAGGGGCCATGTTCTCCATAAAGACCATTTCTGGTATCATTCGACCAGGAATTGTGGGCTTTACCCCTAAGGAGAACGGAGGGTTGGGAATATTAATGGATGTAGGGGCCAATGCTGACTGCAAGCCTGATGTGTTGGTGCAATTTGGTGAGATCGCTTCAATATATGCTGAATATGTGCTGAAAATCGAAAGACCAAAGGTTGGTCTGATGAGTTTGGGAGAGGAAGAAAAAAAGGGCACCCTGCTAACTCAGGCGGCTTACCAACTGTTCAAAGTCAACACTAAAATCAATTTCATAGGTAATATTGAAGGCTATGACATTTTTAATGACAAAGCCGATGTTATTATATGTGATGGTTTTATCGGTAATGTAATCTTTAAATTGGCAGAATCGATATACTCCTTATTAAGAAAGAGATCCTTTTCAGATCCATTTTTTGATCAGTTTAATTATGAGTCCAGAGGTGGCAGCCCAATTCTAGGAGTCAATGGGAATGTCATTATCGGTCATGGCATCTCCACCGCATTTGCTATTAAAAATATGTTGTTACAAGCCAGACAAATGGTACAATCTCAAGTCCATCAGAAGATAAAAGAAAGTCTCCAAGACTAGCCAATAGAAATTATGAAGAAGATTAATACGAAGATAAGCGGTGTCCATGGTTATGTTCCGGACTACGTACTTAACAACGCGGAACTTGAAACCATGGTCGACACTTCCGATGAGTGGATCATCACACGCACTGGTATAAAAGAACGTCGCTTGCTAAAGGGCGAAGGGCAGGGCACTTCGGTTCTTGGAATCGAGGCGGTAAAAGGATTACTGGAGAAAACCAACACAGATCCCGGTGAGATCGATTTGATAATTTGTGCTACCTGTACTCCTGATATGCTTTTCCCTTCCACCGCAAATATCGTGGCAGAGGCGGTCGGCGCCGTGAATTCTTTTAGTTTTGACCTCTCAGCCGCCTGTTCCGGGTTTCTTTATGGATTAACCACCGGTGCGCAATTTATAGAATCAGGTTCCTATAAGAAAGTAGTGGTTATTGGCGCGGACAAAATGTCCTCAATCGTTGACTACACAGACCGTACCACCTGCATCATCTTTGGCGATGGTGGAGGTGCTGTGCTGTTAGAGGCTTCCGATGAATCAGTGGGTATTATTGATTCTATTTTGCGATCAGATGGTTCAGGTGTACCCTTTCTACATATGAAAGCCGGTGGCAGCCGACGCCCGGCCAGCCACCAAACAATAGACGCCAGTGAACATTTCATCTTTCAGGAAGGAGCTACGGTGTTTAAATTTGCGGTAAAAAGTATGGCAGATGTATCCGTAGAGATTATGGACAGAAATAACTTAACAGCAGACAATATAGCCTGGTTGGTCCCGCATCAGGCAAACATGAGGATCATTGATGCTACAGCTAACCGAATGGGTATAGGATTGGAAAAAGTGATGAATAACATTAGTAAATATGGTAATACCACCGCGGGTACAATCCCGCTATGTTTGTGGGACTATGAGCATCAATTAAAGAAAGGTGATAATATTATCCTGGCAGCATTTGGAGGAGGTTTTACTTGGGGAGCTACCTATTTAAAATGGGCTTACAATGCCCCGGATTAAATTGCTTTTAAAAATTTGATTTGTAAATTACATTAAATTACCTGCCGATGGCAAGCACTGCTGATTTTAAAAACGGGTTGTGTATAGAGTTTAATAACGACTTGTACACCATTATTGAGTTCCAGCATGTAAAACCAGGCAAAGGCCCTGCCTTTGTACGCACTAAACTCAAGAACATCAATACCGGCAAAGTAGTGGATAATACTTTTACTGCTGGTGTAAAAGTGACTACTGCCCGTATTGAACGCAGGCCCCATCAATTCTTGTATAAGGATGATATGGGCTACCACTTTATGGACAGCAATACATTCGAACAGATAAACTTACAGGAAGATCATATCTCAGCTGCCCATCTTCTAAAAGACGGCCAGGAAGTGGAAATAATATATCACGAGGAAACCGAAACTCCTTTAAGCGTTGCACTTCCTCAATTTGTAATTCTCAATATTACCTATACCGAGCCTGGTTTAAGAGGCGACACTGCCACTAATGCTACAAAACCTGCTACTTTAGAAACCGGTGCCAAAGTACAAGTACCCTTGTTCATTGATCAAGGAGAAACCATTAAAGTGGACACTCGCACCAATTCTTATTCCGAACGAGTAAAATAATTAAATATGAAAGCCAAAGAAATTCAAGAACTTATTGATTTTATTTCCAAGTCCGGCTTGGACGAGGTAAATATTGAAACCGAAGAGTTTAAAATAAAAGTAAAAAAGAATTCTGAAGTCAAGCATAAGATCATCGAACCCAGCCCAGGGCCTGCATTGGCATCTCAGAATCCTCCCCTTTCATCTGCGGATGAAAATGGGGCCACTCCTTTCCTTGAAACACCAGCCACTGAAAGTAAGACGAACGGCTATCTGGAAATTAAATCTCCCATGATTGGTACATTTTATCGCTCTTCCAATCCTGATGATGAACCGTTTGTATCCGTGGGAGACAAGATTGCGGTCGGTCAAACAGTTTGTATAGTTGAGGCGATGAAATTATTCAATGAGATCGAATCTGAAATAGCCGGAATGGTGATAAAAGTACTGGTTGATAATTCATCCCCGGTGGAATATGATCAACCACTATTCCTGATTGACCCTGTTTAAGCTCCTGTTACCGATAACCACTATTATTAATAACCCTCAATTAAACGCCCTGTGTTTAAAAAAGTTTTAATTGCCAACAGAGGAGAAATTGCCCTTCGAATCATACGGACCTGTAAGGAAATGGGTATCCGGTCAATTGCGGTTTATTCCACGGTGGATGAGGAGAGCTTGCATGTTAAGTTTGCGGATGAAGCAGTGTGCATTGGACCCGCTCCCAGCGCTGATTCCTATTTGAGTATCCCAAAAATTATCGCTGCAGCTGAAATAACCAATGCTGATGCGATCCATCCCGGCTATGGTTTTTTGGCAGAGAACGCTGAGTTCTCTCAGGTTTGTCAGGACTATAACATTAAGTTTATTGGGGCCTCACCTGAAATGATTAACCAGATGGGCGATAAGGCCACTGCAAAAGATACCATGAAAAAGGCTGGCGTACCCATCATACCTGGCTCTGACGGCTTATTGTCAAATGTAAAAGAAGGGCTACGCATTGCCAGACGAATTAAATATCCGGTGATTTTGAAGGCAACAGCAGGTGGAGGTGGTCGAGGAATGCGCATTGTAAGAAGCCCTGAGGAATTTCAAAAGGCCTGGGATGATGCCAGGCAGGAATCAGCTGCAGCTTTTGGTGATGATAGGATGTACCTGGAAAAGTTTATCGAAGAGCCGAGGCATGTTGAAATACAAATTGTCGGTGACAGCAAAGGAAAAGCCTGTCACCTTAGTGAGCGAGATTGTTCAATTCAACGAAGGCACCAAAAACTGGTAGAAGAATCCCCATCTCCTGTAATAAATGATGCTCTAAGAAAAAAAATGGGTAAGGCTGCAGTAGCTGGTGCCGAGGCCATTGCATACGAAGGAGCCGGTACCGTGGAGTTTCTAGTGGATAAACATGGTAAGTTTTATTTTATGGAGATGAATACCCGTATTCAGGTTGAACATCCCGTAACCGAAGAGGTTACAGACTTCGACCTTATTAAGGAACAAATAAAAGTTGCCGCTGGTATAGAAGTTTCAGGGAAAGATTATTTTCCAAAAATGCATGCGATCGAATGTAGGATCAATGCAGAGGACCCATCGAATGACTTCAGACCTTGCCCAGGTAGAATTACCAATCTACACCTTCCTGGTGGACATGGTGTGCGAGTAGACAGCCATATATATTCTGGGTACACCATTCCTGCAAACTACGATTCTTTGATTGCCAAACTGATCGTATCTGCAACATCACGGGAAGAAGCCTTGGTGAGAATGAAGCGGGCCCTTGAAGAATTCATTATTGAAGGGGTTAAAACCACTATTCCCTTTCACATTAAACTAATGGATGATCCAGATTTTAAAAGTGGTGAGTTTACCACTGCTTTTATGGAAACTTTTGATCTGACAGATCTTTAACCCGGATTATGCACTAGAAATCTATTACGAGTCTTAACTGACTACAATCTAGGCATTTGCTCGATTTTTCCTACTCACCATATCGGTGCTATGTTTCCGTTGCAAAAATCTGCGCGAGTGCCTATCTCACAGCCATTTAAGGCTCTCACTACGAAGTCTAATGCATAATCCGAGTTTAAGATTCGGATACGGGTTTTAGTATAATCTCCTCTAGCTTGCGGTACCAACGTGCTCCGTATTTACGAATCAGAGGTAATTTCAGGAATTTGTAAAGTGGCATTTTTAGGGACTCGCCCAGGCTACAAGCAGGGTCACAGATATGCCATCTATCATAGTTTACTGCATCGTATTGTTGGTAACTGGTAATTCTTATGGGGTAAAGGTGACATGAAATAGGTTTTCTGAAGCTGATTTTACCATCACTGTAAGCAGACTCAATGCCACATTTCAGAATCTTCTTTTCATCATATATTGCATACGCACATTCCCGGTGATTAATAGTTGGAGTTGAAAAATCATCTTCGTGGTCTTTAATAAAAGTACCTTGTTTTTTAATCGCCCTTTTACCTGCTTCCGACAAATAAGGTGCAACCTCCGGGTAAATGGCATCCAATACTTCCAGTTCATGGTCTTCGAGTGGTGCTCCCAAATCCCCTTCCACACAACAAGCACCTTTGCAACGATTTAAATCGCAAACGAAATATGAAGATTTTATATCATCAGAAACCAGAGTATTATCAATTTTAATCATCAGACGAATAAATGAATTTTCTAATAAAGATCAATTTACCTAAATTTAACCCGGATTAAACACGCATCGCTTACTCCTTATGAAAAGGTCACTGTTTAAGTTACTTTCCAAAATTAACAAAGTGTGTTTGCCAAGTTATGCACAAAAGGACCTGACTAAACTTAGCAAAATGGAGAAAATTGTAGTGGGGTACCGGTATTGGGTTACCCTTAATTCACTACCGGATTAGCAGAATATTAATTACGAGGGACGAGGGACGAGGGACGAGGGACGAGGGATTGAGGGACTGAGGGACGAGGGACTGAGGGATTGAGGGACTGAGGGACGAGGGAGTGAGGGAGTGAGGGACGAGGGACTGGGGGGTTGAGGGAGTGGGGGGCGGGGGGCGGGGGGGGGGAGGGATTGGGGGGCGG
>CAZOJZ010000192.1:0-26605 GCA_964580205.1 uncultured Roseivirgaceae bacterium
CACACATCACTCATGAATATTGAAATTCTTAAGTCAAAAATACACAGAGTAAAAGTTACACAATCTGAGCTTCAGTATATTGATAGCATCACCATTGATAAAGATCTCATGGATGCGTCAAATATAATTGAAAACGAAAAGGTTCAAATTGTAAATATAAATAATGGAAAAAGACTCGAAACCTATGTTATATCAGGTGAAAGAAATACGGGAATAGTATGTCTCAATGGCCCGGCAGCTAGAAAGGCACAGGTGGGCGATACTATAATTGTAATTTCCTATGCTAGCATGACTTTGGAAAAGGCAAAACAATATAGGCCGGTAATTATTTTTCCCGATGACAATAATCGTTTAACTGCATTAAAAGAACCAGATAGGTACGTAAATAGTGGTATTAGGTAGATGATAAGTATGGGGGGAAAAGGGAAAGTTTGATAATCAGAAAGGAATAATTCTGTATATTGATTCTACAACTATTTAAATCATCAAAGCTATACCTGTAATCATTAAAAATCAAAAACCTTTGGACTTCACAGTTCAAGGCCTTGATTTTGATCTCTTAATTTGATCTTAGATTTTTGTTGAAGGCGCTCAAGGTTCTTATTTAACTCCTTTTCATATTCTTTATTACCATCTTTAAGGCCTAGTACGTAAGGAGCATTACCTTTTAATCCAACCTCAAGGTTTTTCATTAATATAGGATTGTGCTTACGGAGTAGGTAACCGTTGTTAAAACCATTAAGATATTCTTTGGTTAATTTCATGATTAAAAAGTTGCTTTTGCATGAGCTTCTAAATATTGTAAAACTGATTCGCGATCATATAGAATGATTTTCTTATGAGGTTGTGAATACCGAATTTTCCCTTCATCTCGCAGTTTTTGCATAGTTGCCTTTGATTTTATATGCAGTAAAGCCATGATTTCCTCGCTTGATATCCATTTGTCGTTTGTAATATGATCCCTTTCCCGTATCCGCGATACAACTTCTTCAATAAGGGAATAAAAAGCTTCAGTTTCCAGACAGATAACCTCCAAAACAGAAAAATTAAAAAGTGATCTTTGAGAAGATGGCATAAGTTCGGAAAATGCAGCACCAAAGTCAACAACCCATATCCATTCTCATGTTTTATATAAAATGCTAGAATAAGGTGCATCAACAGGGAAAAGAAATGACAATTTTTAGAGGGGAAAAGTCAAAATGTTTTAGGTATGTTTTAGGTAAAATATAAAAGGCTGATAAAAGCAGCGGCATTTGGTAGTGGTGGCTCTCCTTCACCAAGGCTTTAGCGCACTCTTAAATTGTTCATTATGAGTATAGTAAATAAAAAAAGACCCGACTGAAAAAGTCAGGTCTTGCTAGTAGCGGGGGTAGGACTTGAACCTACGACCTTCGGGTTATGAGCCCGACGAGCTACCAACTGCTCCACCCCGCGATATATCTTTATTAAATCATTTCAAATTCCAGGCCCTTTCGCTTAAGGGAGTACAAAAGTATACCTTGGTATTATAAAAAACAAGGCCCTGGCTTATAAATTAAACAATGGACTAAAGGTGGCCTCATCCTTTTATTCACAGAATCATCAACTTATTTATTTAATTTGCACAAATGAGTGCTAAGTCTCACAAGGCTGGTTTTGTAAGCATCGTAGGTAGGCCGAACGCCGGTAAATCTACCTTGATGAATACTCTTGTAGGTGAGCGACTCTCCATCATTACAAAAAAGGCCCAAACTACCCGCCACCGGATCATGGGGATTATTAGTGGAAAGGATTTTCAAATTGTTTATTCTGATACACCGGGTATTATCCAGCCGCAATATGAACTTCAGGAAAATATGATGCGCTTTGTGCAGTTGTCGTTGGTTGATGCTGATCTTATTCTTTGGATTGTAGAGTTGGGTGAAAAAATGGACAGTGAACTAAAGTTGGTACAAAACATATCCAAAGCCCGTATACCGGTGATCTTGATCCTTAACAAAATAGATCTGGCCAAAGGCACCCAGTTAGAGGACAAGATTGAATATTGGAACCGACAGATCACTCAAACCTCTATTAAAGAAATCATTCCGGTCTCAGCCCTCCATCAGATTAACATCGACAAGGTAATGGATGCCATAATGAGTAACCTCCCGGTGCATCCTCCATATTTTCCGAAGGACAGTCTCACAGACAAACCCGAACGGTTCTTTGCCGCTGAGATCATTCGTGAAAAGATTTTTAAAAACTATAAAAAAGAAGTGCCTTATGCCTGTGAGGTGGTGATCTCAGAATTTAAAGAGGAGGAGAACATTATCAGGTTACGGGCAGAGATCTACGTAGAACGCCAAAGTCAAAAGGGCATCCTAATAGGCAAACAGGGATCAGCCCTTAAAAAAATTGGCACAGAAGCCCGTCTGGACATGGAACAATTTTTTCAAAAGAAGGTCTTTTTAGAGCAGTTCGTAAAAGTAGAAAAGGATTGGCGTAAGAAATCTGGTAAGTTGAAAAGGTTTGGATATTAAATTATCAATTATCAATTGACAATTAAAAATGGACGATTAACAATTAAGTTTGCTGGTTTTAATAATGCTCACCAGCAAGCGTTCTAATTGTTGGCTTTCATCTAACAACTCACTAGGTTTACATTTTGCGAGGTCGCCGATTTCCATTAAAAGTCGAATCCAATAGCTTGTTTCTCGAGCTTCCTTATAGGCAATGGATAATTTATTTATGAAATCTTTTTTAGACTGGGCGCCAATTGCTTCCTCCACGTTGGCCCCAATGGATGTCCCACTCTTCAAAAGTTGTTTGGAAAGTTCGAATTCCCGGTTGATTTTCAGATCTTTGCACACCTGAATAATTTTTAGCGAGAATTGAAAACTCTTTTCCTGAATTATATTATTAATTTTTATAAGACAAACCTATGATTTGGCAGTCTCAAATAATTGTTCATTATTAATTGTAAATTCTTAATTGTCCAACATTGTCGCCATAGTAGGTCGCCCCAACGTGGGCAAGTCCACCTTGTTCAATCGCCTGGTTGAACGAAGGCAAGCTATCATGGACAATGAAAGCGGTGTAACCCGTGATCGACACTACGGCGTGGTTCACTGGACCGGCCGGTCGTTCACCGTTATTGATACCGGTGGTTATGTAGAAGGATCAGAGGACGTTTTTGAAACAGCTATTAGGGAACAGGTAAAGCTGGCCGTTGATGAGGCCCAGGTGATCTTGTTTATGGTTGATTGTACCACGGGACTTACAGACCTGGACAAAGACTTTGCAAATGTTCTAAGGACTTCTAAGAAACCGGTGATAATCACCGCCAACAAAGCCGATAACTCAGAATTGTCGTATATGGCTGCTGAATTCTATGGATTGGGAATGGGAGAAGTCTTTCCGATTGCCTCAGTCAGTGGCTCCGGTACCGGGGAATTACTAGATGAAGTGGTGAAACACCTGACTCCCGAAGGTGATGTAGAAGACCCGGGCTTACCGAAAATTACCATTTTGGGGAGACCCAATGTGGGTAAAAGCTCTTTTCTAAACGTCTTATTAGGGGTGGATCGAACTATTGTCACCGAGGTAGCAGGTACCACCCGAGATGCCATAGACACCCGGTACAATATGTTTGGTAAAGATTTCATTATTACTGACACCGCAGGAATCCGTAAAAAGTCTAAGGTCAAAGATAATATTGAGTTTTATTCAGTTTTAAGGTCCATTAAAGCTCTTGAAAGCGCTGATGTCTGCATGGTGATGCTGGATGCTGAAAGAGGGTTGGAAAGTCAGGACCAAAATATTATCGGCTTGGCCCACAAGAATCAAAAGGGGGTGGTCATATTGGTGAACAAATGGGATCTTATTACCAAGGACAGCAAAACCACAGAAGCGTTTCGCAAAGCCATACTGGCAAAACTCAGCCCTTTGGACTATATCCCCATAGTTTTTACTTCTGTGATTAATAAACAACGAATATATCAAGCCATGGAATTGGCGCTGGAGGTGTATCAAAATCGTCAGCAGAGAATTTCTACTTCGGCATTGAACAATAAACTGCTGCCGGAGATTGAAAGACGTCCCCCGCCTGCAATAAAGGGCAAGTATATTAAGATTAAATATATCACACAGTTGCCCGCTAAAACTCCTACTTTCGCCTTTTTTTGTAACCTGCCACAGTACATAAAGGAACCCTATAAACGTTTTGTGGAGCATAGATTGAGAATGCACTTTGACTTTACCGGTGTACCAATTCGTCTGTTTTTTAGGAAAAAATAGTTTCTAAGGAAATTAATTACGTATATTTGCAGCTTACATTTTTTAAACAAAAACGGGAATTGACATGAAACGATTATTTGCGTTATTAGTTATGGGTGGATTTTTATTTGCCGCCACTTCTTGTGCAAAAACAAGTGAAGCTGCTGAAGAAACAATGGATGCAGCTGGAGAATCTATAGAAACCGCAGTAGAAGAAACTGAAGAGGTTATCGAAGAAGCTGAAGAAACTACCGAAGAGGTTGTTGATGATGCTGAGGAAGCCATTGAAGACGATACTGAGGAAGTTGAAGAAACGGTGGATGAAGCCATTGAGAGTAACTAATACAGAACCTATTGGTAAAAACCCTGCAATAAGCATTGCAGGGTTTTTTTTATGCCTTTAACTTTCATGACGTCCGACAACTGGCTACTTAAAACACATCTTCCATTAATTGCTAACAAATACTGTTTTCAGCTATGGGAGCAGTACAGGTTCCAGTTAAAAATCACTGTACCCAGAAAGACTAAGCTGGGTGACTATCGCTTCAGGGCTAGCAAAAAGGCCCACCTAATAACCATCAATAGCAACCTGAATCCCTATGCGTTTCTGATAGTTTACCTGCATGAAGTTGCCCATTGTGTCACAACCATCAAACACGGACTTGGTACTAAGCCCCACGGCCGCTATTGGCAACATGAAATGATATTGTTATTGGATCCCTTGTTGCAGCAAGGAATTTTTCCTAAAGATATAGAAGAAGCACTGTCCTCCTATCTAAAAGCACCCAAGGCCACAAGTTGTGCACATCCTTCTTTGACAAGGGCATTACGACGATATGACCCTCCGTCAGACCTGGTAGCCTTGGATCAACTTCCTGAAGGTGTCGAATTTCTATTTCAGTCCAGGAGGTACCGAAAAATAAAAGCGAGACGTACCAGGGTTTCTTGTCTGGAGATGGGTATGAACCGCCTCTATCTAATATCTAAATTAGCCATGATTCAGCCCCTTGGGAACAATGAGAACAGCGGGAGCAATTGAATATTAGAACAATTTGAACAATTGAACATAAGAAACTGAACTTGAGAATATTGAACATGGTCGATGTAAATCTAAAATCGTTAATCTAATGGTCTATTATTCAATTGTTCCCAATCCCTAACACCGTCGTCCCTAACACCCTCGTCCTTCGTCCCTATTTCTCTCCTGTTTTCAACCAATGCGCACATTCTGCCCCTAACTTCTCAATTGCCAGTTGCTCATACTTTTGAGATTCCTCTTCTGAGAGTATTTCACGCCACCTGCCGTTTTCGCCTTTGTGTATAAAGGATTTTGCCCCGCCGTCCCAGAATATACCACCGAGCGGTACACTGGCAGCGGCATTCTCTTTCATATAATTGAAACTACAATGCTCAAGAATGGTATTCCATTGTGCCTCATCAATCTCAATTTCCAGGAAATCAGCAATGGTTCTTATCTCACCTACCATATCTCGTTTAAGATTGGCAAAATTCACCAGCATCAGATTGGGAAGGTCTCGAATGTTCCACCAGGAGCTTATGTTTTCCCAGAATGACCACCAGGGGTAACCGTCCTGGTCCAACCATTCGTGATAATATTGCTTTATTGAATCAACCGGTTTACCGATAGGTGGGCCCACCAATCCGGGAGTATCATTCAGCGCTGCATACCATTTTTCATTTGCGGTAGTATGATGATTGTATAGACTCCAAACTACATCTCTACCATCCCGGGCGATATAGATGTACTTAACTTTAGGTGAATACACCAGCGCATCTACAGGCAAATGTGTTTTTACAAATCGTCGATGGGTCTGTGCTTCCACGCCTTCCAGTTTTACATGCGCCGGCGGTATCCGCAGATCGAGCCAGGGTGACATTTCAGCTACCGGGAGTCCTTCCTGGCCATTAAATATTAATTGTGCAAGAATTTGCTGCATCCAGGTAGTGCCGGATTTTGCATAGGTCCCAATTATAATATCATCATCGCGAAACTGAAAGTCGTTCCAAATAGTAGATTCAAAATGATTACTGTGTAACTCACGGGTTTTCTCAGGCCATTGTATGTCCATGGTATGGTTCTGGTTAAAATTTTTGTATAAACATATAGCTTGTTTTAATTTAATGAATTGATATTAAAATGCAAAATCCGTCGGTTTTCCACCGATCCGTAAAAGGGGAATAACTACCTTGGTCTTAGGTCAGAGCAATTCGGCGGTCAATCAATTTGTTCACCATCTCAAAAAAGGTAACTGGTCCCAGAGTGCGCCATTGGGTCAACTGAAGAGTACCCCCAAAATTGATAAATGAATCAATGTTGTATTTACGCCATTCCTCCAGTACGAATTCTCTGAAGTTAACCGCAGCGATCCAGCCATTCTGATCGTCCGTTTCTTCAAACCATTCCTCATAGTAGCAATCGTCAAAGCCGTGAAAATTGAGGACATTTTCACCCATAAGGATAAACTTATATACTCCAGCAGCCATCAGGTTTTCCAGAATGTTGCGCTTTAGGTGCATGATGTCGTTGTTTATGGCATCATTCCATTCTCCAATGAGTTCAATAATCCCAAAACCACGGTTATAGTCAACAAATAGTATCTTCAAATAAAGTGTTTCTGAACCAAAGAAGTCCCAGCCCGGGGCTATATAGTAGCCATAAATATTCTCAGAGTAGCGGTTGTAGTTATATTGTTTGCCAAAAAATGGAGACTGTGGATCGTCATTTGATTGGTAAAATGGCTCCCAGCGATAATATGGTTGGATATCATGCATGACCCTGGGCCTGGAGCGCCACCCGTACCGAGCCATGGGTGTCAAGCAGTTCAGCCGCTTGATCCTGGTCTATTTTCAGTTCATCCATGAGCATCTTAATACCCCGCATCACAAGTTTGTTATTACTCAATTGCATATCCACCATTTTGTTGCCTTTTATCCGCCCCAATTGTATCATAACCGTGGTAGAAATCATATTTAATATCAACTTTTGTGCTGTACCTGATTTCATACGGGTACTGCCGGTTACAAACTCAGGTCCTACCACCGCTTCAATGGGGTATTCCGCAGCTTCACTAAGTGCTGTGCCTGTATTACAGGTGATGGCCCCTGTCAAAATACCGTTTTTTCGGGCTGTTTTCACTCCACCAACCACGTAGGGTGTGCTACCCGAAGCGGCAATTCCTATTAAAGTGTCTGGTGTGCCTATTTCATGTTCCTGGAGATCTAGCCAGGCTTGGTCCGGGTCATCCTCAGCAAATTCTACAGCCTTCCGAATGGCCTGATCACCTCCGGCAATGATCCCGATTACCAAGTTCGTCGGTACCCCAAAGGTAGGTGGGCACTCAGAAGCATCAAGTATACCCAGTCGTCCGCTGGTACCGGCCCCAATATAAAACAAACGACCTCCCTGCTCCATTCGAGGGACTATCTGTTTAACCAATGCTTCAATGTCTGGGATGAGGCCCGATATTACCTTAGGAACCGTGCGATCTTCCTTGTTTATATTGGATAGCAGTTCCCTGATGGGCATGTGCTCCAGATGATCAAATTTGGATGGGGATTCGGTGGTTGACATTATCGGTTCAGTTACTCGGCAAATTTAGACAATATTTGTCAATGGAAATGGTGGTTATTAGGAGTTAGTGGTTAGGCTTGTGATAAAGTGTAAGCCCTGCTATGGGATTTTCCGTAATATTTCTAATGTGTAAGCCGAGGTCCCCGGCAGCCTGACGCAAAATGGTGTTAAAATAAAAGGCTATTGAACCTGAAAAATGAATAGGGTGTTCCTGTGCATCAGGGTATTTTAACACCTTACGCTTTAGAAATTCCTGGAAATTCCTGTATACCATATCATAAATAAATGGGTCTTTCATATGATGAAATAAGAACTTGCTGAATTGCCCTAGATATCTATTTGGATAGGGCTGGCGATATACATGTTCCAAAATGGTTTCTTTAAGGTTCGGATAACGTTTTTCAAAAGCACTCATCAGATGATCTGGTAATTCCTGGTTCAGAAAATGTATCACCAGTTTGCGTCCCATGACCGAGCCACTACCTTCATCGCCTAACCAGGTACCCCAGGGAGGTATGTGGTGAATTATCTTAATACCATCGTAGTAACAGGAGTTGGAGCCAGTACCCAAAATACAGGCGATTCCGGGTTCCCTTCCGCATAACGACCTGGCTACTGCCAGTAAATCAGAATTCACAAAAACCAATACATTGCCAAATACTCCAGTAAGGGCAGTTTGAACAACCATGTTTTTTGCTTCATTGTTACACCCGGCCCCATAGAAATGAATCTCTTTGATCTTTGTTTCCACCTGAGGTTTCAATGATTCCTGCAACTCCACCTGGATCTCCTCGGTAGATTGAAAATATGGATTAATGCCTTTAGTCTGGGCCTGCTCAACCTTTCCCTTTGCGTCTATAATACGCCAGTTGGTTTTCGTGGAACCACTATCTGCGATGAGGATCATACTTTTGAGAGTTTTCCAATGGCCTGAAATTTATCAAATACGTTTTCTGTATGCGGTGCTTCCGACAGTTCTTCCGTCAGGTCCTGGCCAGCCCAGTGCTCATAATGATTCCCATTTTTCCAAAGCCTTGAACCAGAAACATCATATATATAACCTTTAAAGCAAATCCAGACCTCCTGGTGGTCAATACCGTTGCGAAGAGCCAGTTGACTCCGGGAGTAGTATGGTAATTCTTTGGTCATATTTGGAAGTCGTTTTTATTTAATAAATTAAACCCGGATTATGCATAAGACTTCGTAGTGAGAGCCGTAAATGGCTGTAATATAGGCACTCGCACAGGTTTTTGCAACGGAAACATAGCACCGCTATGGTGAGTAGGAAAAATCGAGCAAGCGCCTAGATTGTAGTCAGTTAGGGCTCGGAATAGATTTCTAGTGCATAATCCGGGTTAAACCATTTAAAATTCAAACCCCGTTTTTATATGCAAAACATGGCGCTTTTCTGTTTGTTTATAATATTATTGGCCTGTAGTGGCCAATCTTCGAAACAGACAAATGATCAAAATTCGGATTCAGTAACAATGATAGAAAAAGCCCGTCAGTTGGCACATAAATTTATTATTACCGATGGTCACATTGATATACCTTATCGGCTAAATGATCTTATGGAAGATATAAGTGTGCGTACAGAATTGGGAGAGTTTGATTTTGTCCGAGCCAAGGAAGGTGGCCTGGATGCTCCTTTTATGTCTATTTATGTACCATCCTCTTATCAGGAAACCGGTGGGGCCAGGGAGTTCGCAGAGAAAATGATCAATTTGGTTGAGGAAATCCAAGCACAGCATCCCGAAAAGTTTGCCATTGCCCGGAGTCCTGAGGAAGTAGAAAAATTGGTGGCAAAAGGTCTAATTGCTTTACCTATGGGCATGGAAAATGGCGCGCCTATCGAGAATGATTTAAGCAACATACAGTATTTTTACCACCGAGGAATCAGGTACATCACTTTGACTCATGGAAAGGACAATTTAATTTGTGATTCATCTTATGATACCACGCAGACCTGGAATGGATTAAGTCCTTTTGGAAGTAAGGTAGTCAGGGAAATGAATAGAGTGGGAATTATGGTGGATGTTTCCCACATCTCTGACAGCGCTTTTTATCAGGTGATGAAGATTTCAAAGGCCCCGGCAATTGCTTCCCATAGTAGTTGCCGACATTTTACTCCTGGTTGGGAAAGAAATATGACGGATGACATGATAAAGGTGTTGGCCTTAAAAGGTGGCGTTATTCAAATTGCCTTTGGTTCGACTTTTCTCGATGAGGCCTCAAACACTAGCAATAAAGAGATTCAGAAGCATCTTAAGCAATGGCAGAAAACCCGGGATGAACTTTCTGAGGAAGAAATTAAAGACTATAAGCACCAGTATCATCGGGAACATTATATTTATTCAACTACTTCCAGGGTAGTGGACCATATTGATCGTGTAGTTTCCCTTGCGGGTATTGATCATGTAGCATTCGGTTCTGACTTCGATGGTGCCGGGGACAGCCTGCCGGTAGGGCTGAAAGACGTTTCACAATATCCAAATATCATTGAGGAACTGCTCAGGAGAGGATATTCAGAAGAGGATATTGCACAGATATGTTATAAGAACGTATTCCGGGTTTGGAACCAGACAGCGGAAATCGCTGTAAGTCTCCAACAATCAGGTTAGAGGGATATGGTTTCTCATCAATAGACCACTGTTGAGGATATCCTGGCGGTTATTTTCGATCGCTCAATAATTTATTACCTTAGCAATAAAAACCAATAATATGAATAAGGCATCAATATCGGGACGTAGAGAGTTCCTTAAAAAAGGGTCAGCTGCTATCGCGGGAAGCACGGTACTGGCAACGTTTCCAACTCATTTAGGCGCTTATGTCCAGGGTAGCGATCAAATAAAGATCGGGTTGATTGGTAGTGGTAGCAGAGGAGCCGGGGCTGCGGTTCAGGCTATTAAGGCATCTAAGGCTGTCAAATTGGTGGCCATGGGTGATACATTTAGAGACCGATTGGATAAATCGTACAGCGCAATATTGGAGAATGTGGAGGCAGATCAGGTTGATGTCCCTGAAACCAATAAATTTGTAGGGTTTGATGCTTATAAAAGAGTGATTGAACGATCGGATGCGGTATTGTTGGTAACACCTCCTCCTTTTAGACCGATACATTTCGAAGCTGCCATCCAGGCAAATAAACACGTGTTTATGGAAAAACCATTGGCGGTAGATGTACCCGGGTATCACAAGATCATGGAGGTTTCTAAGCTGGCAGACCAAAAGAAACTGTCGGTAGTGGTCGGGCTGCAAAACAGGTATAAAAAGGCTTATCAGGAGCTATTTAAGCAGATTCGTGGTGGTATCATGGGTGATATAGCTTCCATAGCGGTAAACTACAACGTGGGTGCACCGACCATACATCCACGCAAGTCGGGGCAAACAGAAATGGACTACCAAATGAGAAACTGGCGCTACTTTACCTGGTTGTGGGGCGGGCAGTTAGCAGGGCAAACCATCCATCCTCTTGATGCCATGAACTGGTTGATGCAGGACTTTCCGGTACAAGCCCGTGGAATCGGTGGACGCCAGGTATTTAGTGGACCTAATCAGGGTAATACCTACGACCACCACTATGTGGAATTTGAATATGCTAACGGCATTAAGATGCATGTCCAAAGCATGAACATTAATAATTGTTGGAGCGGTATAGGGTTTGACGTTAAGTGTAACTCAGGTTCAGCAGATGAAAAATCCCGGATTTACGATGCCAATAAAAAAGTGATTTGGCGCCACGATGACCGGGAGGATCCCAATCCTTATCAAGTGGAGCACGACGTGTTTTTTCATTCAATTCTTAACGAGACTCCTAGAAATGACACCGAGTGGGGAGCGAAAAGCACCCTAACAACCATCATGGGAAGAATGGCCATGCACTCAGGTCAGATTATGAACCTTGATGATGTACTCAAATCCAAACGCAGTTTGTTACCCGAAAAATTTACCTGGGATACAAAGATGCCTGACATGCCAGATGAAAGCGGGAATTATCTAATTCCCATGCCCGGTGTTACCAACGTTATGTAGGTTTTGATTCCGCCGAGGCGATTACAGAGTTATTTATGGTAAACCACAATGGTTTTTGCTATCCTATCACCCAGGCGTTTGCGGTCCCCACTAAAAATGAACAAGGCATCTATTAAACTGACAATAGGAATAAATAAAAAAATATTACGAAGGAATGAAGTCCGATAATCATTGGTGATGGGTGCACCCGAATCCTCATGTACACCTCGGGTTTTCATGACTTTTTTTCCAATGCTCTGACCTTCCAGAAAAGGTAAGGCGTCACGTACCAGGATATACGCAGCAGCAACCAGGTAACTTAACGACCAACCTACTAAACCTTTTAATAGGTAGTAAATGACCAGAACGACAATCCAGTCGATTAACCCACCTAACAACCGGTCTCCTATTGATGCTTGATTTGAAATTGTTGATTCAGGACTGTTTATTTCCTCCATGGTTTTTCATATCTGTGGCTTGATATTCAGAGGAATATATGAATAATTCTATTAATTAGCACTAATTCAGATCAATTTGGCATGTGTGCTAATCCAGCGTTCCGGTAATTCACCTTCATTGGCTGCCTGATAGTCGGTATAACTGCAAGGGACAATGCAATTGCGTGCGTATTTTTCCTTCCCCTGAGGGTAATTTACTTCCATCCACCATTTTTCACTTAATTTGCTTTTATAGAAGATAATGGAATTGGGATCACCGGCCATTGTCACCACATATTTAAGATAGTCGTTGCTTTTATAATCCTGCTCCTTTTTTCGATTATAAAAGCCTTCAATAAAATACCAGATCATAGTGGCCACTACCCTGGCAGTGGATTGATGATCATCGTCAAATTCTGGATTATATTCATAAAAACCGGCAGAACTTAGTTTCTCATTAAGCCCCGCATACCAGCATACCTGACAGGCCTCTTCTCCGGACAGGCCGAAAGGTTGAGCATTAGCGTTGCCTGGAGCATCACTGGATTTTATAGCGGTAATATCAAAGGTCATCATATCGGCATTGCGGATTACCGGCTCCATTTCATGAATATTCTCCTTCAGTAAACCCAGACGGTAAACATCGAAATATAGTTTTTCCAATAGGTTAATCGCCACCGGATCAATCAGATAGCTTTGATGGCCCAATTGATTATAATTGAATAAGTAGTTCGGTTCAAAAAGAAGCATTTTATGAATATGCTGTCGCGATACTCCCAGTCGGTCGTTTTCCTCCAAATCCAGGAATGCGTCTACGTTCAATATGCTGATCAGTTTTTCCAAATCCTCATAGGCCATAAACTGACCATAATCGAGGTCATGTGTTCCTCCAATGAGTACCGGCAGTACATTGTGTACCAGAAGTATGTTACAAACTTCTTTAATCCGCAGACAGGTCTCCTCAAGATTAATCCCGTTGCGGAGATTGCCAAGGTCTACGATCCTATAGGAGTACATTCCTGACTTCAGTCGATACAGCTTACTTCGTATTTCATCCGCCGCCGCCGCCGCCCCCTGGTTATTCAAAGTCCCTCTTTCTTCTTGTAATCCAATAATAGCTATATCTGCTTCTTTGTAAGAAGGCATTTCATGGGTGTTCACACGAACTGAATGATAAAAAGCACTTACATCATCGATGGATTGAACAATGGTCTCATCAATAGCGGAAAAAAAAATATTCAGGTCCATTTGATAAAAAAATTAATAGAAAAGCCCTGTTAGTATCATCATACAGGTCCAAAACCTTTAACCTCCGAAATCATCGAAGCGAATATTTTCTGTGGGGATGCCCAGATCGTCCAGCATCTTCAGTACTGCGGCATTCATTAACGGAGGTCCACATAAGTAGTATTCTATTTCTTCAGGTTCGGCATGTTGCCCTAAATAATTATCATAGAGAGCCTGATGGATGAATCCCAAATAGCCATCTCCCTGCTTATCGTCCAGTGATTTATTGACTACCCAATTATCATCGGGTAAGGGTTCCGATAAAGCAATGTTAAAACTGAAGTTGGGAAATTGGTCTTCAATTTTCCTGAAGTGATCAGTGTAGAACAGTTCCTTTCGTGATCGGCCACCATACCAGAAAGAGACCTTTCGATCTGTCTTCTCCGTGTGGAAAAGATGGAATATATGGGACCTCAGTGGTGCCATTCCTGCACCACCGCCGATGTAGATCATTTCTCTTTTTGTGGATTCATTGATAAAGAACTCACCGTAAGGACCTGAGATGATAACCTTGTCCCCAAGTTTTCTAGAAAAAACATAGGAGCTGCAAATGCCGGGGTTCACATCCATGAATTTACCTGCATTACGGTCCCATGGCGGAGTAGCGATTCGAATGTTGAGCATAATAATATCCCCTTCAGCCGGATGATTGGCCATGGAATAGGCCCGAAATATCTGCTCATCATTTTTCATGGATAAGTCCCACATATTGAAATTGTCCCAATCAGATTTGAACACTTCATCCGGGTGCCCCAATTCTGGTTT
The DNA here is from genome assembly GCA_964580205.1 of uncultured Roseivirgaceae bacterium. Taxonomy (GTDB): domain Bacteria; phylum Bacteroidota; class Bacteroidia; order Cytophagales; family Cyclobacteriaceae; genus SZUA-3. Next base: position 14,329 of record CAZOJZ010000192.1, read on the forward strand.
TGGTTTAATTTCCATGTCTGCAAAAGATACCTGAATCTCAGGTACGTCAATTTGTATGTACCCACCAGATTTAAAATCCAAGGTCTCTCCCGGAGGCAGCTGCACTACAAACTCTTTAATAAACGTGGAAAGGTTGTAATTGCTCACAACCTCACATTCCCATTTTTTTATACCAAATATCTCATCTGGTATGCGAATGCTCATGTCCTGTTTTACCTTAACCTGACAGGCCAATCTAACTTTTTCCTTTTGTTCACTGCGGCTTAAATGACCCACCTCGGTAGGTAACACCTCACCGCCACCTTCTTCAATTACACACTTACACATGGCGCAGGTGCCACCGCCTCCACAAGCGGATGGAAGAAACAGTTTTTGAGCAGAAAGTGTTGATAGCAAACTAGTACCCGCGGCAGTTATTATAGCATTACCTTCGTCCCCATTGATTATTATTCTAACATCCCCTGATTGAACCAATTTGCTTTGAGCATATAACAGGATCATAACCAAAAGCAGGATTACCAGGGTAAAGGCTACGATGGAGGTAATAATGGTAGTCATGAGGGTACGATTATTATAATCTGTCCGGGAATTTTAACCGTGACAAATATAAACATTAATGAGTGAATGATGGTATTAGTGAATGGTTGAATGTTAAGGGTATAAACTAAAAAAAATCAATCCCTCAGTCCTTCAGTCCTTGGATTATTGCAACATCCTGAGTAAAGTAGCCAACCGATCTTTTAATTCACGCCGATCCACGATAAAATCAAGGAACCCATGTTCCAGTACAAATTCGGAACTTTGAAATCCCTTTGGCAAACTTTTACCTATGGTTTCCCGGATTATTCTTGGTCCTGCAAACCCGATCAACGCCCCCGGTTCCGATATGTTGAAATCACCCAACATTGCAAATGAAGCAGTGACTCCCCCGGTAGTAGGATCAGTTAACAGACTAATATAGGGCAAACCAGCATCCGCCATTAGGGTTAGTTTGGCAGATGTCTTGGCCATTTGCATCAAAGAAAATCCTGCTTCCATCATTCGGGCGCCCCCGGATTTTGAGATTATTAAAAGGGGAAGGCCTTGTTCCAGGCAATAGTCTATGGCTTTAGAAATTTTTTCCCCTACTACCGATCCCATTGAACCACCAATGAATTCGAAATCCATACAGCATATTACCAGGGGAATGCCATTTAGATTGCCTGTTGCTGAACGAACGGCATCTTTTAAATTAGTTTTTTCCTGGGTAGACGCAATGCGATCCGGATATGCTTTTGTATCAACAAAACCCAATGGGTCGGCGGATGTCAAATCTGGGTTAAGTTCCTGGAACTTGTTGTCGTCAAATAATATCTCAAAGTATTCATTAGATCCGATCCTGAAGTGATACCCATCTTTGATGCTGACGAAACAGTTACTCTTTAATTCCCTGATATGGATGGGATGTCCTTTGGGGGTTTTATACCAAAGTCCATCAGGCGCTTCCTTTTTGGCTTCGGTAGGGGTTTGAATTCCTTTGTCTTTTCTTCTAAACCAGGCCATGTTTGCTTGAATGCAATTGCAATAATAGGATTTGTTGCAATAAATCCTAAAAGATCATGTACTAAAGGATTTCGAAATTGCCCGAAAATGCCAATAATTTGCCATAATACTAGGTATTGCACAATTAATCCATGGCATCATCCAATTTATAAGATGTAAGTTTATTTCAGCCGGGGCCTGTTACTATTTTATTCTTCCAGGTATTAACTAGTAATTATTTCACTTTTAACCTTGGCAGGATGAGGGCATTAATAGAAAAACAGAAAATATTACCAGTAGGAATGATCCTGTTAGTTTTCCTAATGGGCGGTTGTGCCGAAACCACATATATTTATCAAAATGGTTCAACCTACAATGACTATGAGGTTGCAACCAATTACCGTATTCGCAGTGCCACCCGCAAGAATAAAGTGCAAAGTAGTAAAGCACCAAACTGGAAGAAATACAACAGTCAAAACAAGTACAAGAGATATAATTAACGGCTATCTTTAGTGTTCCGTAGCTTCAAGCTACGGAAAGCTGCGCTGCGGAAAGCTGCGAGGTTTCGGAAGGCGCCATGCGCAAGGCAGTTAACGATTAATTAACCTCTTCATAATCCACGTAGTCCCCCCCTTTAAAATCACTCTTGCCTCCTTTTTTGTCCTGCGGGACATAATCAATACTTATTTTTCCATCCATATTTGGTTTTGATTTGCGGTGAAAATTTCGCTGGGAGGGATCTTGCCCCAGGGCGACATAAAGTGCCCGCATCAGGTAACCGCCAACTTTGTAGGTCAGGTATGAAATAATAAATAATATGACCAGAAATTTCAACATATCTACTGAAGGGCTTTTCTAATAATAACTTATTTACTAAGGTATAGGTTGCGTTCTGAATAGATTTTCATAAAATAATCATCCATCAGGTCATCGATAAAATAGATAGCTTCTCCCGTTGATTTCATTTCAGGTCCCAACTCTTTGTTTACGTCTGGAAATTTATCAAAAGAAAATACCGGTTCTTTAATAGCATAACCATTTTTTACAGGTTTAAAATCAAAGTCCTTTAACTTCTTCTCTCCCAACATCACTTTGGTGGCGTAATTTACATAGGGTTCTTTGTAGGCCTTACAAATAAATGGAACCGTTCGACTAGCTCTGGGATTGGCTTCAATAACATAAACCTTGTCGTTCTTAATAGCAAATTGAATATTGATAAGGCCTACTGTTTTCAACGCCAGGGTTATCTTTATAGTGTGCTTTTCAATCTGGCGCATCACAAAGTCACCAAGATTATACGGAGGCAGTACGGCATACGAATCACCTGAATGAATACCCGCTGGCTCTATATGTTCCATAATCCCGATGATATAAACATCCTCACCATCGCTGATGGCATCGGCTTCTGCCTCTATTGCTCCATCGAGAAAGTGGTCCAAAAGGACTTTATTACCAGGGATATCTTTTAAAATGTCAAGAACATGGGCTTCTAACTCTTGCTCGTTAATCACGATCTTCATACTTTGCCCACCCAAAACATAAGAAGGACGGACCAAAAGCGGGAAACCAATTTCCTTTGAAAGTTCTATTGCCCCTGCTGCATCATCTATCACTCCAAACGGAGGGTAGGGGATGTTGTTTTCCTTTAATAAAGTAGAGAAGCTCCCACGGTCCTCGGCAAGATCAAGCGATTCATAACAGGTACCTATAACCTTAATACCGAATCTGGTGAGTTTTTCAGCTAGTTTAAGTGCGGTTTGCCCACCAAGCTGCACAATTACACCTACCGGCTTCTCAAGCATAATAATATCGTAGATGTGCTCCCAAAATACCGGTTCGAAGTACAGCTTGTCAGCAATGTCAAAATCAGTACTAACTGTTTCCGGGTTGCAGTTGATCATGATGGTTTCATAGCCACATTCTTTAGCAGCGAGTACTCCATGAACACAACTGTAATCGAACTCTATTCCCTGGCCAATGCGGTTCGGACCCGAACCAAGGACCACAATCTTTTTGTTGTCAGAACTTACCGATTCATTTTCCTCATCGAAAGTACTATAATAGTATGGGGTCTGTGCTTCAAATTCCGCTGCACAGGTGTCTACCAATTTATAGACTCGTCTGATGCCCAGATTGTTTCTATGTTCAAACACCTCACTTTCCAAACAACCCAATAAATGGCCTAGTTGACGATCTGCGTAGCCTTTTTCTTTGGCGGTTCTTAGCAGGTCTTTAGGAATTGTATCCAATGTGTAAGCTTTTATCTGCTTCTCCAGATCTATCAGCTCTTCAATTTGCTGAAGGAACCATTTGTCAATTTTGGTCAGGTTCTGAATAGTATTAAAAGGGATGCCCATTTTAAAGGCATCATACACATGAAATAGTCTGTTCCAGGTAGGGTTTGCCAGACTGTCCAAGAGGTTTTCCCTATGAAGCATTTCCCGTCCATCTGCTCCTAAACCATTTCGGTTGATTTCCAGTGACTGACAAGCCTTTTGTAATGCCTCTTGAAAATTCCGTCCAATCCCCATTACCTCACCCACCGACTTCATCTGTAATCCAAGGTGCCGATCTGAACCTTTAAACTTATCAAAGTTCCAGCGGGGTATCTTTACAATTACATAGTCCAGCGCCGGTTCGAAATATGCACTGGTTGTTTTGGTGATCTGATTCTTCAGCTCATTAAGATTAAAGCCGATGGCTAATTTTGCAGCGACCTTGGCAATAGGATAACCAGTTGCCTTGCTGGCCAAAGCGGAAGAACGACTTACCCGGGGATTGATTTCTACGGCTATGATTTCGTCATTCTCAGGGTTTACAGCAAATTGAACATTACAACCACCGGCAAACTGTCCAATTCCATTCATCATGCGAATGGCCAGATTTCTCATCTCCTGGTACACAGTATCCGGTAATGTCATAGCCGGAGCTACTGTTACAGAATCTCCGGTGTGTACGCCCATTGGGTCGAAATTTTCGATAGAGCATATTATGATTACGTTGCCCTGACTATCACGCAGCAATTCCAATTCGAATTCTTTCCATCCCTTGATGCTTTTCTCAATCAGTACTTCATGAATTGGTGAAGCATGAAGTCCATTGTTCAATGCTTTCTCGAACAGATCAGGGGAATTTACAAACCCTCCTCCGGTACCCCCCAAGGTATAGGATGGCCGTATCACCAGGGGAAATCCTATTTTCTGAGCGATCTCTTTACCTTGTAAAAAGGAAGTGGCAGTCTTTCCTGTACAGACGTGTATATCTAATTCCTGCATTTTCAGCCTGAATTTTTCACGATCTTCGGTGGTTACGATGGCTTTGATGTCCACTCCGATGATCCTAACCCCATATTTTTTCCAGATGCCGGAATTTTCACAATCAATGGCGAGGTTTAGTGCTGTTTGTCCGCCCATAGTAGGAAGGACCGCATCAATGTCGTGATTCTTCAGGATTTCAATAATGTACTTGCGCTCCAGCGGTTTTAAATAAATGTGGTCTGCCGTCACCGGATCAGTCATGATAGTGGCAGGGTTGGAATTTATCAGTACAACCTCTATTCCTTCTTCTCGCAGAGATCGGGCAGCCTGGGACCCACTATAATCAAATTCACAAGCCTGACCTATAATAATTGGACCGCTTCCAATAATAAGAACTGATTTGATACTTTTATCTCTGGGCATTTATATTTTTAAGATTTACTGAGGTTGACGGATTATAAAAATTGGACAAATTTAGACTAATTAAGTTGCAAATAAAAGGGGGGTGTTTAAAAAACCCTCACGTTTCCGAGAGGGTTTTTTATCGCTGAGCATTCTTTATTTTCTAATCACTTGCAATACCTGCAAATGACAATGCAGCACCTGCTAATGCAGTGTCCTTAAGAAGATTTGGCATAGAAGCTTGCATATCAGCACCCAATCCAGGTATATGTATAGTTAATACAAATAGGATTAGCATGCCAGCCAATAGCAGGCAAGCCAAACGGGCTTTTTTCTGTATAATGATACTTACAGCAGCCGATATCAATCCAAGTCCGGTAAGGTACACCCAAAATACCCCACCTGGGATAAACGATGGAACCATTCCTGCCATATCTGAGGCATTCATAAAGTGGAGAATACCAAATAATGCCATCGGTATGGCATAAAGCAACCGGGCTCCGGAGGTAGTTAAAATATTCATATTTATTGGTTTTAGTTTCTTGGTCCAATTCACAATATAAAAAATTTTGCGTATAATTCAGTGCAACGACTAAAATGGTTGCTTAAGCACTAATTCGTTAAAACTGAATTGAACAACCGAGTCATATACCATCGATTTCATTAATTTGCGTAATAATTTTTATTGTTATAACTTATCCACTTCTTAAATTTATACCGATCAACTATAAAATAGATCATGAAAATTAACTCAAGAATGATAACTGCTTTTATGTGCAGTGTATGTATAATATGGATCAGTGCTTGTTCATCACCAAAACAGGAAACGGACGAGGGGGAAGAATTTGACCAGGCAGCTGATCAGATACAAAAACAGATTGAGAAAATAGTAGTTAAAGTACCACCGCCATCCGAAATCCCATTTATCATTCAATCCACCGGTGCTGAGTTTGAGGCAAGTTTAGTAAACGATATCAGCAATGTGGATCAGTATAAAAGTGAGGACGACAAGTCCGCTTTGAATCTGGGCGTTTATTCCACAGATATAGGATACCTGAGTTCATATGACAAATCTCAGGATGCACTAACTTACTTCAATGAGATGAAGGGATTGGCAGATCAAATCGGAGTTACTTCATCTATTGATTCCGATATTGTAGAAGAATTTGAGAGTAGTTTGGGTTCACGGGAGGCCCTGGGAGAAATCCTCGACGGTGCAATTGCTGATACAAGGGTCCATCTGGAAAATAGCAACCGCGACCGCATCGCTGCCCTGGTAGTTACCGGTACATTCACAGAGGGACTATATATTGTCAGCTCTTTAGTTGAGAAATTTCCAAAAATCCCAAAAGGTGAAGAGGTTTCAGCAGATGACCCCAGATCCAGTATTAGTGCTTTTGCAATTCCATTGATAAGTCTTATGCTTGAACAGGAAAAACCAATGGGAGAACTTAATGCCCTATTAAAGTCATTAGACAGTGATGCAACTACCGACAAATTGACAGCAATGACTTCTGATCTTGTAGAGGAATATGCCAGCCTTAATATTGAGGAGACTATGAAGAACAATCAAGGAATGACTTACTTGGAGGAAGGAAGTCTGACCGGCTTGATACGCGGGATTAATGCCCTGAGGGAGTACATTACCGAGTAGTTTGGAGTCAACAATTCGAACAAGCATTGGAGTTCATTCAATGCTTTTTTTTCGAAGAAAAAAATTAATCCGTTCTACCCACACCATTATCTCATATGAGTGAGCAGCTATTAAAGGCGATCATCCAGTTATTTGCGATAATAGCAAAGGAAGGAAGTGTCACCTATAAGGAGCGCCTCACAATAAAAGAATTTCTTGAGGTTCAGCTAAACCGAAGTGGAGTCAGCAAGTTTATGGATCTCTTCGATGAACTGGTATTGGAAAGAGAATCGGAACGGGTTCAAATAGAAAATACCGACGATGAAACGGTTGACTTCGTAGAGGATTGGTCTAAAATAATTCAAATAACCAGGCAGCTAAATCAGGAGATTACTGAACAACAAAAGGTGGTTCTGGTGCTGAAAATGGTTGAACTGATAACCGCTGATAAGGTGGTATCTGAGAGGGAATCCAATTTACTTTACTATATCAGTGAAGCGCTGAAGCTCAAAAGAAAGACCGTTAAGAACATCACGGATTTCGTAGACTATACTCAGGATGAGCCGGTCATTTCTCCCAACCTGTTAATTGTCGATGACGGCAGCACCGAACTTTCCAATAAAATAAGCCGGATGGTGGCCAATGGGTTACAAGGTCAATTGGTGGTATTACGTATGCCAGTAACTGAGAGCTACTTTATTAAATATCTGGGTAAAACTACTGTATATCTCAATGGCGTACCCCTAAAGAACAACAAAGGAGTGGTTTTTTCTACAGGGAGTACCATCAGGGCCTATCGAACCGAACCCATCTACTATTCAGATGTGGTTGGTAAGTTTCTAATTACGAAGTCACAACAGAAAATTGTATTCAAAGCCGAGAAAGTTTATTACAAATTTCCAGATGGAGCATTAGGCCTTAGAGATATCTCCATATACGAGGAATCGGGCAAACTGGTGGGGATCATGGGAAGCAGTGGCTCCGGGAAATCCACTTTGCTGAATGTACTGAATGGTAATTTGACACCCAGCGAAGGATCGATCTGCATCAATAATATCAATATCCATCTGCAGCGATCGGAAATAGAGGGTGTTATCGGGTATATACCGCAGGACGACTTCCTGATTGAAGAACTAACTGTTTACCAGAACCTGTACTATGCAGCCAGGTTATGTTTCGGTAAAACCCCACCAGCGGAAATTGAAAAACTGGTAACCAAGACATTGCATAGTTTGGGACTGGTGGAGATCAGGGATTTGAAGGTTGGTACTCCATTGGAAAAGATCATTAGTGGCGGCCAGCGGAAACGGGTAAACGTTGGTCTTGAGTTACTTAGAGAACCACAGGTACTTTTTGTTGATGAGCCTACTTCCGGGTTAAGTTCCAGGGATTCTGAAAATATAATGGACTTGTTAAAGGAGTTGTCCCTGAAAGGAAAGTTGATTTTCGTGGTAATCCACCAACCTTCGTCGGATATATTCAAAATGTTCGACCGTTTGGCAATTCTTGATGTGGGTGGATACCAAATATACTATGGCAACCCTGTGGAGGCGGAGTCATACTTTAAGGACATAACCAATCTAATAGACAAGGATCTGGGGACCTGCCCAGTCTGTGGGAATATTCGACCGGAAGAGATTTTCAACATTATTGAAACCAAAGTTGTTAATGAGTATGGACGGTTGACAGATAAGAGGAAGGTAAGCCCACAAATATGGGAAGAACACTTCAAATACCGGTCAATACTACCAGTGGTTCCCAAGGTGATCGACAAACCAGAGGGCCGGCTGCAAATCCCTGCAAGATTTAAACAGTTTCTCATATTTACCGCCAGGGACGTTCGTTCGAAACTTAGCGATTTGCAATACATCCTCATTAATTCCTTGGAAGCGCCATTGCTGGCAGTAATCCTGGCGTTTCTGGTAAAGGAATTCCCCTCCGCTGAGGGAGCAGCCTATTCGTTTGGTAAAAACGTCAACATACCGGCATTTTTCTTTATTAGCACGATTATTGCTTTGTTTATGGGGCTTACCGTAAGTGCCGAGGAGATAATCAAAGACCGTAAAATTCTCAAAAGAGAATCGTTCCTGCATTTAAGCCGGGGAAGTTATCTGTCTTCAAAAATTTCCATCCTATTTACCATTTCAGCCATACAAACTTTCACTTTTGCACTAATTGGGTGTTTGATTTTGGAAATCAGGGGAATGTTTCTGGCCTATTGGTTGGTGTTGTTCAGTACCGCTTCGTTTGCCAATGTACTGGGCTTGAATGTCAGTTCAGCATTTAAAAATGCAATAACAGTTTATATTTTGATTCCAATATTATTAATACCACAACTGATATTGGGAGGAGTTGTCGTAAAATTTGATGACCTGCATCCAAAGCTGAGATCACACGATAAAGTGCCTTTCGTGGGCGAAATAATGACCAGTCGCTGGTCTTATGAAGCTCTGGTAGTTCATCAGTTCAAGGCAAATGCATATCAAAAACATTTCTTTGCCAATGAGCAGATAATGCGCAACTCTGATTATAAAACCGTGTATTACATTCCTACATTGGAGTCAAAATTGTCGGCATGCCGTAAACTGATTGAAACTGATCAGGTGGAGCAATTGGAGTCCAATTTGAAACTACTGAGAAATGAACTTGGGAAAGAGCTAGCAGTAGTTGGTGCAAGACAATTTCCGGAATATGGAAAATTAACTGTTGAGGAGATAGACAATCAAGTGCTGGAGCAGGCGGAAACATTCTTGTCAGGTTTGAAAAAATACTACAACAAAAAATCCAGTGATGCAGAAAAACAAAGGGCAGCGGATATGGAGCGAATTAAAAGGAATCTAAAAGCACCGGTAGATCTCAATGTGCTTCGAAATCGGTATCAAAACGAGACAGTGAGCGACATGGTTACCAATGTTAAAAGCGTGGATCGCATCGTGCAGGAGGGTGACCATCTGGTTCAAAAGATTTACCCTATATATATATGGGCGGATAGCGATCATTTTTTAGATTTTCGAACCCAATTCCTGGTAGCTAATAAACCACTATTTGGGGTTTATATAGATACCTTTATTTTTAATGTGCTGGCTATCTGGACAATGAGTTTCTTCCTGTTTGTGTTACTTTATTTTGATATCCCCGGTCGATTTGTACTTAGATAATTGACAAGATTGATTGTCTGTGCAGTTATCCGTAGCTTGAAGTTACGGATAACAATTTCCAGTATTTTGACGACCTTGCAGGTTCATGTCTTTGAAGAACTTATTGTTTTGGCTCTTATCAATCAGCATAACGCTGGAGTCCTATGCCCAAACCGACAGTGTCTTTGTAATACCAAGGATTAGTGGGATTATATTCGATGGCAAGGTAGATGAGCCCGTTTGGGAGACTATTGTTCCTGTTCCTATGATTCAGTATGAACCCAATGCCGGAGCTCCTCCAACCGAAAAAACTGAAATACGGTTCGCCTATGATGATCAGTATTTTTATGGATCAATCAGGGCCTATGATAGTGATCCAAATGGGGTCAGGGCGACTTCACTCTACCGGGACCGGATAAGAGGATCTGACCATTTTGAAATTGTGTTGGATACTTATAATGATAATGAGAATGCCTATATCTTTACTACTACTCCAACCGGACTTAGACATGATGCAGCTATATCAAACGATGCCACCGGAGGGACCATATCCTCAGGATCCTGGCTAAATAGAGATTTTAATACTTTTTGGGACGCTGAGAGCACGGTAACCGAAGAGGGATGGTTCGCCGAGATAAGAATCCCTTTTAGTAGCCTGCGGTTTCAAGAGACGGATGGTAAAGTGATCATGGGTTTAACAGTGCAGCGAAAGGTGGCCAGAAAATTGGAAAGACTGGTCTATCCCGCGATCCCTCCCAAGACCAACTGGGCATTCTTAAGACCGTCAATGGCTCAAAAAATTGAATTCAGGGACATTAAACGTAGTAAAAAACTTTATGTGACCCCATATGTTCTTGTTGGTATAGAGGGATCAAACCAATTAAATCAAACTGAAACAGGATATACTAGTCAAACTGAATTTCAAAAAGAAATTGGAGGAGACATTAAGTTTTCAATTACTAACAATCTTACTGCTGATTTCACCATAAATACTGATTTTGCCCAGGCTGAAGCTGATGACCAACTGGTAAATCTTACCCGTTTTTCTCTTTTTTTTCCTGAAAAACGACAATTCTTCCAGGAACGGGCCTCTGTTTTCGATTTTCGGACCGGGGGCTTAAGCCGATTGTTTTTCAGCCGCAGGATAGGGTTGACAGATGATGGCCGGCAGGTTCCTATTTACGGCGGAGTCCGGATGATCGGAAGAATGAAAACCTGGGATCTAGGTTTCATGAATATGCAAACTCAAAGCCTGGATTCCACACCATCAGAGAACTTTGGCGTGCTAAGGGTAAGAAGAAGGGTCTTTAATCAGAATAGCTTTGTAGGAGGTATGTTTACCAGCCGTATAGATACGAAGGGAAATAAAAATTTGGCCTATGGAATTGACGGTCTTATCAGGCTTTTTGGAGATGATTATCTAACAGTTCAATGGGCCCAGACTTTTGACAGCCTGACGGAAGACGGGGGCGCTGAAAATTTCAAAAGCGGCCGTCTGGCACTTGACTTGAACCGTCGCAGGCGCCGGGGATTTGGATACAACATCGGGACCATTTTGTCTGGCCCCAATTATAATCCCGGTGTTGGGTTCGTTGATCGCAATGATTTTAAATTCGGAACCGTGGCATTATCACACACCTGGTTAAGGGAAGAAGGAGCCTTTATTTGGCATAAACTGGAAATCTTAGGGAATACTTATGTGAACAACCAGGATCATGAGGTCCTTTCGGCAGAGTCAGGGCCGGAATGGACATTTTCCAGAAGAAATCTGGACAGTGGAGGAATAGGCGTCAAATGGGTTTATGAAAATTTACTGGAAGAATTCAAACTTTCAGATGAAGTTTCCATTCCAATTGGTACTTATGATTTTTACCGTATAATAGGATCATACAGAATTGCTGGTGATAATCGCTTAAGCACCGGTATTCAACTCGAAACTGGCTCATTTTACGATGGATGGCTGAATAGCGTAACCATTACCCCATCCTGGTATTTATCAAAGCATTTTCAATTTAATTTGGAGTATACCTATAGTCACGCTGATTTTGCAGATCGGGATGAACTATTTAAATTCCATATAACACGGTTACGCATAGGAACCGCGGTGAATCGCAAGCTTTCCACCAATGCCCTGGTACAATACAATAGCACAGCCGATCTTTTTTCAGCGAACATCAGGTTTCGATATAACTTCCGGGAAGGTCAGGACCTCTGGGTAGTGTTAAATGGGGGAATGAACACCAACAGACTAGACTATAATCCGGAATTGCCAGTAGTAGATACACAGTCGGTGTTGGTGAAGTATATACATACCTTTATTTTCTAGC
>CAZOJZ010000193.1:0-10916 GCA_964580205.1 uncultured Roseivirgaceae bacterium
CTCAAACCCAAACTCAATTTATCCTCTCCCCACAAACGGCATCTTGGTGGCCATCACTGTCAAAAACAACACATTCGCTTCTGGTGGTAGATTTGCCATGTATACCACGGCATCAGCTACATTGCTGACATCCATGGTGAGTTCGACAGCAGTAGAACCATCAGCCTGTGGGACTCCTTCTTTCAATTTACTGGCCATGTCAGTTGCGGCATTGCCAATGTCAATCTGACCGCAGGCAATGTTATATTTGCGACCGTCCAAAGCCGTGGATTTTGTAAGCCCGGTAATGGCATGTTTAGTAGCGGTATAAGGGGCTGAATTGGGCCGGGGTACCTGTGCAGATATAGAACCGTTATTGATGATCCTCCCGCCCATGGGTTGCTGATTTTTCATTAATCTAAAAGCCTCCCTGGTGCACAGAAAAGTACCGGTCAGATTAACATCTACCACTTTTCTCCATTGATCATACTCGAGATCCTCTAATAAAACATCAGCGGTATTTACCCCGGCGTTGTTGAATAGCAGGTCAAGCCTGCCGAATTTTTCTTTGGTGGCGGCAAACAGCTGCTTTACAGAATCCGGCTGACTTATGTCTGAAGGGACCAACAACAGGTGAGACCGATCAGGGGCATAACCAGCGGTTTCTTGCAGCGCTTCTTCTCGACGGCCGGTAAGGGTAATATTATAGCCTTCCTTTAGCAATGCGATCACCACACTGCGACCAATTCCGGAACCTGCTCCGGTAATAATAGCCACTTTTGAATTCATGTCAATTCCTCCCTTATGAACGATCTGATAATATCTTCTACAGATGCATCTCGCTGGAATCCCAAAGTCAATGCTCGTTCTGTGACAAACTGTGGAGGCCATGTCAATACAATACTCTGGATAAAAGCATCAGGCTCCCAATCTATTAATTTTGCAGTCTCACTTCCTGCCACTGACTCCAGGGTATTTACCATTTCTTTTACCGTGACTGTAAGGCCCGGCAAGTTGACTACACGGTTGTTTTTAAGCGCCTGGGCAGGTATGTGGGCAGCATGGATAAAGTTATCCGTTACCTTCTCAGGAGATAAAATCCAAACTTTAATTTCAGGGCTTACCGGACAATTAGCACGCTGGCCCTGTAATGGTTCCCTGATTATAGAACTTACAAATGAAGAAGTGGCGGCATTGGGTTTACCAGGTCGTATGGCAATAGTTGGTAGTCGCATGGCCCGGCCATCGATAAATCCTCTCCTGCTGTAATCATTGATCAATAGATCCATCATGGCCTTTTGGGTACCATAGGAGCTTTGTGGTATAGGCGCAGTATCGTCACTAATTATTTCGGTAAGTTCGCCACCGTAAACTGCAACACTACTGGCAAATACCAGAACCGGCGCATGATACATGGCCCTACAGATCTCCAGCAGTTGCAGGTTGGCCTGAAGATTTACCTGCATCCCTAGTTGGAAGTTCTTTTCTGCTTCCCCGCTCACCACCGCAGCCAGATGAAAAATAACATCCGTGTGCTTACCCAACAATTCGGCAATGGTACCCCTGTTGCAAATGTCTCCTTCGACTATTTCCAGACGGGAATCCTCGGGCAGTCCATGTGCCTGCTCTTTATCAAATACCACCAATTGATTTATCGGCATTACGGGCCGGCCATTTAGAGAAATCTGACCGCGCTTTAATAATTTATTAACCAGTTTTTTGCCAATAAACCCAGCGCCTCCTAATACCACTATACGCATAGTATATATTTTAAAGTTTAGTAATCAGGCAAATGGAAAAACCCATGATAACACCAACAGTTGTACTAACCCTACTAGTGAAATTACCGCAAGTAACACTGTCCAGGTCTTAAGCCCTTCCTTTTCTGTAAACCCACTCATTTTGGACACTACCCAGAACCCACTATCGTTCATCCAGGAGATAAATAATGAGCCAAACCCAATGGCCAGTAAAATATACATGGGGTGATAAGGAAGATCAACCCCTGTCCCCAAAATGGCCAACATAATACTGGCACTGGTGATCATGGAAACCGTGCCGGATCCCTGGGCGGTTTTCATAACCGCAGCGATCAACCAGGCAAGAAGAATATAGGAGATATGAAAACTTTCAGTTAAGGTTTCAATGGCAACTCCAATCCCACTGTGTTTAATCATAGCCCCAAAGGCACCGCCAGCGCTGGTAATTAGAATAATGATACCGGCAATTTCCAAAGGTTTGCCAACAGCCTTCCATAATTCAGCTCCATCCATTTCTCTTTGATTCACCCATAACCATAGGGCTATTGCTGTACCCACTGCCATCGCAATATTTTTATTTCCCCAAAATGCCATCCAGGCAGGAGTATCTCCAGCAACCACCTCGGTTACAGAAGCAAGACTAATCAGTAAGATTGGCATCAATACGGGTAATATTGACAACATTAAGGAAGGCTGTCTTTGGTCTTCTCCAACATCCTCAAATGTTACACGAACTGGAATATTAAATTTTGAATTCATGCGCTTACTCACCACCAGCACCGCCAAAGCCGGTACAATCCCTGAAGACAAGCCCGCAATTATGGTAAGTCCCAGGTCAAGGTTCAGGGTTTCCGCCATTATTAACGGACCTGGGGTTGGTGGTACCAGGCTATGGGTTATGGCAGCCCCTCCTCCAATCGCCATCACATATAGTACGAAATTTTTACCTGTTTTAAGGGCCAGGGCAATGGCCAATGGAATCAGCAGGAAAAATACGGTATCGAAAAATACTGGAATTGAAAGCACGAAACCGCTTATTAAAAGTGCCAGGGATGCCTGCTTTTCTCCCAAGGTTCCAATCAACCAGTTGACGATCTTTTGGGCGGCGCCGCTTTGCATCATGGCTGTGCCAATAATAGCAGCCAAAGCAATTACCCAGGCTATTTTACCTGCCACATTACCGAATTCCAGCATAGGAAGCTCCACAGCTTTTACTACATGGTATTGATCGCCGGGAAGCTCAATAGACACCAGACCCACCAGGATGGCAGATAGAATGAGGGCTACAAACGGATGCAACCTCCAACGAGAGATCATCAATACCACTGCCACTATTCCTAATAATAATACGGCAAATGGCCAATAAGGTGAATGAGTAAGTGCTTCCACAAAAAGAAATATTAAATTAAATAAAAGGTGACTAGACGATACATACAATTTGGCCAGACGAGCTAATATAGTAAAATAACTTTTGAGGGGTGATAATGTGATTTAAAATACTTGGAATATAATAATGGATTGATATCAAAATAGAGCTCAGGACGGTCACAAAAAAGGCGAGTGAGTACCCGCCTATTTAAAAACAAATCCTATAATGGAGTCTAACCCTTTTTACCTTTGGTTTTATGACTGTGGCCGTTTCCTTTTTTATTTCCTTTTAGAGCATGAAATTCAGGAGACCCCGGTTTAATTCCCAATTCTTTTGCTATTACTCCCCAACCTTTGGTTTTGTGGGCCTGATAAACCTCTACTACATAATCGACACTTTTGTGGGTGATTTTGGCAATTTCCACCGCCAGATATATATCCCCCGCTGTCATGCCAACTCTTACCGCCAGATAGTCTATTTTGTTTTCACTAATATCATAGGAACCGCTTAAATCAGCTCTAAATCCTCCGAAATTAACGCTGGCATCGGCATCAATACGCACCAAAGATTTATTAAGGTCGTCACTGCCAGTGTTGTACTGGGCTGTAAGTGAAGTAATGGTAAAAAATAATACGGCGCTAATAAAATATTTTAAACTGCCCATTTTCGAGAGATTTTGATTTACTGTACAATTTAACCTCTGTTTAAAAGGGAAATCTGTCGAATGAGCAAGTTACCTGTCTGGTGTAACCTTTAACCCAGAATTTCTAATGACAATTCTGGGGTTTAATAGATTTATGAAAAGATTATCTACATCAAGGAACATGGTCTTCCACTTCAAATGGCACCAACAAACCCTTCTCCTGAGCATTTGGCACTTCTGATATCCAGGCATAACTACCGGGTTCCAGATCCACATGGAAATAGGCAGTTCCCCCTTCAGGCATTTCGTGGGTTCCTCCCAAAAAGTCTGCTGGTACCGGCGTCTGGAGTCCGGTCGGTTTGGTCCAATCCATCCATGCCTCTACTTCATCAAGATCAGTACCTTCAGAAAGTCGAACTAAATGTACATCATGACCTGCAAAATTTTCATGTACCTTCTGGTCCAGAAAATTTACCCCAACCACATGGCTGCCAACTGTGATATCTCCAGATACATTAAGCCCGGTCTCTCCTGACACACTAATATTAATGGTTGGCATGGGTGCCTGCACACCATTGTTTTCTTCGGTAACAGTAAACTCATGGACCATGCCGTAGCCATCTGGTGCAGGATTGTATGAATGGAAAATACCATCAGTCTTTACATAGCATTCCATCAAGTAAGTCCCTGGCTCCACAAACACGGTAGTTTCTGCTATTTTCCTTGGTGAAATCAGTCCGGGGCCGCCGTTTATTACTACTTTTGAAAACCATTCTGGAATTTCAACTCCCGCATCCGGGGCGCTGCGCGGCTTCTCGTTAAAATCGTCCATAAAGTTTTGAAAAACGGCAGCTAGCCCCGGGTGGTCTTCAATTCCCTTCCCTTCCGGAACTCGGTATATATATCCAAAATGGATCATATCTGTTTCGTTGCTTAATCTGAAGGTGGTCCAACCCGAGGGTATTTCATCCGGAGCTTGAAATGTCAGGCCTACAGCCTTAACCTGTACCAATCCCGGCGGGTCTGATATTGCTTCTTGAATTTCCTGTGCTTCAGCTGTATGCGTTTGATCAGATCTCTGACTACAACCAAATAATGTGAGCATTATGAAAAGGTAAATAGGTAAGATATTGATAGTATGGAGGCAGTGGTTTTTTAATGGAATCATGGTAATCTAATGTTTTGATTGATTATTAAGACATATTAGTAATTATACAGAACAATATCAACCAGGATCAAGGCGGGCGTTAATCATGACCTCTTAAATATTTTATACTTAAATATGGGATATTTAGACCTTTTTATCTATTTTTGTTTAGACATTTGTTTACATTTACATTTTCACCTAAAAAAAAGAAATAAACCATGAATGCTCAAGAAATAAATAACATGGAAATCGAACCCACCATTGGGGAAATGGTAGCTAATGACTATCGCAAGGTAGCTATGTACATTTCAAAGGCTTTTGAATGAAATTTCAAAGCTCGAATTTTGCTTGCCCCAAATATTTTTCCAGATAAGGCGAAAACACCTCATATATTAAGGTAATTGGCTGACCTCGATGCCAAAACAGATAATGTCGTCCCAGAAACGGGCCTGGATCGCCAAATGCTTCCGATAATTCTTTGGAACTACCATAATGAATTCCCTGTACATCCCTGTACAACTCGGTACGTGAGAGCGCTAAACTGACCCAAATGGGCAAGGACCGGTTTTTCAAATACTCATCAATATGACTTTCTTACCACCAGGAGGTGGCGTAAGCCAACCTTTGCCCTGTAGCGGTTCTCAGCCAAACCTGACGTCTTAGCCTGGGGCCAGGGACAATATGGATTAACTCGGGTGCATTATCGGGGTCATTGCCCACAGAAGACATGTCAATGACATCCACCTCAATCGATTCGCCGGTTAAAAGTTGTAAATGTCTGGTAGGCGAACCATCGCCGAAACCTTGTCCTTGGACAGTCCCCGTGGTATTATTTCTTCTCCCCCTCCCACACAGGATCTAGTCTGAACCAGGGAACGATGTGTTCAGTCATACTTATTACTTGTCTCCAATTTTAAGGGGATTGTAAATCTCAAATCTTAGATCTCATATCTTAGATCTTCTAATCTTCCTCCATAACCCCGGTCTTTATCAGACCCTGTAACATGGTTTTGAAGTTTTCTTTTTTATTTAGATGAGGTAGAGGTTCAGTAGGTGCGGTAACTTCAAGAAACTCACATAAAGGGTCCCAACCATCCCGAACGTCATAGACTAATAATTGATCGGCAGGAACATGAGCTTTAACTTCCTCAGTATGCCTGTTAAATACTTCTTCCGCATAAGAGGCATCTTCAAAACGCCCCTGAAACTGTTTTTCCCATAACATGCGTTTTACGAATTTAATGCACATAATCACTCTCTTAACCCGGGGATTGGTGAGCATTCGACCTAACATCATTAACTTCTCACCCAGGTTTTGTGGACCTGCAGTCCATATGGTGCTTTTCACACTCTTGTACCAGGAATCAAAGTCTCTTACTGTGAGTATCACCTTGGCATCAGGATAACGCTTAAGGTGTTCTTTATAAAAGGGATAGCATGGAAAATCTACAGATCCTTGAAAACCGTTATACAAGGTATCCCAATCAGTGCTTCCAGTTTCCTCTAACTGTAGCCAGAAGTGAAGTTGGTCAGGATTTGTCAAGAGTGTTTTCATGTGATAGCACTTCGAAATTCCTAACATTTCGAGGGACCTTTTTAAGCTGTTTGTTCCGGTTCTTGGAAGTCCGGCACCTATTATTTTTAAAGCCATAGTAATTCTATTTATTTGCTTTTTCAATATAAGAAATTAAATCTTGTTCCTTGATAATACCATGATCTTTGAGCCGAATGAACAATTTATCTGCGCAAGTATTTATTTGGTGCACAAGCTTATTAAACAAATATTTAGTTTTATGTTGTATTTTTAAAGGAAGCTGATCATCGGGGATAAGATTATCATTAATAGCACCATGATTGATTGCATCGTTATCGGTGCCGGTCCTGCCGGAATTGTTACTACTAAAGAATTGCTGGAGCATGGCATTGATGAAGTCGTATGCCTGGAGCAGTCTGATAAACTTGGTGGAACGTTCTCAAAGAGTTATGACAGTCTGGTGTTGACCTCATCTGTTACCTTTAGCATGTTTTCTGATTTTTGGGTGGGCGACAACAAATGTCATCACTTTTGGACCAAAGATGAAGCGGTAAACTACTGGACCGAATATGCTGAACATTTTGGTTGTTTAGACCACATACGATTGGACGCGAAAGTCAGCTCGGTGGTGGCGCTGAAAGAAGATGGATGGGAAGTAACCCTTGATTCTGGTGAGCAGCTTCAAAGCCGCCGACTGGTACTGGCCATTGGTAACAACCGCATCCCACGGTTTCCAGCATGGAGGGAATCCCTCAGCAATGTCTCAGTATCACATTCCAAAGTTTTTATCAACGCTAAGTCGTTTGAAGGAAAGCGGGTGTTGGTGGTAGGCGGTGGCGAATCCGGCTCCGATGTGGCCTTTGAGATCTCCCAGGTGGCTGAACAGTGTTTTATAAGCCTGAGGGAATCCACTGGTTGGGTGGTTCCACGGAAGCGTGGCGGGCACGCCGCCGACGTTTCTACCCACCGTGGAATTTGGGACCTCCCCCGTGAATTTGGCGCCCATTTGAGCCCGTTTGTACTAAAACTTGAACGCGCCCGGAAGGATCCCGTCTTTGACGCTCTGGCGGATCTCAATGACCGTGTTCAGGCCCGCTGGGGAATCTGGGGAATTTATGGTACCAAGACCCTGGCTTTGCCACAGGCCATAGTCCACCATGGCTGCAAAGTAGTAGAAGACATTGTAGAAATAAAAGATGGTGGCCGTACGCTTACTACTGCCGATGGTGTAACTCTAGAAAATATCGATGCCATCGTATTTTGTACAGGATATGTCAACCGCACCTCCTTTATGCCGGAGGAATTACAAAACTGCGACCCAAGAGGAATGTATAAACACATGTTTCATGCGGATCTTGGAGACACCCTGACATGGGTAGGTTGGGCGCGCCCAGCCTTTGGCAGTCAATTTCCCATAATGGAAATGCAAGCTCGGTATTGTTCAATGATCTTCACCGGCCAAAAACAACTGCCAAATTCAGAGCAGATGAGGCAAGTTGCCGCCGCTGACTTTGAAATATACAAAGAGCAATTCGAAGGCAATGCTGAGCGTATCCGGAGCCTGGTAGATTATCAGAGGTATATGTACGATTTGGCTGGTATTATTGGCTGTAAACCACCTCTTTTCTGGTATTTACTTCGACATCCTCGGCTTTGGATTCATCTGATGTATGGCCCCACTCAAGCTACACAGTTTCGTTTGAAAGGCCCAGGTAAGAAAGTTAAGCTTGCTCAGAATATTATTCGAAAACTACCCATTAGTACTTTCAACCATATTGTAAAGGCGGGTTTGCGTGGCAGAGTTAGCTACGCCTTCAAGGCATTAACGCCGGGCTTTCTGCAAAAGTCAAATCTTGCTGGTGAGTCGCATTAGTTGTCTGCCTAACTTGATTTTTTTATTTCTGGTTACCCCCTAAAACAAGTGGACCTTTAGATATTTGATAATATCTTTTAAATAAATTATTGATCAGGAGCATAAGTGTTAAGTGATTCTTAATCAAACATTGTTTATTTCCTCAAAAACAGTATCTTATGAATATTAACTAACCAAACACATTAAAACATGAAAAAGCTTTTTATTACACTCCTTTTATCTTTTCCCTTAATTATTTATGCTCAAGAGGATTCCTACACTATGTATGAAACCGTTCAGCTAACACCTAATGGAGAAGACAACGACAAACTTGAGGCAGCCATGAAAGCGCATAATGCCGCATTTCATAGCAGTGGCCCTCATGCTGCCACAGTATGGTCTATTTCCAGCGGTCCTGATGCCGGTACATTGGTCTGGATGATGGGGCCTCTTACCTATGCTGACCTGGATACCCGGCCCGCTGGTGATGACCATGATAATGATTGGGCAAAAGTGATGGAACATATTGAAGACATGGGTACTGTGGAGTATTGGAAAAGAGATGATGATCTGTCCAATGTGGTAGGTGATCCCGCGCCATCACCTATGGTCTATCTACGTTTCTGGAAGGTAAATAACAAATACGGATTCCTGGTAGATGGGTTGCTAAAACAAGTGAGTGCTGCAGTAAAAGCCATGGACGGTGAAAACCCCTGGGGCGTTTGGGACAATGAGTTTCGTCAGGGCAGTCGTGGCAGGCATCTTGCCACTGTCTGGCCGCTAGAAAAATGGGCTGAACTTGATGATGATCCAAAATTTATGGAGGCTTTTAAAAAAGTACATGGGGACGACGCCTGGATTCCCTTTCTTAATACAGGTCGATTAGCCTGGGAAGATTCCTATGATGAAATATGGACTTTAGAAGCTGACATGATGGCAACACAGTAGCCAATTCTACAAAATTATTTATTATTTGGCCTTTGTCTTTTTGACAGAGGCCATATTTTTATGGGCTAAACGGGCGGATGCTAAAATCCAAACTTCATCAACTTAAAATCCTCTTGAGTCTAGCTTACTACCGGTTGCACTTTGTTTTCCTGAGGTATGTTGTCCCAACCCTGATATATTTGACCATCAATGTAGTAGCGATTATTGGACGGAGGTGAAGCAGTATTTTGAAATCACACGTTGTAGCTATTGGTTGGCGCCGATTTTCCTGCCCGGGCGCCGCTGGCCACCATTTCTAGTTTACCATCCCCATCCACGTCTGCTCTTATCCAATTAAGTTGCAGTATACGGTTGTAGCTACCGTCCGTAACCATTTTTAGTATCCCTTGATTAAATCGCTCGATGATGGATTCCGCTCCCGGCAGGTCCAATATTATTCTGAATTTGCTTCAAACCACACATCAAGTTGTTGCACTTTTGGGGTCTTTTCAGGAGTTAGGGTAAAGAATACATTAACCAATCCACGCTCCGAGATTATTTTAAAGGTTCCCCGTAGTTGATTGTGGGGCACAATACCGTCGATACTTTGAATGGATCCAGCCTTATCTAATACTTCTTTAATCTGTGACTTACGGTGGTCCCTGGACTTATCCAGGAAAAAATTATCTGCCAGTATTTTAGCCTCTAAATCAGGGTCCCAGCTCTGAATTAGTTGTGCCACCTGCTGTTGTCGTTCCACTAAAATATCAGAAGCAGGAAGCTGGCGGGGCTCCAGCCCCACACTATCAAAAAGTAACTTTTCAATCTCCTTATATGGCAAGGGGCCAGTATAGGTCAGGTTACCAAAAGCCATAACACCTACCCCATATTCAGGATAAAATACATAGTTACTTCCAAAGCCAGGCAATGCGCCTCCGTGTGATACTCGTATTCTCCCCTTACAATCCCGGGTAATGCCTAAACCATATCCATATCCAGACACAGTGGCACAAGGATCGCCATTGCTGTCGGTATTTTTTGCATTCAATCTACTATATTGTGGCGTTTGCATTTCTCTCAGTGCACTTCTGGAGACCGGTCCAGTTACATGTTCACTTCTGGGCGGCCAGGCTGACAAGTGAAAACTGACGTACTTGCTAAAGTCTTCTATTGAAGTGATCAATCCACCCATTGCCCCAAATGAGCCATCATGAAGTATTGGTTCTAACTTCCATTGCTCATCCTCCCAACGATAACCAAGAACCAATTGATCTTCGGGAATATAGCTGTACTCCCAGTAAGTATGCTCCATACCCAAGGGCTGAAAAATATGCTCCCGAATGTACTCCTGGTAAGGTTTGCCAGAAACCCGGGTAATAATATTACCCAATAGTGCAAAGCCCAAGTTGCTGTATTCAAATTTATAAGATGATGCATTGGAAAATGAAACACCCTCTGCAATAAGGTCAATAAGCATCTGATCTGGTTCATCAAGCTGGCGGTCTCCCCATGGGTTGTCTTCCGGAAATCCGGTGGTCATGGTTAACAGGTTCTCAATATCTATAATAGGGGCATCGCTGCTAAGATAAGTTAGGTTGGACATTTCAGGAATGTGGTCGGCAACAGGGTCGCTAAGAGATAATTTTCCTTCTTCCTGTAACTTCAGAATGGCCATGGCAGTGAAACTCTTGGTCATTGAAGCAAT